>NZ_JBIAVU010000010.1:252284-390111 GCF_042894695.1 Streptomyces sp. NPDC001513
GCGGGGCCGGGGGGGGGGGGGGGGGGGGCCCCCCCCCCGCCCCCGCGGGGGGGGGGGGGGGCCGGGCGCGGGCGGGGGGGGGGGGGGGGGGGGGGGGGGGGCGGCCCCCCCCCCTCCCCGCCTGTGCTTCTAGGCGCTCTTGAACTCCTGGCGCTGACGGCCCAGGCCCTCGATCGCCACCTCCACGACGTCACCCGCCCGCAGGTACGGCTTCGGCTCCGGCTGGCCCATGGCCACGCCGGCCGGCGTACCCGTGACGATGACGTCGCCGGGGTAGAGGGTCATGAACTGGCTCAGGTACCGGACGACCTCGCCGACCGGGAAGATCTGGTCCGAGGTGTTGCCGTCCTGCTTCAGCTCGCCGTTGACCCACAGCTTCACGTCCAGGACCTGCGGGTCCGCGACCTCGTCGGCGGTGACCAGCCAGGGGCCGAGCGGGGTGAAGGTCTCGCAGTTCTTGCCCTTGTCCCAGGTGCCGCCGCGCTCGATCTGGAACTCGCGCTCCGAGACGTCGTTGACCAGCACGTAGCCGCCCACGTGCGCGAGGCCCTCCTCGGCGGAGGACAGGTAGCGGGCGGTGCTGCCGATGACGACGCCGAGCTCGGCCTCCCAGTCGGTCTTCACGCTGCCGCGCGGGATCAGCACGGTGTCGTCGGGGCCGACCACGGTGTCCGCGGCCTTCAGGAACAGGATCGGCTCGGCCGGCGGCTCCGCGCCGATCTCGGCCGCGTGCCCGAAGTAGTTCAGGCCGATGCCCACGACCTTGCCGATGCGGCCGACCGGCGCACCGATCCGGAGCCCTTCGGCGCCCAGGACCGGAAGCTCACCGGAGGCGGCCGCGTCCCGCACCCGGGACAGCACGGAGTCGTCCTCCAGCAGGCCGCCGTCCACATCCGTGATCAGGCCGGACAGGTCACGCAGGGTCCCGTCCTGGTCGAGCAGCGCGGGGCGTTCCGACCCGACGGGTCCGACACGCAGCAGCTTCATGGGCATTCTCCCGTGGTCGTGGGTGGTCGGCCCATGGGCGTGCCACGGGCCGGCCGATGGGTTGCGGCCATCGGAGGATTGGTTGATCCTCCAAGATGTCCGCCCAATCCGCAAGACCCTGTTCACAGACTGGAACGCACCGCTCCACCGCTGGCCACGGCCCGCTCCGTCTGTTCTGTCAGCTCGCTCTTCTCCGCCCGCTCCTTGCGGTACTGGAGCCAGGCGCGCTCCGCCACCGACCACGCGGTGGTGGTCAGCAGGTACAGCCCGGCGGCGAGCGGCACCACGGCGGCCGTGATCAGGGTCCCGAACGACAGCAGGGGCAGTACGCCGCCCAGCTTGCGCATGACCTCCTGCTGCTCGGCGGTCACCTCGGCCACGACCCCGGCCTTGGCACCCGCCTTGGCCTTCGCCGCCCCCGGCTTGGCCTTGCCGCGGCCGGCCGGCGTCGCCGCGGAGGCGGAAGCGGAGGCAGTCGCAGCCGCCTCCGCGGTCACGGCCGCCGCCTTGCGTCCCCGTACCGCACTCCAGGCGGCGACCACCGCGATCGCCCCGAACAGCCCGAGGAACACCAGCCCCTGCGCCCCGAACAGACCGCCCTCCCCCAGCGCCTCGGTCCACCGGGAGCCCAGCGGCGCGGCGAAGAGCCGGTGTCCGAGCAACTCGTTGGCCTCGCCGCCGACCTTCGACGAGGAGAACGCCTGGTACATCACGAAGAACACCGGCAGCTGGAGCAGCAGCGGCAGGCACCCCGCCACCGGGGTCGCCCCGCGGAAGGCGGCCCGGCTCAGCGGGTGCAGGGCGAGCCGTACGAGCACGGTGAACAGCACGATCGCGGCAGCGGTCGCGGACTGGGCCAGTACCGGCTCCAGAAGCCGGCCCAGCTCAGCAACAAGGTGGGTGAAAACGGACACGTGGGCCCTCCGAAGGGTCTCGTCGAACGTCGAAAGAGATGCATTTCGGCGTGACGACCCGCGAGGGGCGACGACAGTGTTCAGTCAGCAGAAGGCGAGGACAAGCACGACAACGAGATGTACTGCGCGCCCCTACGCGGCCGTCAGGAGGGCACGGCCGGGCGCCCTGGGCCGCGACCGGCCCGAGGCGTCGGGATCACGCTGCGGCAGGAACGCCGTGCGCTGCTCGCGATCACGTATCGCGGTGCGTATGCGGTGCGGTGGAACGGGCCGCACGAGGCGGGTGGCGGCGGCCAGGGCCTCGGTGCCCACGGCGACGGTGGCCGCGAGGGCGACCACGACGGCGCCCAGCCCGCTCTCTCCGGCGAACAGCCCGAGGACTCCCCCGAGCAGCACGAGCGGGAGCAGCACGGCGAGGGCGCGCGTGGCACGGGCGAACACGTTGGCCATACGAACCTCCCCCTCTCCACTCCCGCGCGCGAATTCACGTACGCGTTCGATGGTAACCGTCCCTGCTGACAACGGAACGGGTCAGGACGACTTGAGGGTTCCCCAGACCACCAGCCGGTACTTGGAGCTGTACTCGGGCGTGCAGGTGGTGAGGGTGATGTACGCGCCGGGCTCGCCGTACCCCTGGTCCGGCTTCACCACGCTCCGCGGCACGGGTGCGATCACCCCGGTGTCCCGCTCGGTCGTCTCGCTCAGGATCTTCCCGACCACATATGTGAACCTGCGCCCCCGGATGTCGACGATCAGCTCGTCGCCCGCCCGCAGCCGGTTGATGTACCGGAAGGGCTCGCCGTGGGTGTTCCGGTGGCCGGCCAGCGCGAAGTTCCCCCCCTCCCCGGGCCCGGCGGTCCCGGGGTACTGCCCGACGTAGCCCTTGTCGAGGACGGCCCGCTTGTCGATCCCCTGCACGACGGGGACGACGAGCCCGAGGCGCGGGATGCGCAGGACGGCGTACGCCCGGTCCCGCTGCGCCGCCGGCCCGGCGGCGGGCCGGGAGGACCGTGACGGCCCTGCGGGGGCGGGTTCAGGTCCGGGTACGGCCGCGGCCGCCTCCGGAACATCAGGTACGTCAGATGCACCGGCCCCTTCACCAGGTGCGGGATCCTGCCCCCAGGCCCGCTCCAGGGACTGGACCTGCTCCTGCGCGGCGGCCGCGGCCTGCCGGTTCGTCCACCACACCTGGTGCACCACCAGCAACAACACCACCACGCCCACGGTGACGGTCAGCTCGGCGGCCGCCCACAGCACCCCCACGAGACCGGCCCGGCGCGCCCGCCGGCCGCTCCCCTGAACCACCACAGGTATGTGATCCCGCACGGGCGGCACCCTAAGTCCTCCCCCGTCAACTGACCAGCGGCAGTACGGTGTGAACCATGCGCCCCGACACGCCTGCCGAGCACATCGCCGAAGCCGAGCGCCTCATCCGCACGGCGACCCGCTACCCCGAGGACCAGGAGCCCTTGCTCCTCCAGGCCGCGGCCCACCTCGAACTGGCCGACGCACGCGACCGGGCGAGCGCCCTCTACGACCAACTCCTGTCCTCCTCACCTTCCGACCCCCACCTGATCAAGGCCCTGCAGGCGGCGAACCTGTGGGAGTACGGCCACGAGGCGGAGGCCCGCGCCCTCATCTCGGGCATCCGCGCCGCCTCGCCCAAGGACCCGGCGCCGTGGGAGGTCATCGCGGAAGCCCTGGAGGCGCACGACGAGTTGGAGGCCTCGCACGAGTGCTTCACGGAAGCGGCGACCCTCCTCATCACGGAGGACGCCCCGCTCACCCAGGCCACCACCGCCCTCCTGACGGGCCGCCATCGGGTACGCCGCCTCCTCGGGCGCCCGCACGACGACTGGGACATGGTCGCCGACACCCGTCACATCGGCCCGATCCCCCTGGACGAGCTCCACGACCCGAAGCGCATCTGGGCGCTCGGCTCCGACGACCCGGCCGAACTGCGCGCCGAGATCGCCCGCCTGCGCGCCGAACTGGGCGACCGCCGCGCGGCCCTCTCCCGGCCGTTCCCGGTGGCGATCCTCCACTGGCCCGCGCGCGAACTGGCCGAGCTCCTCACCTCGTACCCCACCCTCGCCACGGAGTACGCCTCGCACGAGGCCCACCTGCGGGAGATCGAGACCTCCCTGCGCGCCCTGGCCGCCTCGGGCACCACGAACCTCGGCATCGTCACCGCGAGCGTCCCCTCGTACGAGGCCTTCGCAGCCTCCGAGAAGACCTCCCCGGCCTCCCCGTCCCTCCTGGCCGAATACGCCACCACCCTCGCGGCCCGCGGCAAAGCCACCCCCTGGCCCCCCACCCCCACCAACCCCTGCTGGTGCACATCGGGCAAGCCGTACGCGGAATGCCACGGGGGCAGTAACTAACACCGGGCACCATACGGCCCGCAATCCGTTTTCATCCCGAAGGAATCCATGACCAGCGCATACGAGTCGGACCCCATATTCCAGACCAATCCGCTTCAGGTCCTGAATATCGTGACTCGAATTCAAAGCCAGGAGATCGCCCTTCCCGATTTCCAGCGGGACTTCGTATGGGATTCCACCCGGACCGCAGAGCTTCTCGGCTCCATCATGTCGCGCTACCCCGTGGGCACACTCCTCTTCTGGGAGCAGGGAGAGGGCCAGGCCTTTGCCAGCCGGAGCTTCGACGGTGCTCCGAGCACGTCCAACAAGCCGCCTTCGGTACTGGTCCTGGACGGGCAGCAGCGCCTCACGTCGCTCTACCAGGCTCTGACCGGATCGGGCGACGAGCGGTACTACATCAAGGTCGACGAGTTCGTCGACATCCCGTCTCGGAGCGTCCGCGAGGTTCCTGACGTGGACTTCGAGAAGGCGATCCTCTCCATGCCCGCCATCGCGAAGGCGGGTCGACGCAGCCAGCCACCTATGCCGTCCCATCTCCCCATAGCCGAAGTCCACCAGTTCGATGACTGGTTGGACGACTATGCTGACGCGATAGAGAACGATCCGGGAATACCGCTTTCCGCGAAGGAGGCGAAGAGCCTCTACCGGGAAATGCGCGACAAGTACATCAGCCCGCTGAAGACCTACGGCCTTCCTGTCCTCACCCTCCCCAGTTCAACGTCGATGGATGCCGTCTGCACCATCTTCGAGACGTTGAACCGGACCGGAAAGCCGCTTGGCCCCTTCGAGCTCCTCACCGCACGGTTCTTCCCCCAAGGAGTGAATCTGCGGGACCTCTGGGACGAGGCCGAGGCCAACCACAGGGCTCTCAAGGAATTTCGCATCGATCCGTACAACGTCCTCCAGGCCATCTGCCTGCGAGTCCGGGGGACTGCCCAGCGATCGGACGTCCTCAAGAGGCTGACCGGAGACGACATCAAGGCCTACTGGGAGAGCACGACCGCAGGCTTCGCAGCCGTGATCGACATGCTCCAGTCAGATTGCGGCGTCACCTCTCAGAAGTGGCTCCCGTACGGGATGCTCCTCACTCCTATGGCCGCCGTGTGGGACAAGCAGAAGGAACTGAAGCCTCTGGAGCGTTCCGAAGCTCTGCGCCGGCTACAGCGGTTCTTCTGGGCGAGTACCTTCACCACCAATTACGACCAGGGCGCGAACAGCCAGATGGGTGCCGACTACTCACGGCTCTCCCACTGGATCATCGCCGGCGACGGCGAGGCGCCCGAAGCGATCGACGCGTTGCACATCAACGCGGCGACACTGCGAGCGGCGACAGTGCGGCGCAAGGCCCTCTATTCGGGCCTGATTTGCCTGCTCGTCAAGAACAGAGCTGCTGACTTCCACACCGGCCAGAGCATGACGGCCACCCGTGCGCTGGAAGCCGAGTCCCACCACATCTTCCCGAAGGCCCACCTGGCCAAGCAACAAGGCTCCGAAAGCTCCGAGCTGATGCTCAACCGCTCCCTCATCGACGGGGAGACGAATCGCATCATCGCGAGCCACGCCCCCAGCGTCTACATCGAGAAGATGAAGAGCGCATACGGCGAGCAGAGGCTGACGGACGTACTGGCATCGCACGCCATCGCGAGTCAGCAGGCCAGCGGGCTCCTGAACGACGACTACACGACGTTCCTGAACGAACGACTGGAAATTGTCATCCAGCTCATTGAGGAAGCCACGGGGAAGACCATCCAGCGCGAGGCAACCCACTAGCCAGCGCCCGGACCCGCCACGGCAAACGCTTGCGCGACGGACCGACAGCCGTGCGGTATTCGGTCCGTAAGACGAAGGCCGGACGCGGGCGCGGTGGGTCAGCGGTCGGCTGTGGCGTAGGTGGTGGCGGCCATTGTGGTGGCGGCGGTGAAGACCGCGGGCCAGGGGCCGATCTTCTTGGCCAGGGGGTGGGAGGCCGCGAAGGCGGCGATGTAGGCCGCGCCGAGGAGGGCCGTCGTCGTCGGGGTCGTGCGGCGGTGCCATTCGCGGGCCGCGACGGTGCCGGCGGCCGCGAGGACCACGCCGCCGAGGGGGCGCTTGCCGGTCCAGCGGGCGGCGGCGTAGCCGCCGACGAGGCCGGCTGCGGCCACGAGTGAGGTGGGGAGCTGAGCCATGGTGGGTGCCTCCGGCCGTTCGGACGTCATCGGTCGAGGCTAACGCGCCCGCCGGGCGAAGCGGCGCGCGGCCACCACCCCCAGCACCACGACCGCCCCGCCGAGGACACCGGGCGGGACGGTGTCCTGAACGGCGCGGGGAAGCACCGCCATCACCCCCAGGATGATGAAGAACGCCACGGCGCAGCCCCCGAGAGCGACCAGGACGCGGGTGATGAGGGTGTTCGTCGGCACGCTGGGCTCCGGGTGTCGTGCGAGTCGTACAAGGTCGTACGTGTCCTGTGAGTCGTGCGCGTCACTCGGTGCGTTCCGCTCCGCTTCGCGCTCTCCCCGTTCAACGCCCGCCCGTGCGCCGCCGATACGGGCGGCCCGCGACACCGTACGGAAGTCGGATTTGTCGCACACCCTCCGGATCCGTGCACCTGCCCTGAAGGGAACCTCCCGGGCGTAGATTCACTCTCCGAGAGGGGCGATACGACCGAAGCCGCCCAAGCCGGCCCAAGGAGCTGCAAACGTGATCTGTTATGGACCGGCCGTCCTCGACCTGTCGGACGAACTCGCCGACACCTACAGCGAGGTCTTCTCCGCGCCGCCGTGGAACGAAGACGAAGAAACCATTCGCCAGTTCACCGCCCGGCTCCAGGCCGACAGCCGCCGTACGGGATTCCGTACCGCCTTCGCCCAGTCCGCCGTCGGCATCGACGGATTCGCCACCGCCTGGCTGACCCCCAAAACCTTCCCCACCGACCGGGCCTACGGGCAGGTCACCGCGCAGCTCGGCCGACCGCGCGTACGGGAACTCCTCATCGGCGCCCTGGAGATCGACGAGCTCGCCGTACTCCCGCACGCGCGCGGCCACGGCACCGGCCGCGCCCTCCTCGCCGAGATCACCGCCGACGCCCCCGACTCCCGCGCCTGGCTCCTCACCGCACGCATCGCCACCGACACCGTCGCCACCTACCGCCGGCTCGGCTGGCACGAGGTCACCCCGCTGCCCGGAACGGAGAACGGCGTCGTCGTCTTCCTCGCCCCGAACCACCCCTCGGCCTGAGCATCGCCCGCACCCCACCGGGCATACCCGGGGCATGATCACACGCATCGCCGTCGCCCAGCGCCAGCTCAACATGGCCACCCGCCACCAGCTCAGGCAGGCCGGCATCCCGGCCGCCACCATCAGCGGCCGCAGCCGCCGCGCAGGGCCCTGGCAACGGCTCCTGCCACGGGTGTACCTCCTGCAGACCGGCCCGCCGGACCCCCGGCAACACGCGCTGTCCGCCGTCCTGTACGCCGCCGAGCCCGCCGCCGACCCGCTGTCCGGGGCGACCGCGGCGCTCACCGGCGGCGCCGCGCTCGCGCTCCTCGGCATCCGCGGCGCCCCGCCCGACCCGCTCCACGTCCTCGTACGCTCCCCGCGCACGGTGACGGCCGCCGGCCGCGTCCGGCCCGCCCCGACCTCCCGCTGGCCCGCGACCATCCACATCCACGGCGTCCCCAGCGCCCGCCCGGTCCGCGCCGCCGCCGACTTCGCGGCCCGCACGGACGACCCCGACCTGGTGCGCTCCGTCCTCGCGAACGTCGTCCAGGGCGGCTGGTGCCACCCCCACGACCTGCACGCCGAACTGCGCGCCGGCCGCGTCCGGCACCGCCCCGCCGTCCGCGCCGCCGCCGCGGAACTGCTCGCCGGGGTCCGCTCGATCGCCGAGGGCCGCGCCCGCGACACCCTGTCGGCCACCGACCTGCCCGCACCGCTGTGGAACGCCCGCCTCTACGCCCCGGACGGCGCGTTCCTCGCCTCACCGGACGCGTACTGGCCCGAGGAGGGCGTGGCGCTGGAGGTCGACTCCGCGGAGTACCACTACACGCGCGACGCCTGGCAGGCCACGCTGCACCGCCGGCTGCGCCTGGAGTCCCGGGGCGTCCTGGTCGCCAGTACGACCCCGGCGATCCTCCGGGACCGGCCGGCGGACGTCGTCGGGGCCCTGCGCGCCCTCCTCGCCCTGGGCGCGGCCCGCCCCGCGCCGCCGGGCGTCACCGCCCGCGGGCACGCCCAGCTGGAGCTGCCCCTGCCGCTCCCGTAGCGTCCTCTTCTCGGGCTAGGCCCCGAAGGCGCGGGACACCGAGTAGATCAGCAGGCCCGCCAGGGCGCCGACCACCGTGCCGTTGATCCGGATGAACTGCAGGTCGCGGCCGATGTGGGCCTCGATCTTGCGGGAGGTGTGCTCGGCGTCCCAGCCGGCCACCGTGTCCGTGATCAGCGAGGTGATCTCGGTCCGGTAGGTGGTGACGACGTAGACGACCGCGCCCTCGATCCATCCCTCCAGCTTCGCCTGCAGCCGGCCGTCGGTGGCCAGCCGCGCCCCCAGGGAGATCAGCGAGGCGCGGACCCGCAGGCGCAGCTCGCTCTGCTCGTCCTCCGCCGCCGAGATGATCATCGAGCGGATCGCCGACCAGGCCGAGGCGATGACGTCCTGGACCTCGTCGCGCGCCAGGATCTCGGACTTGAGGCGCTCCACCCTCGCGCGGGTCTCCGTGTCCGACTGGAGGTCGGCCGCGAAGTCCCGCAGGAACCGGTCCACCGCCCCGCGCGCCGGGTGCTCGGGCATGTCCCGCATCTCCGTGATGAAACGGAGCAGCTCCTTGTAGACGCGCTCGCCCACCTTGCGGTCCACGAACCGCGGGGTCCAGCCGGGGGCGCCGCCCTGGACCGCGTCCGTGATCGAGTCCCCGTGCGTGACGAGCCAGTCGTGGGCCTTGGCGCAGATCAGGTCGACGGCCCGGCGGTGGCCGCCGTCCGCGACGACCCGCTCCAGGGTCTTGCCGATGCCCGGCGCGATCTCGGCGGTCTCCGCGCGCCGGGTGATCGCCTCGCCGACGACGGCCTGCACGTCGGAGTCGCGCAGTACGGTCAGCGCGCCGCGCAGGGCTGCCGCCAGCTCGGCCGTGACCCGGTCCGCGTGGGCGGGCTCGGCCAGCCAGGCCCCGAGGCGGCCGCCGATGCCGAGGGCGTGGAGGCGGGCGCGGACCACGTCGGAGGAGAGGAAGTTCTCGCCGACGAACTCGCCGAGGGTGACGCCGAGCTGGTCCTTCTTGGTCGGGATGATCGCGGTGTGCGGGATGGGCAGGCCGAGCGGCCGCTTGAACAGGGCGGTGACGGCGAACCAGTCCGCGAGCGCGCCGACCATGCCGGCCTCGGCCGCGGCGGCCACGTACGCGGCCCAGCCGCCGGCGCCCCACGCGTGCTGGGCGTACTTGGCCAGTACGTAGACCAGCGCCACCAGGATCAGCAGACCCGTCGCGAGGGTCTTCATCCGCCGGACACCGCGCCGGCGCTCCTCGTCCGCGGCGTTGAACACGAACGCTCCGCGGGCGGGGGGCGGTACGGGTGGTGGTGGCGCCGGCGGCGGGGCGGTGCCTCCGGCTGTGCTGCGGTTCTCCACGTGCTCCTGCCTTCCCCCGGGGGCGCCGGTTTTGTCTGCATAGCATCCGACTCCTGGGAGGCCCGAGGAGTTCCCGCCACGCCCTTTCGCTCCCGCGGGGGCTGCGGTACGGGAGGCCCGCGCCCCCCGTGCCGCTGCCGCGACGGCCCGACCCCCTCGGCCTCCGGCCGACCGATCCGTTCCCTACCGGGCACAGGGCCACGCCCCGGCCTGGCCCGGTCCGGTCCGGTCCGGGGTGACGCTGCCGCGACGGGGCCGATGCGGCCCCTGCCCGGGGCACCGGCCGGCCGTCGGCCAAGCCGAGCCGCCGACGCCGATGCCCGCAGGGACCGGGGTGCGGGCCCGCCGCGTGCCCTGCTGGCCCGCAACGGCGCCCGCAGGCGGCGCGGCGGGCGACGCCCCTGCCCCCGGCTGCGTCGCTACAGCTCTTTGCGGAGGGACGGGCCCGGTGTCGGGGGTTTGGGGGGCTTGACCTTGATTTCGACGCCGCCCCAGAAGGCGAAGCCCGTGATGACGACCCGCGGGGCGCCCGGCAGGGACGGGCCCGGGCTGTGGCGCTGGTCGAAGGCGCCCATGAAGCCGAAGCCCCGTACGTCGAGCTCCACCCCCGGCGGCACCGTGATCTCGATGCCGCCCATGATCGCGACGCAGTTGATCACCACCTCGCGCTGCGCGAAGTCCGCCTCGCGCAGGTCCAGCTCGCCGCCGCCCCAGAACGCCACCGCGTCGAACCGCGCCGGCACCGTCCACCGGCCCTTGCGCTGGAACCCCGACATGACCGCGACCGCCAGCGTGGAGGTCCCCGCCCCGCCGATCCGCCCCGACCACGGCGCGGCTGCCGACCCGGCGGCCGGCACCGGCTGCGCGGCCGGCCCCGCCGCCGCCGGCAGGTCCCGCGTCAGCGGTTCCAGTTCCGCGTACGTCCGGGACTTGTACGCCGCCTCCAGCCGCTCCTCGAATTCCTCCATGTCGAGCCGGCCCTCGGCGACGGCGTCCCGCAGACGCTCCGCCACCCGGTCCCGGTCGGCATCCGACGCCCTCAGCTCCGGCAACGGCTTCTCCGGCCGATCGTCACTCATGCGCACCAGACTATGCAGGGTTTCCCGGGAGTTGTACGGGGAGGACCTGGGCACGTCCCTGAGATCGACCCCGGTTTTCCCCTGACCCGGCCGGTTGACCGCCCCGCCGTGTGAGAGGCGTCAGCCGCGGCCCGCGTACATGCGCGCGATCACGTCCTCGATGTCCGGTTCCCGCACCGACAGGTCCACCAGCGGGTACTCCGCCGCGACCGCCGCCACCAGCGGGGCCGCCGACGTCCCCGCCGGGAAGGCCAGCCACTGCCGCAGCCCCTCCACCTTCACCACCCGCGCACCCGCCACCTCGATCGGCGCGAGCTCCCGCTCCAGGTCCACCACCAACGTCCGCTCGCTCGCGCCCGCCGAACCCGCCGCGTGCAGACCGTCCAGCACCCCGTCGTACATCAGCCGCCCGTGGTCGATCACCATCACCCGCTCGCACAGCTGCTCGATGTCCTGGAGGTCGTGCGTGGTCAGCAGCACCGTCGTCCCGAGCTCCTCGTTCAACTGCCGCAGGAAGCCCCGTACCTTCGCCTTGCTCACCACGTCGAGCCCGATCGTCGGCTCGTCCAGGTACAGCACCTCCGGATCGTGCAGCAGCGCCGCCGCGATGTCCCCGCGCATCCGCTGCCCGAGCGACAGCTGCCGTACCGGTACGTCGAGCAGCTCGGCCAGGTCCAGCCGGTCCACGCAGCGTTCCAGGTTCTCCGCGAACCGCGCCGACGGGATCCGGTACATCCGCCGCATCAGCCCGTACGAGTCCTTCAGCGGAAGGTCCCACCACAGCGTGGTGCGCTGCCCGAAGACCACCCCGATCCGGTGCGCGAGGCGCATCCGCTCCCGCGACGGGTCGATGCCCGCGACCCGCAGCCGGCCGCCGCTCGGGGTCAGGATGCCCGTCAGCATCTTGATGGTGGTCGACTTCCCGGCGCCGTTGGGCCCGATGTAGCCGACCATCTCGCCCCGCGCGACCTCGAAGCTGATCCCGTCCACCGCCCGCACCTGGCGTTTCTCCCGGCGCATCAGACTCACCCGGCGCCGTACGTCGAAGACCTTCTCGACCCCGTCCAGCGAGATCAGCGCATCCGCGTCAGCCACAGCTAGCTCCCCGTGCTTCGGTACGAACGGACTCCCGCGCGCCACGCCAGCGACGCGGGCAGGAACACCAGGAAGGCCACCAGCGGGCTCAGGTACGCGACCCACCCCGGCAGTCCCAGCGGATCGGGCCGCCCCAGCACGTACAGCGCGGGCAGCCAGTTGACGAAGGCGAGCGGCACGACGAAGGTGACCCCGCGCAGCAGGTCCTTCGCGAAGATCGTCGGGGGGTACTGGAGCATCGTGCAGCCGCCGTAGGTGAAGGAGTTCTGCACCTCCGCCGCGTCCCCGGCGATGAACTGGAAGGCCGCCCCGGTCACCATCACCGCCGCGAAGATCGCCGCCCCGGACACGATCATCACGGGCACCATCAGCACCTTCCCGGCCGTCCAGTCCACGTCCAGGGTCCAGAGCGCCCAGCCCAGCACCCCGAGCCCCTGCATGACCCGCCCGAGCCGGCGCAGCGCGAACCGGTCCGCCGCGACCTGCGCGAGCACCGGGACCGGGCGCACCAGCATCGTGTCCAGCGAGCCGTCCCGGATCCGGGCGCCGATCCGGTCGGTGTTCCCCATCAGCAGGTCCGCCAGGCCCAGCGAGGCCGAGCAGGACCCGTACAGGAGGGCGATCTCGGGCAGCGTGAAGCCGCCGAGGACGTCCACGTGCGAGAACATGATGAAGATCGTGACGAAGTCGAGGAGGGTGATCGCGGCGTTCCCGAAGGCGGACAGCGCGAAGGACGCCCGGTACGTCATCGTCGACCGGATCCACATCGCCACGATCAGCCCGTAGCCGCGCAGCCCCTCCCGGACCTGCCGTACGCGAGCGGACCCGCCGAGCGGCCCCGGCCCCGCCCCCGGCGTCACCCCCTGCGGCGCCGTCAACTCCCGTCCCGGCGCCGCCTCGACGGCCTCCGCGGGCCCCACGGCCTCCGCCTGTGCCTCAGCCACCCTGGACCACCACCTTCCGCGTCGCAGCCGACTGCAGCAGCCGCCCCACGCCCAGCAGGACGAGCGCCCAGCCGGCCTGGAACCCCAGCGCCTCGGCCGCGCCCCCGGCCCCCGCGTGCTTGCCCAGCAGGACGTCCATGGGCACCTGGAGCATCGCCGACCACGGCAGGACGCGCACGAACTCGCCGAAGCCGCCCGGGAAGACGGTCAGCGGCAGCAGCATCCCGGAGAAGAAGATCGAGACGACGGTGGCCATCATGTTGATGCCGGACCCGTCCATCAGCCAGAAGGCCAGCAGCCCCAGCAGGTAGCGCACCGCGAAGCTCACCGTCAGCCCGAGAACGACCGAGACCAGGAACAGCAGCCAGCGCAGCGGATCGGTGGGCAGCGCCAGCGAGAACGCCAGCGCCCCCGCCGCCAGCGGGACCAGCCCGCGCCCCAGCAGCTGGAATCCGGCCCGGCCCATGTCGGCGGCGAGCCACCACATCTGGAGGTCCGCCGGCCGGTAGAGGTCGACGGCGATGTCGCCCGTGCGCACCCGCTCCTGGATCTCCTCCTGGAAGCCGCCTCCGATCAACGCCCCTGCGGCAAGCAGCGACTGGCTCACCCACACGAAGGTGAGGGCCTGCGCCTGGTCGTAGCCGCCGAGCCCGGGGCGCTCGTCCCACAGCGCGATGTACGTGTACGCCACGATGAATCCGAAGGTGGTGTTGGTGAAGACCCCGGCCGCCGTCGCCGTTCCATAGGTGGCGTACCGCCTGAATCCGCCTGCCGCGACCGCCAGGTAGAGACGCACTCTCCGGCGCACCGTATCCCTCCGTTTTCCACGTCGTTCCTACGTCGGCCAAAGCGCGCGAGCTTAGTGCGGAGGGGCGATCCACGCGACCGATTTACGCCCGTCCGGAGCGGAATCACCGGCCATCGGGTAGACACCATGAGGTACAGAAGTGGATATTTCGAACGGCGTCGAGGAGTCCTGGAGATGAGCGACCAGTCACCACCCCCGGGCTGGACCCCTCGTGACCCGGACACCCCGCCCGAAGCACGGCAGCCACGGGCGAACCAGCGGCCCCGACAGCAACCGGGAGAGGGGCAGCAACCCGGGGACCGGCAGCAGCCACAGGCCCAGCCGCAGTCACAGGCCCAGCCGCAACCGCAGCCCCAACCCGGGCCGCCCGCACCGGGGAAGGAGCCCCGCCGCAAGCGCACCGGCTGGCGCCGCCTCATCCCCACGTGGCGCATGGTCCTGGGCGCCGTCCTGCTCCTGGCCCTGCTGATCGGCGGCGCCCTCGTGGCCGGCTACCTGCTGGTCGACATCCCGCCGGCCAACGCCGCCGCCACCGCGCAGTCCAACGTCTACCTCTACTCCGACGGCTCGCAGATCGCCCGCGACGGCGAGGTCAACCGCGTCAACGTGCCGCTCTCCCAGGTCCCGCGGACCGTGCAGGAAGCCGTACTGGCCGCCGAGGACCGGGACTTCTACTCCGAACGGGCGGTGGACCCCAAGGCGATGCTCCGCGCCGCCTGGAACACCGCGACCGGCAAGGGCACCCAGTCCGGCTCCACCATCACCCAGCAGTACGTCAAGAACTACTACCTGGGCCAGGAACAGACGATCAAACGCAAGGTCAAAGAGTTCTTCATCGCGATCAAACTCGGCCGCGAGAAGTCGAAGGACTACATCCTCGAGGGCTACCTGAACACCAGCTACTTCGGCCGCAACGCCTACGGCATCCAGGCCGCCGCCCAGGCCTACTACGGCAAGGACGCCGGCAGCCTCACCACCGCCGAGGGCGCCTACCTCGCCACCCTCCTCAACTCCCCCAGCGCCTTCGACGTGGTCGCCCACCCCCAGAGCCGCCCCCGCGCGCTCGCCCGCTGGAACTACGTACTCGACGGCATGGTCAAGAAGGGCTGGCTGTCCGAGACCGAGCGCGCCACGACGCAGTTCCCCGAGCCCGGCAAGGTCCGCGCGGCCGCGGGCCTGTCCGGCCAGCGCGGCTACCTCGTCGAAGCGATCAAGGACTACATCGTCGAGAACAAGATCCTCGACGACAAGACCCTCGCCGAGGGCGGCTACCGGATCACCTCCACCATCGACAAGCGCCGCCAGACCGCCTTCGTCGAGGCCGTCGACGACCAGATGATGAGCAAACTCGAGCCGGAGACGCGCAAGGCGGACCGGCTGGTGCGGGCCGGCGGGGTCTCCATCGATCCGGCCACCGGCAAGGTCGTCGCCATGTACGGCGGCGTCGACTACACCAAGCAGTACGTCAACAACGCGACCCGGCACGACTACCAGGTCGCCTCCACCTTCAAGCCGTTCGTCTTCGCGTCCGCCGTCGAGAACGGCTCCCGCACCCAGGACGGCCGCCGGATCACCCCGAACACGATCTACAACGGCGACAACCGGCGCCCCGTCGTGGGCGGCCGGATCCGCTTCAGCCCCGAGAACGAGGGCCAGATCTCGTACGGGAACATCACCGTCAACACCGCCACCGACCTCTCCGTCAACGCCGTGTACGCGCAGATGGTGGTCGATGTCGGCACCGGCAAGGTCAAGAAGACCGCCGTCGACCTCGGCATCCCCGAGGACACCCCGAACTTCGTCACGGGCCCCGCCATGGCGCTCGGCACGATGCAGGCCAGCGTCCTGGACATGACCCAGGCCTACGCGACCCTCGCCGACCACGGCCGACGCACCCCGTACACCTTCCTGGAGAAGATCACCAAGGGCGGCGACACGATCGGCCTGCCCGAGCGCACCCCCACCCAGGCCATCAGCCGCGAGGCCGCCGACACCACCACGTCCATGCTGGTCAGCGTCGTGGACAACGGCACCGGTACGGCGGCCCTCGCCGCCGGCCACCCGGCCGCCGGCAAGACCGGCACGGGCGAACTGGACCGCTCGGCCTGGTTCGCGGCCTACACCCCGAACCTGGTCACGGTCGTCTCGATGATGGGCCAGGACCCCGACACCGGCACCCTCCAGTCGCTCTACGGGGCCCTGGGCGAGCCCCGGATCGGCGGTGGCGGCTACCCGGCCCGGATCTGGGCCGCGTACACGAAGACCGCGCTGGAGGGCACCGACCCCGTCGACTTCGATCTGGAACTCCAGCCGGGCGCGGCGCAGCCCCCGCCACCGCCCTCCCCCGAGTCCAGCCCCCCGCTGGAGACGCCGGACGACGAACTCACGCCCACGCCTCCGCTACGGCCGAGCCCGCCGACGGGCGGCCGCGACAACGGCGGCCAGAACCAAGGGGGTCAGGACAACGGGGGCCGGACGCAGGGCGGCCAGAACCAGGGAGGACAGAACAACGGCGGCCAGGACAACGGCGGCCAGAACCAGGGCGGGCAGAACAACGGGGGCCAGGACAACGGCGGCCGGACGCAGGGCGGCCAGGACAACGGCGGCACCACCCAGGGCACCCAGGGGACGACGACGGGCACCCAGGGCGCCGACGGCGGGCCGGCCGAAGGCCTGCGCCCTCCGCCGTCGGCGTTCCTGGAATGACCGACCGCCGGACCGCCGGCTCGGGCGGTCAGTGACCGGAGGTCACCTTCAGCCCCACCACGGCGACCAGCAGCAGACAGATGAAGAAGATCCGGGAGGCGGTGACGGGCTCGCCCAGCACCGCCATGCCGAGCACGGCCGCGCCGGCGGCGCCGATGCCCACCCACACCCCGTACGCGGTACCGATGGGCAGGGTCTTCGCGGCGTAGGACAGCAGCACCATGCTGGCGACGATCCCGGCGCCCGTGAACACACTGGGCCAGAGCCGGGTGAAGCCCTCGGTGAATTTCATGCCGATCGACCAGCCGACTTCGATCACACCGGCGACAAGAAGAAGAACCCAGGCCATGACGGCACCTCCGAGACGATGAGCGATACGGGGTGCGTCGTCTTGTCGTACCCGGTACGGCGCGTCTCGTCGGGTTCTCCTCCACCGTAGCAAAAGGCAGCGAAAAGGGCCGGTGACCAAGGCCACCAGCCCTTCCTCTGCTCAGCTGGGGAGCGGATGCACGCTCACAGGTACAGACCGGTGGAGTCCTCCGACCCCTCCAGCCGCTCCGCGGCCACCGCGTGCAGGTCCCGCTCGCGCATCAGCACGTACGTCGCGCCCCGCACCTCGACCTCGGCACGGTCCTCGGGGTCGTACAGGACCCGGTCCCCGGGCTCGACCGTCCGTACGTTCTGCCCGACCGCGACCACCTCGGCCCAGGCCAGCCGCTTGCCCACCGCGGCCGTCGCCGGAATCAGGATGCCGCCGCCCGAGCGCCGCTCGCCCTCCGGCAGGTCGGACTTCACGAGCACGCGGTCGTGCAGCATGCGGATGGGCAGCTTGTCGTGGGTGGTGTTGTCGCTCACGCCCCGAACCTACCTGTCCGCGCCCGCCCCGTGCCGCTCAGGGTCACGCGCGCCTGCGTCGTGCCGACAGGACAAACACACCGACCACACCCACCGCGAGCAGGGCGACCGGCACGATCCGCTCGGGACGCGGAGTCCCGTCGTCGTGGCGCAGGCTGTCCCGGAGATCCGTCACGACACGGTTCACCGCGGCGAAGGCGCGCCCGGCCGTGTGGTCGACGGTCGAGACGACCTTGGCCCGCGCATCCCCGATGATCGTCTTCGGGTGCACGCGCACGCCGATCTCGTCGAGCGTCTCGGCGAGCTGCTCGCGGCGGCGGACGATGTCCGCCTCGATCTGTGCGGGGGTCCTGGCTTCGGGCACCGCGCTGCCTCCGTCGTCGTGGTCCGGTGGGGGGTAGTCCCCGGTGAACAGTCTGTCAGCTTAGTCTCGAGACGTACCGATCCCCTCTTGAGGAGACTGTCCAGATGAGCGAGCGACTCCAGCCGGGCGACACCGCCCCCGCCTTCACCCTGCCCGACGCGGACGGCAACGAGGTCTCGCTCGCCGACCACAAGGGCCGCAAGGTGATCGTCTACTTCTACCCGGCCGCCCTGACCCCTGGCTGCACCAAGCAGGCCTGCGACTTCACGGACAATCTGGACGTCCTGGCGACGGCCGGCTACGACGTCATCGGCGTCTCCCCGGACAAGCCGGAGAAGCTCGCGAAGTTCCGCGAGAAGGAGCACCTGAAGGTCACCCTGGTCGGCGACCCGGAGAAGGAGACCCTGACGGCGTACGGCGCGTACGGCGAGAAGAAGCTGTACGGCAAGACGGTCACCGGGGTCATCCGCTCCACGGTGGTCGTCGACGAGGAGGGCAAGATCGAGCACGCCTTCTACAACGTCAAGGCCACGGGCCACGTAGCCAAGATCATCAAAGACCTGAACATCTGACCACCCCCCACCCCGCCGCAGCGGCCCGCCCCGAATCCGGCGCGGGCCGCTCCGCTTATCCGCCGAAACCGGCCGTAACCGGCCACCCATCGGCCCGTTACTCCATACGAGCGCCGCACACGCGGCCGCACGGGAAGGGGCCGGAATGGCGACAAGGCGCTACACGAAGGAACGGCTCAGCGAAGCGGCGAGGACATCGCGCACGTTGTCGGAAGCGCTGGAGCAATTGGGGGTGGACCCGAAGGGCGGCTCGCGGCGCTACGTCCGCGACCTCATGCGGCAGCTGGGAGTGGACGCCTCCCACTTCGAACGAGAGGGGGTCAAGTGGACCAAGGAGGTCTTGACGGAGGCCGTGACCGCCTCAAAGAGCATGTGCGATGTGCTCCGACACCTCGGCCTCGACGTCGTGGGCGGCCACCACACGCACATCAGCCGCAAGGTGAAGTCCTTCGCCATAGACACCTCCCACTTCGCACCTGCGCCGCGATCGGAGCGGACGCGCGAGAACCGGAGGCGGCGCGCCCCCGAGGAGGTGCTCCGAGAGGATCGGTCCGCGACCGCCGTGAGGGTGCCCAGCTCCCGACTGCGGCGTGCACTGCTGGAGTGCGACGGCGAGGAACAGTGCGCCCTTTGCGGCATGGAGGCCGTCTGGCTGGGGAACCCACTCCAGCTCGAGGTCGACCACATCAACGGCGACTGGCGCGACAACCGAGCGGAGAATCTGCGCTTCCTCTGCCCCAACTGCCACTCCACGACCGACACATATCGTGGCCGGGCGAAGGGGCGCCGATGAGCGGCCGGGTCCGCTGGACCCGGCCGGTCCTGGCCCGAGCAGCGGCCCTCTGCGCGGACATCGATGAGGTCATCACCCACCTGGGTGCGGAGCCTCACCCACGGCTCGGCCCGTACCTCCTGCGCCGTTTCCGTGAGTACGGCATCGACATCTCCCATTTCAGGCGGAGGCCCTACACGTGTCACGTGAAGTCGGACGAGGCAGTCTTGCGCGAAGCGGTCGCGGCGTCCGTGTCGCTCGCGGAGACCCTGCGACACCTGGGACGACCGGTTGCCTCCAACTGGAGGGAGTCCGCGAAGGCGTGGATCCTCGAGGACGGGCTCGACACTTCCCACTTCCTGGGACAGGCGCACCAGCGCGACAAGCCGGGCACGGTTCGTCGTAGGCCTGCCGATGAGATCCTCGTTCGCCATGGAGGGGGGCGGCGCACCACGACCAAACTCCTGCGCCGCGCCCTGCGCGAGGTCGGCGTGCCCGATCGGTGCGACCGCTGCGGGACGCCCCCTGAGTGGCACGGGCGACCCATGACCCTGGAGGTCGACCACATCAACGGCGACTGGACCGACGACCGCCGCGAGAACCTCCGGCTGCTGTGCCCCAACTGCCATGCGCTCACCAGCACGTGGTGCCGTGGCGGAAGACGAGTGGAGCCCACGCAGTAGAGTGGCCCCCAGCGCATGCGCCCGTACTCCAATTGGCCAGAGAGAATGGCTTTAGGTGCCATGTGTTGTCGGTTCGAGTCCGACCGGGCGTACAAATCTGACAGGTCCGCTGCCTTCTGCTGAAGGCAGCGGACCTGTCGCGTTGGGTCAGCCCAGGAGGTCGTGGAGTACCGGGACGAGGGCGCGGAAGGCTTGGCCTCGGTGGGAGATGGCGTTCTTTTCGGCCGGGGTGAGTTCGGCGCAGGTGCGGGATTCGCCCAGGGGCTGGAGGATCGGGTCGTAGCCGAAGCCGCCGGTGCCGGAGGGGGTGTGGCGGAGGGTGCCCAGGAGGCGGCCCTCGACCACGCGTTCCGTGCCGTCGGGCAGGGCGAGGGCGGCCGCGCAGAAGAAGTGGGCGCCGCGGTGCTCGTCGGCGATGTCGCCGAGCTGGGCCAGCAGGAGGTCGAGGTTGGCCTTGTCGTCGCCGTGCGTGCCGGCCCAGCGGGCCGAGAAGATGCCGGGGGCGCCGTTCAGGACGTCCACGCAGAGGCCGGAGTCGTCGGCGACCGCCGGGAGACCGGTGGCCTGCGCGAGGGCGTGGGCCTTGAGGAGGGCGTTCTCGGCGAAGGTGACCCCGGTCTCCTTGACGTCCGGGATCTCCGGGTACGCGTCCGCGCCGACCAGCGCGTGCGGCAGGCCGGCTTCGGACAGGATGGCGTGGAGTTCGGAGACTTTGCCCGCGTTGCGGGTGGCCAGGATCAGGCGGCTGGGCGTCGAGGTCATGCGCCCATTATCCCGGGCTATCCCGGGGTGCAGACCTTGGAGATCTCGCTGGCCGCGTCCGCGACGGGCTGGATGTCCGGGACGGTGTTGCCGCTCTCGATGGAGGCGCGGACGTTCTTGACCGCCGTGTTCATCGAGGTGATGGCCTTGCTCAGGTCGGCGTTGTCCGTCTGGTCGCCGATCTTCTTGAGGTTCGCCTCGATCTGGTTGAGCGCGTTCTGGGCGTCCTGGGGGCTGTTGCCCGCCTGGGAGACCGCCTGCTGGAGGTCGTTCGCGCCGTCGGTGATGGCCACCGCCGTGTTCGCGCAGTCCATCGCCGTGGAGATCGCGTCGCAGGCGGACAGGGCCGGGACGGTCAGTACGGCGGCCACGGCTATGGCAGCGATGCGGAGCTTCATGCGTTCTCCCCGGGAGCAGGATTCGGATGCGTGGACGGGCGCACGGCTGTGACACCGTGCGCCCGTGTCTTCGTAGACGCCGGGCCGGGCCCGGCGGTTGCCGCTCAGGGAGCGGACTCGGCCTATAGTTCGAGCGCGCCCAGCTGGATGGCTTCCAGGTCCGCGCAGCCGCCGGCGGCGAGGTCGAGGAGGGCGTTCAGTTCCTTGCGGTCGAAGGGCTCGCCCTCGGCGGTGCCCTGGACCTCGACGAAGCGGCCGTCGCCGGTGCAGACCACGTTCATGTCGGTCTCGGCGCGCACGTCCTCCTCGTAGCAGAGGTCGAGGAGCGGCTCGCCGTCGACGATGCCGACGCTGACGGCGGCGACGGTGCCGGTCAGGGGCTTGCGGCCGGCCTTGATGAGCTTCTTCTGCTGGCCCCATGCGACGGCGTCGGCGAGGGCGACGTAGGCGCCGGTGATGGCGGCGGTGCGGGTGCCGCCGTCGGCCTGGAGGACGTCGCAGTCCAGGACGATGGTGTTCTCGCCGAGGGCCTTGTAGTCGATGACGGCGCGCAGCGAGCGGCCGATGAGGCGGGAGATCTCGTGGGTGCGGCCGCCGATCTTGCCGCGTACGGATTCGCGGTCGCCGCGGGTGTTCGTGGAGCGGGGCAGCATCGAGTACTCGGAGGTGACCCAGCCTTCGCCGCTGCCCTTGCGCCAGCGCGGGACGCCTTCGGTGAAGGAGGCGGTGCAGAAGACCTTGGTGTCTCCGAAGGAGATGAGGACGGAGCCCTCGGCGTGCTTGCTCCATCCGCGTTCGATGGTGACCGGGCGGAGCTGTTCGGGCGTACGGCCGTCGATGCGAGACATGGCTCCGAGCCTAGTCCCTGCGGGGGAACGCGAGGACCCCGTCCGGGTGGTTCCGGGACGGGGTCCGCTGTGGGCCCGGACGGGGCCTACGCGCCTACGGGGTCCGGGTCACATCATGTCTTCGATGTCGGCGGCGATCGGGTCGGCGTCGGTGCCGATGACGACCTGGATGGCGGTGCCCATCTTGACTACGCCGTGGGCGCCGGCGGCCTTGAGCGCGACCTCGTCGACGAGGTCGGGGTTGACGACCTCGGTGCGCAGGCGGGTGATGCAGCCCTCGACCTCTTCGATGTTGTCGATGCCGCCGAGCCCGGCGACGATCTTCTCAGCCTTGGTGGCCATGTGTTTCTCCCTGAGTTCTACGAAGAACGACCTGCGCAATCCGCTTTGTCACGGTAACGCACGGTTGGCCCATCTACACGAGCGCATGACCCGGGTCTGCCGAATCATGACGATCAGCAGCAGCCTGCCACCGCGACTGGTCTACACCAGTGTGCCGCACGTGCTGCCCCCGCCAAAACGGGCCGTTCAGGAGGGACTCCGATGAGTGCGAGCAGCGCCGCGGCAGCACCGCGGCAGCAGAACTGGTGGAGCGGCTTGTACCCGGGGCTGCAGAAGATGGGACGGAGCCTGCAGCTGCCGATCGCGGTGCTGCCCGCGGCCGGGCTCCTCAACGGGCTCGGGCAGGCCGGCGTCTTCGGCGAGGAGGGCCTGGGCTGGACCATCGTGTCCAAGGTGATGCTGGCCGCGGGCGGCGCGCTGCTGAACGCGGACCTCGGCCTGCCGCTGCTCTTCTGCATCGGCGTCGCGATCGGCATGGCCAAGAAGGCCGACGGCTCGACGGCCCTCGCGGCGGTGGCGGGCTTCCTCGTCTACCGAAACGTGCTGCACGCCTTCCCCAACTCCTGCCCGGTCGGCACCAGGAACATCGGCGGTGGCTGCCTGGGGCCGAACGACACCTTCGTGGAGTTCACGTACCAGAACCCCGGAGTGTTCGGCGGCATCATCATGGGCCTGCTCTCCGCCTGGTTCTGGCAGCGCTACCACCGGGTCAAGCTGGTCGACTGGCTGGGCTTCTTCAACGGCCGCCGGCTGGTCCCGATCATCATGTCGTTCGTGGCGATCGGGTTCGCGGCGCTCTGCCTGTGGATCTGGCCGCCCGTCGGCAGCGCACTGGAGAGCTTTTCCGACTGGCTGGTGGGGCTGGGCTCCTGGGGTGCCGGAATCTTCGGCGTCGCCAACCGCGCACTGCTGGTGATCGGCCTGCACCAGTTCCTGAACGTTCCGGTGTGGTTCCAGTTCGGCAGCTACACCAAGCCGGACGGAGAGACCGTGCACGGCGACATCAACATGTTCCTGGCGGGCGACCCGAACGCGGGGCAGTTCCTGACCGGCTTCTTCCCGATCATGATGTTCGCGCTTCCGGCGGCGGCCCTGGCGATCACGCACTGCGCGAAGCCGGCCCGGCGCAAGGAGGTCGGCGGCCTGATGCTGTCGGTGGCCCTGACGTCCTTCGTCACCGGCATCACCGAGCCGCTGGAGTACTCGTTCCTCTTCGTGGCGCCGGTGCTGTACGCGATCCACGCGGTGCTGACGGGTGTGTCGATGGCGGTGACGTGGGCACTGGGCGTCCACGACGGCTTCAGCTTCTCGGCGGGTCTGATCGACTACCTCATCAACTTCGGCCTGGCGACGAAGCCCTTGCTGATCATTCCGATCGGCCTGTGTTTCGCGGTGGTGTACTACGTCGTCTTCCGTTTCGCGATCACCAAGTTCGACATCCCGACTCCGGGGCGCGAGTCGGACGAGGAGATCGAGGCGATGCAGGCGGAGACCATCAAGGCCTGAGCCTCCCGGCAGGGTGGGAACCCGGTCCGTCAAGGGCCCTCGGATCACGATCCGGGGGCCCTTCGGCATACCCCGGGACATGTGATCCAGGCCACAGGAAATCGAAGGTTCCTTATCTAACCCTCACCGTGTTACAACTGGTCTACACCACAATTGGTGTAGACCACGAGGCGCGTTCGAGCCCCCGTGTATCCCCCCTTTCTAAGACGCCGCCGTCCCCGTTTCCCCTGGCGGCGCCTTGCCCACTGGAGGACCTTGTGACCACGGCTGCCGCCCCCGCGGCCGAGAAGAAGAAGGGCGCTGGCGTGATGGCCGTCATGCAGCGCATCGGCCGGAGCCTCATGCTCCCCGTGGCCGTGCTGCCTGCCGCCGCACTCCTGGTTCGCCTCGGCGACAAGGACATGCTGGGCTCGGCTTCGATGCCGGAGTTCATCAACAAGATCGCCGGCTACATGGCCGCCGGTGGTGGCGCGATCCTCGACAACATGGCGCTGCTGTTCGCCGTGGGCATCGCGATCGGCTTCGCCAAGAAGTCGGACGGCTCCACCGCCCTCGCCGCCGTCACCGGCTACCTGGTCTTCAAAAGCGTCCTCGCCACCTTCACCGACTCCAGCCTGCCCAAGATAGCCAAGGCAGTCGACGGCAAGGTCGTCATGATCGAGGCGCCCGTCGACGCCAAGGTGCTCGGCGGTGTCGTCATGGGCATCGTGGTCGCCCTCCTCTACCAGAAGTTCTACCGGACCAAGCTCCCCGAGTGGGCGGGCTTCTTCGGCGGCCGCCGCCTCGTCCCGATCCTCTCGGCCTTCGCCGGCCTGGTCATCGGCATCGTCTTCGGCGTGATCTGGCCGGTGCTCGGCACCGGTCTGCACAACATGGGTGAGTGGCTGGTCGGCTCCGGCGCGGTCGGCGCGGGCATCTTCGGTGTCGCCAACCGCGCGCTGATCCCCGTCGGCATGCACCACCTGCTCAACTCCTTCCCGTGGTTCCAGGCAGGCGAGTACCAGGGCAAGAGCGGCGACATCTCCCGCTTCCTCGAAGGCGACCCGACCGCCGGACAGTTCATGACCGGCTTCTTCCCGATCATGATGTTCGCCCTCCCGGCGGCCTGCCTCGCGATCGTGCACTGCGCCCGCCCCGAGCGCCGCAAGGTCGTCGGCGGCATGATGTTCTCCCTCGCGCTCACCTCCTTCGTCACCGGTGTGACCGAGCCGATCGAGTTCACCTTCATGTTCATCGCGCCGGTGCTGTACGCGGTCCACGCGGTCCTGACCGGTGTGTCCATGGCCCTGACCTGGTCCCTCGGCATGAAGGACGGCTTCGGCTTCTCCGCCGGCGCCATCGACTACCTGCTGAACCTCGGCAAGGCGACCAACCCGCTCGGCCTGGCCGTGGTCGGCCTCTGCTTCGCGGCCGTCTACTACGTCGTCTTCCGCTTCGCGATCGTCAAGTGGAACCTCCCGACCCCGGGCCGCGAGTCCGACGAGGAGCTCGCCGAGCTGCTGAAGGCCGAGGCCAAGTAAGCCCGCTCGCCCACACGTCGAAGCCCCCGCCCTCCCTTCCGGGAGTGCGGGGGCTTCCGCGTGTTCGGGAAGGTCAGACCTCGTAGACCGCGCCCGCGTACGCCAGGTCGACCCGGCCGTCGTAGACCGCGCGGGCGTCGGCGAGGTTCTGCGCCGCGTCCGTCCACGGCGGGATGTGCGTGAGGACGAGCCGGCCGACGTCGCCGCCGCGCGCGTACTCGCCGGCCTCGCGGCCGTTGAGGTGGAGGTCCGGGATGTCCTCCTTGCCGTGCGTGAAGGAGGCCTCGCACAGGAAGAGGTCGGTGCCGTCGGCGAGCAGCCCCAGCTCGGGGCAGGCGCCGGTGTCCCCGGAGTACGTGAGCGAGCGGCCGCCGTGCTCGATGCGGATGCCGTAGGACTCGACGGGGTGGGCGACCCGCTCGGTGCGGATCTGGAACGGCCCGATCTCGAAGCTTCCGGACTTCAGGGTGCGGAAGTCGAAGACCTCGCTCATCGAGCGCTCGTCGGGGACGTCGTCGTAGGCGGTGGTCAGGCGCCGCTCGGTGCCCTCGGGTCCGTAGACGGGGATGGTTCCGCAGCGGCCGCCCTCGTGCCGGTAGAAACGGGCGACGAAGTACGCGCACATGTCGATGCAGTGGTCGGCGTGCAGGTGGCTCAGGAAGATCGCGTCGAGGTCGTAGAGACCGCAGTGGCGCTGGAGGTCCCCGAGGGCGCCGTTGCCCATGTCGAGGAGCAGCCGGAAGCCGTCGGCCTCGACGAGGTAGCTCGAACAGGCCGATTCCGCAGACGGGAACGACCCCGAACAGCCGACGACGGTGAGCTTCATGGAGCGTGAACCTCCGTGGACGGTCCGTGGACGGAATGCGGGCCGTGCGTGCGTCGAGCGTAAGGCGCGAAACGTCCGGTCGCTCCTCCGCGGCGGGCCGTTGTGGGGGAAGTCACCGCCTGCACCACTCATACCCAGTAATGGCAAGCGGTCAGGTGTACGGGCCTAGAGCAGACTGCCCATCCCGGCCGTGCGGCCGCGCCGGGTGCCGGGTGCCGGTGGCGCGGCTACGGTCGGAACATGGACACGTCCTGGTGGCCCGCGGTGGCTGCGGTCGTGGCCGTGGCGCTGGTGGCGCTGGTGGCCGGGGCGCGGCTGGGTGTCCCCCGCCGGGCCCCGTCGGCGCACGGGTCCGGTCCGCCGCCGCATCCGCACGCCGGCGAGCTGTGGTCCCTGGCGGACGGCCGTACGTGCCTGGTCCTCGCGGTCCAGACGGTACGGGGCCACCGCGCGCGGGTCGCGTGGATCACCGGGAAGTACGACGACCGGCGGGCCGGGGTGATCCCGCTGCCCCCGGGGACGGTGGGGGCGCAGGGCCGGGCGGGCTTCCTGGAGGCGGACCGGCCGGCGGAGGTGTCGCTGTGGGAGTTCCGGACGCGGATGGGAGTGCTGGACCCGGCGGTGTGGGACGAGGTCAAGGGACTGGGAGGCGGCCGGTGAAGCCGGAGATCCGCTTGCGGCGCGTGTACGACCCGCCGGAGCCGGGCGGGGACGGGGTGCGGGTTCTGGTGGACCGGCTCTGGCCGCGGGGCCTGTCGAAGGAGGCGGCGGGGGTGGACGAGTGGCCGAGGGCGGTGACGCCGTCCGCGGAGCTGCGGAAGTGGTTCCACGGGGGTGGCTCCGCGGGGGAGTTCCGGGAGCGGTACCTCGCGGAGCTGGCGGGGCCGGAGGCGGTGGCGGAGCTGGGCCGCCTGCGTTCGCTGGCCGCGGCCGGGCCGCTCACGCTCCTGACCGCGGTCAAGGACCCGGCCGCGAGCCATGCGGCGATCCTGGCGGAGCGGCTGTCCCACTGACCGGGCTCCGCCCGGACCCGGTCCTCAAACGCCGGACGGGCTGGATTGTGCCCCGGCGCCACTACACGGCGCTCCGCGCCCGCGCCTCAAACGCCGGCGGGGCTGGATTGTGCCCGGCGGGGCTGCAACATCCAGCCCCGCCGGCGTTTGAGGCGGGGGGGTCCCCCCGGACGGAGTCTGGGGGAGGGTCTGGGGCGGAGCCCCAGGAGCGGTCCGCAGGGGCTACGCCCAGAGTTGGCCCTGGAGGACCTCGATGGCCTCTTCGGTGGTCGCGGCCGTGTAGACGCCCGTCGAGAGGTACTTCCAGCCGCCGTCGGCCACGACGAAGACGATGTCCGCCGTCTCGCCCGCGGCCACCGCCTTGCGGCCGACGCCGATCGCCGCGTGCAGGGCGGCTCCGGTGGAGACGCCCGCGAAGATGCCCTCCTGCTGCAGCAGCTCCCGCGTGCGGGTGACCGCGTCCGCCGAGCCCACCGAGAAGCGGGTGGTCAGGACCGAGGCGTCGTACAGCTCGGGGACGAAGCCCTCGTCGAGGTTGCGCAGGCCGTAGACGAGGTCGTCGTAGCGCGGTTCCGCCGCCACGATCTTGACGCCCGGGACGTGCTCGCGCAGGAAGCGGCCGACGCCCATCAGGGTGCCCGTGGTGCCCAGGCCCGCCACGAAGTGGGTGATCGACGGGAGGTCGGCGAGGATCTCCGGGCCCGTGGTGGCGTAGTGCGCGCCCGCGTTGTCCGGGTTGCCGTACTGGTAGAGCATCACCCAGTCGGGGTGCTCCGCGGCCAGTTCCTTGGCCACCCGGACGGCGGTGTTCGAGCCGCCGGCGGCCGGCGACGAGATGATCTCGGCTCCCCACATGGCCAGCAGGTCGCGCCGCTCCTGGCTGGTGTTCTCCGGCATCACGCACACGATGCGGTAGCCCTTGAGCCTGGCCGCCATCGCCAGCGAGATGCCGGTGTTGCCCGAGGTCGGCTCCAGGATGGTGCAGCCGGGGTACAGCCGGCCGTCCTTCTCGGCCTGCTCGACCATGTGGAGCGCGGGGCGGTCCTTGATCGAGCCGGTCGGGTTGCGGTCCTCCAGCTTGGCCCAGATGCGGACGTCGTCCGAGGGCGACAGCCGGGGCAGCCGGACCAGCGGCGTGTTGCCGACGGCGGCCAGCGGGGAGTCGTAGCGCATTACTTCGATCCGCCGGCCACGGCCGGGAGGATGGTGACGCTGTCGCCGTCCTTGAGCTCGGTGGAGATGCCGGCGAGGAAGCGGACGTCCTCGTCGTTGAGGTAGACGTTCACGAAGCGGCGCAGTTCGCCGCCCTTGGCCTCGTCGACGATGCGCTCCTGGATGCCCTTGTGGCGGGTTTCCAGGTCGGCGAAGAGGTCGGCGAGGGTCGCGCCCTCACCGGAGACGGCCTTCTCGCCTTCGGTGTAGGTGCGGAGGATGGTGGGGATGCGGACCTCGATGGCCATGGCTGTCTCCAGTCGTCAGGGCGTGGGCAGGGGGGGTCGGGAACGTGCTGCGCGCGGTGCGTCGGCCCCCCGCGCGGAAGGGCTCTGGTGCTCAGACGGCAGGACAGATGGCACTGGCGAGGCGGCACAGGTCGACGTGCAGCCGCGCCACGAGCAGCAGCCTGCCGGGCGTCTCGATGCTCACGTCGTGGGAAACCATGCGGTCATGTTAACGATTCCCGGTCCCCGGTTTGGAGTGTGATCCCGCATCGTGGACGCCGACCGCTCACATGGTGGTCAGTAGGCCTCGACGACCTGCACTTCTTCCTCGGTGATCACGCCGTCGACGATCCGGTACGAGCGGAACTGGAACTCTCCGAGGCCGTCCTTGTCCGCCGTCGAGACGAGGACGTAGTGCGCGCCCGGCTCGTTCGCGTAGGTGACGTCGGTGCGCGAGGGGTAGGCCTCGGTGGCGGTGTGCGAGTGGTAGACGATCACCGGATCCTCGTCGCGGTCGTCCAGCTCGCGGTAGAGCTTCAGCAGATCCTTCGAGTCGAACTCGTAGAACGTGGGCGAGCGGGCCGCGTTGAGCATCGGGATGAACCGCTCGGGGCGGCCGGTGCCCGCCGGTCCGGCCACGACGCCGCACGCCTCGTCGGGGTGGTCCTGGCGGGCGTGCGCGACGATCTGGTCGTACAGGGCCTGGGTGAGGGTCAGCATGAGCGACAGGATAAGCAGACGGGCCCTTGCGTACCGAGGAGTGGTACGCAAGGGCCCGCATGGTGGACACAAGGTCCGTGGGAGCGCGGTTCCCGGCCGTGACAGGCGGCCGGGACTCGCGGTCCTCGGGTGCTACGAGTGTGCTGCGAGGGTCCTGCGAGGCCGCTACGAGGCCTTGGTGAAGGCCGCGCCGCGCGGGTCGCGGGACTTCATCACCAGGTACGAGACGCCCAGGATCAGACCCCACAGCGGGGCGCAGTACAGCGAGACGCGGGAGTCCTTGTCGGCGCCCATCATCACGATGACCATGCCGATGAAGAACAGGGCGAACCAGCTCGTGTACGGGGCGCCCGGCGCCTTGAACGGGGACGCGGGCAGCTCGCCGCGGTCCGACTTGGCGCGGTAGCGGATCTGGCAGACGAGGATCATGATCCAGGCCCACATGCCGGAGATGGTGGCGAAGGAGACTACGTAGTCGAAGGCCTTGCCCGGGGCGACGTAGTTGATCCAGACGCCCACCAGCATGAGCGCGGCGGAGAAGGTGGTGCCGACCAGCGGGGTGCCGCTCTTGGTGAGCTTGGCGAAGAACTTCGGGCCCTGGCCGTTGAGCGCGAGGTCGCGCAGCATGCGGCCGGTGGAGTACATGCCCGAGTTGCAGGAGGACAGGGCGGCGGTCAGCACGACGAAGTTGACGATGGCCGCGCCGATGCCGAGGCCCATGCGCTCGAAGGCGGCGACGAAGGGCGAGACGCCCGGCTGGAAGTGCGTCCACGGGACGACCGACAGGATCATGATCAGGGCGCCGACGTAGAAGACGGCGATGCGCCACGGCACGGTGTTGATGGCCTTGGGCAGGGTCTTCTCGGGGTCCTTGGACTCGCCGGCGGTGACGCCGACCAGCTCGACCGCGAGGAAGGCGAACATGACGATCTGCAGGGTCATCAGCGTGCCGCCGATGCCCTTGGGGAAGAAGCCGCCGTCGTTCCACAGGTTGGTGACGGTGGCGGTGTCGGCCGCGTCGGAGAAGCCGATGGTGAGGATGCCGGCGCAGATCAGGATCATGCCGACGATGGCGGTGACCTTGACCATGGAGAACCAGAACTCCAGCTCACCGAAGAGCTTCACGGAGATCAGGTTGGCGGCGTAGAGGATGACCGTGAAGATCAGCGCGTAGGCCCATTGCGGGAAGCTGTCGTGGGTCCAGTACGACATGTACTGCGCGGCGGCCGTGACCTCGGTGATGCCGGTGACCACCCAGAACAGCCAGTACGTCCAGCCGGTGACGTATCCCCAGAACGGGCCCAGGAACTCGCGGGCGTAGTCCGAGAAGGAGCCGGAGACGGGGCGGTACATGAGCAGCTCGCCCAGGGCCCGCATGATGAAGAAGATGACCAGGCCCGCGATCGCGTAGGCCAGGATCAGGCTGGGTCCGGCCTTGGAGATCGCCTTGCCGGCGCCCAGGAACAGGCCGGTGCCGATGGCGCCGCCGATCGCGATCATCTGGATCTGACGGGCGCCGAGCGTGCGGTGGTACCCCTCGCCGCCCTCGCCCTGAGTGCCCTCGCCGGGCTTCTTGTCGTGCTGCTCGACCTGCACAGAGGTCATGTCTGGTGCGCCTTTCTCCACGCCGACCCGCGCCTTGAGTGGCTGCGGATCGGGTCCTCGATCCCCCCGGATACGGATGGAGTTGCACGCCGGCGGTCCGCCGGTCCAAGCGAGCCGGGGGACATGGGTGGCGTCCCTTCGGCAGTCGTGAAGATTTATCACGGGCTTACGACTGCCGGAGGGGGAGAAATGTGACGGAGGGCGCTAAAAAATCTGGACAAAGACAAATGAAAGGATCAGATCACCGCATGGCGGTGATCTGATCGTTATCCGGATTTGAGCGTCCGCTGAGCGAACGATGTTCCCGCTTGAGGGTTCTCAGAGGGTTTCGATCAAGGTTTCCTGGAGACCGCCCAGCCAGAGGTACGCCATCACCATCGGCTTGCGCGGGTCGTCGTCCGGCAGCCGGAACAGCACCGCGCTCTCGTCGTCCTCGGTGATGTCGAGGCGGGCCGCGAGGGTCAGGCGCAGGTCGTTGAGCGCGCCGAGCCAGCGCAGCGGCAGCTCCCCGGTCAGCTCCAGCACCGCCGCCCCGTCACCGGCCGGCGTGAGCCCGTCCAGGCTGCGTACGACGGCCAGCGCGTCCTCCCGCTTGCGGGTGCGCAGGTCGGTCTCGGTGAAGCGGCGGAACTCCGCCGAGTGGGCGCGCAGCTCCTCAGGGTCCTCCTTCGGCCCCGGCCCGTCCGGGCCTCCGTAGGCGTCGGGGAAGAGCCGGGCCAGCGCCGGGTCGGACGGGGGCTCGGAGGGGCCCTCGGCGAACAGCGCGGCGAGCGGGTCGGCGTCCTCGGCGGGCTCGGGCTCGCCGGGGCCGATCAGTTCGAGCATCTGGACGGCCAGGGAGCGCAGGATGGAGATCTCGATCCCGTCGAGCGCGATGGCGGCGCCGCCGCCGCCCTTCAGGGGCTGGAACGTGCCGCCCATCAGTTGCGGTCCTGGGAGAGGGTCGCCCACAGGCCGTAGCCGTGCATGGCCTGCACGTCGCGCTCCATTTCCTCGCGGGTGCCGCTGGACACGACCGCCCGCCCCTTGTGGTGGACATCGAGCATCAGCTTGTGCGCCACGTCCTTCGAATAGCCGAAGTACGCCTGGAACACGTACGCCACGTAGCTCATGAGGTTGACCGGGTCGTTGTGCACCAGGGTCACCCAGGGGACGTCGGGTTCGGGGACCGCGAAGGTCTCTTCGGCCGATTCGGTGCGTTCGATCTCTACAGGAGCAACACTCACTTGTCCCATGCTGCCACCGTGACGGGCCCGTCGCACAAACGGGTCCTACATCTCGTCACTTTGACGAGATGTGCGCTAGCATCCGTGACATGAACCCTGCGGACCTGGGCCTGCCGGTGGACGTGCCGTCGACAGCGCTCTTCACGGACCATTACGAGCTCACGATGCTGCAGGCCGCGCTGGCCAACGGCACCGCCGACCGCCGCTCGGTCTTCGAGGTCTTCACCAGGCGGCTGCCCGAGGGGCGCCGCTACGGGGTGGTCGCGGGAACCGGGCGGGTGCTGGACGCGGTGGAGAACTTCCGCTTCGACAGCGCGGTGCTGGAGTTCCTGCGCGAGCGGGCCGTCGTCGACATGCGGACCCTGGACTGGCTGTCCTCGTACCGCTTCTCCGGCGACATCTGGGGCTACCCGGAGGGCGAGGTCTACTTCCCCGGCTCGCCGCTCCTGCGCGTCGAGGGCAGCTTCGCCGAGTGCGTGCTGCTGGAGACCGTGATCCTGTCGATCCTGAACCACGACTCCGCGATCGCCGCGGCCGCCTCCCGGATGTCCTCGGCGGCGGGCGGGCGCCCGCTGATCGAGATGGGCGCGCGGCGCACCCACGAGCTGGCCGCGGTGGCCGCGTCGCGGGCCGCGTACGTGGGCGGCTTCACCTCCACCTCGGACCTGGCGGCCGGCTTCCGGTACGGGATCCCGACGGTCGGCACGAGCGCGCACGCCTTCACGCTGGTCCACGACAGCGAGCGGGACGCCTTCACCGCGCAGGTGGCCTCGCTGGGGCGGGGCACCACCCTTCTGGTGGACACCTACGACGTGGCCGAGGCCGTCCGCACCGCCGTCGAGGTGGCCGGCACCGACCTGGGCGCGGTCCGGATCGACTCCGGTGACCTGCTGCTGGTCGCCCACCGGGTGCGGCAGCAGCTGGACGAGCTGGGGGCGACGGCGACGAAGATCGTGGTCACCTCGGACCTGGACGAGTACGCCATCGCCTCGCTGGCGGCGGCGCCGGTGGACGCGTACGGGGTGGGCACGCAGCTGGTGACGGGCAGCGGGCACCCGACGTGCTCGATGGTCTACAAGCTGGTGGCGCGGGCCACCTCGGCCGACCCGAAGGCGGCGCTGGCGCCGGTGGCGAAGAAGTCCACGGGCGGGAAGACGTCCATCGGCGGCCGCAAGTGGGCGGCGCGGCGGGTGGACGCGGAGGGGATCGCCGAGGCGGAGGTCGTCGGGACCGGGCCGGTCCCGTCGGCCCTGGCCGACCACCAGCTGCTGACCCAGCTGGTCAAGGCCGGCGAGGTGGTCGCCCGCGAGCCGCTGGAGGCCGCGCGCGAACGCCACCGCGCCACGCTTGCGCGGCTGCCGCTCTCCGCGACGCAGCTCTCGCGCGGCGAGGCCGTCCTCCCCACGGAGTACGCGTAGCCGCGGCTCGGTGGCGGGGCTGGATTTTCAGCCCCGCCGGCGTTTGAGGCGCGGGCGCGGAGCGCCGTAGGGGTCTGGGGCGGAGCCTCAGTTTCGGGAAGGGGCGGGGTGGGGGAAGAGCCCCCGCAGGGCCCCGCCGCCGCACAGACACATCGAGCCGAAGGACAACGTCATGCACCGCGCACTGATCGTCGTCGACGTACAGAACGACTTCTGCGAGGGCGGCAGCCTCGCGGTCACCGGCGGAGCCGACGTCGCCGCCGCCGTCACCGAGTACATCGGCCAGGCCACGCCCGCGTACCGGCACGTGGTCGCCACCCGCGACCACCACATCGACCCCGGCGCCCACTTCGCGCACCCGCCCGCCGAGCCGGATTTCGAGACCTCCTGGCCCGTCCACTGCGTCGCCGGGACCGAGGGCGTGGGCTTCCACCCGAACTTCGCCCCCGCCGTCGCCTCGGGCGCCGTCGCCGCCGTCTTCGACAAGGGCGCGTACGAGGCCGCGTACAGCGGCTTCGAGGGCGCCGACGAGAACGGGGCCACGCTCGGCCAGTGGCTGCGGGACCGGCACGTCACCGAGGTGGACGTGGTCGGGATCGCCACCGATCACTGCGTCCGGGCGACCGCCCTCGACGCCGTGCGCGCCGGCTTCGGCACGCGGGTCCTGCTGGACCTGACGGCCGCCGTCGCCCCGCACACCACCGCACGGGCCCTGGAGGAGCTCCGTGCGGCGGGCGTGACCCTGGTGAGCCGCAAGCCGGGCCGGGACGGCCACGAGGCCGGCCAGGGCGGCGAGGGCGGCGAGGGCGGGCAGGGCGGCGAGGGCGGCGAGGGCGGGCAGGGGCCGGCCTAGGTCCCCAGCAGGGCCCGGATCGGGTGCCAGAGCTCCTGCGCGCGGTCGGGCGCGCCGCGCCACAGCAGGCCGTCCGGGTGGTGCAGGACGGCCGTGACCTCGTCCGGCGTCGGCGGGTGCGCGTTGCCCCGCAGGTACACCGCCCGCATTCCGAGGTTCCGCAGCCTGGTCAGGGCGCGGGCCCGGTTCGCGGCGTGCACCAGCACGCGGACATTTCCACCCTCTCCACAGGGCCGCGGCAGCGTGAGCGCCACGACCACGCTGCCGCCTGGCAATCTGACGAAACCTCCACCGGGCATGGCTGTCATCTCCCCCGTCAATAAGAAACTCGTACCGGGCATCTAAACGCGATCGGCCGCCGCCCGCTAGAGGGCGACGGCCGATCATGCTTTGACCTGCGGCTTTACCGAATTACTTCGAGGAGGGACCCACCTCGACGGTCATGACCTCACCGTCGTAGGTCTCCTTCAGGATCTTGATCTTGGTGTTGGTGTCAGTGACCTTCACCGATCCGGTCGGGTTCTCGTCGTAGAAGTACTTGCCCTTGTGGTCGTCGAAGACCAGGTTGGCGGGCTTGGGCTTCAGGAAGAGCGACTCGCCGTTCTTGTGCAGCGTGAACGCGTCCGTCGAGTAGGCGCTGAAGGTAGCGTCGTACGGCTGGATCTTGTTCCGCAGCAGGGTGCCGTCGGCCCACTTCATGGGCTTGGCGTTGGCGTCGATCGGGAGGATCAGACCCTGGCCCGGGTGGACGCTGGTGTTGTTGTCCTTCTGGCTGGTGTCCCACTGCCAGATGAGCAGGCCGTCCTGGTACGGGTAGTGCTCGACCCAGTCGGGCTTGGTGTTGCCGAAGCCGAAGTTGTACGGGCCGACCTTGAGGGTCTTGTCGTACGAGACGTAGCGGCGGTTCTCGGCCAGGTAGTACTGCGCGTACTCCTTGGTGAAGTTGGCGCCGATGCGCGAGAAGCCCTTGCCGGTCCAGCCGTTGTCGCCGTTCTCGGCGCCGTCGGTGAACAGCGCGGAGCCGTCCGCGGTGAGGGTCACGGCGTCGGCGGTGAAGCCCTTGCCGCCCGCGCCGCCGTCCGTCTGGTAGCGGAAGCGGAGGTCGACCTTCTTGCCCGCGTAGGCGTCGAGCGGGAAGTTCAGGTTCTTCCAGGCACCCGAGACACCGGTGAGCGACGGGCTGCCGGAGGCGTCGGCCGGGATGGCCGTGCCGTCGGCGGTGCCGGCGAGGGCGGTCCAGGTGGCGCCGCCGTCCGTGGACACCTCGGTGTAGAGGTAGTCGTAGTCGGCCTCGATGTCCCACCAGCCCTTGAGGGACAGCGCGGCGGACGTCTTGCCCGTCAGGTCCACGGAGCGGGTGAGGGTGTTCTTGAGGTCGTCACCCATGCCGCTCCACCACTGGGCGGAGCCCTCGGCGGGCGCGACGACGTCCGTCTGGACCTTCTTCTTCGGCAGCTCGACGACCAGGGCCTGCTTGTCCTTGGTGTTGAACTCCGACACGCCCAGCTTGTGGGTGGACTTCGTCGCGGCCTTCGCCGTGTCGTAGTTCAGCCAGCCCAGCTGGAGCTTGTCCCAGGCGGTCATGTCGCCCGGGAGGTCGCCTATGGAGTCCTTGCCGGTGCCGAGCCAGGAGCCGGCCGACATCAGGGACCAGAAGCCGACGCTGTTCTCGCCGCCACCGGTGGTGTCGTAGAGGTCGGGCAGGCCGAGGTCGTGGCCGTACTCGTGCGCGAAGACGCCGAGGCCGCCGTTCTCGGGCTGCATCGTGTAGTCGCCGACCCAGATGCCGGTGTCACCGATCTGGGTGCCGCCGGCCTTGTTGTTGTCCGGGCCGGTCTTGCCCGCCGCGGTGCCGTAGGCGTACCAGCGGTGCGCCCACAGCGCCGTCGTGCCCTGCACGCCGCCGCCGGCCGACTCGTCCTCGCCCGCGTGGACGATCTGGAAGTGGTCGATGTAGCCGTCGGGCTCGTTGAAGTTGCCGTCGCCGTCGAAGTCGTAGCGGTCCCACTGGTCGTACTGGGCCAGCTGCGCCTTGATCTGCGCGTCGGTCTTCCCGGCCTTCTTCTGGGCCTGCGTCCACGCGGCGACGCCGTCCTTGACGGTGTCCCACACGTTGGAGCAGTTGGTCTGGCCGCAGTAGTTGGAGCCGTAACGACCCTCGTTGTACGGGACCTTGACCCAGTCGGCGACCTCGCCCTCGACCGAGTAACGGCCCGAGGAGGTCTTCTCGTAGTAGGTCTTCAGCGAGTCCTTGCCCTGACCCGTCGCGAAGTACAGCTCCTGGAAGTACTCGCGGCTGAAGTCCTTGCGCCAGGCGGTGCTGTTGTCCTTCGCACGGTCCGGCTGGGCGATCGTGTTGTGCAGCGGACCGGGGGTGCCGCCGTACTTCGGGACCGCCGGCTGCGGGCCGGGGCCGTCCGGGTCGTACATGGTCGTGTTGTCGACCTGGTCGCCGAACTCGACGAGGATCGTGAAGATCTTGTCGGTCCGCTCGCGGCCGAGCTCGACGTACTTCTTGTCGTCGAGCTTGACGACCTTCGAGGCGCCGCGCTGCTCGACGCCCTTCTTGCCCTGGAGCACCTGGTCCAGGGCGGCCTTGCGCTGCTGGGCCTGCTGCTCGCTGAACGGGCCCTTCAGGTCGTGCTCGACGACCTTGGCGGGAGCGGTCGGGTCCTGCCGGTCGGCCGCCGGGGCGGCCGGACCCTTACCGTCGGCCTGAGCCGCGGTGACGGTGAAGAAGGTGGCGCTCGTCGCACAAGCAGCCATGGTCACGGTGACGGCGGCAGCACGGATTGCACGCCGTCGGGCGGAATTGCTGGTCACTTGATGTCGTTCCCCTCCCGCGGCCGCGACGTAGGTCGGAACTTCTCCATAGGAGTGGGGGGTTCCGCGCGGCGCGCGTCTCAAGTGACGACATTTGACCGGAGGGAAGCAAGAAAAGACAGACCTTGACTTGTCCCTTACAACTGCACTATGCGGTCAGGTAGTTCCGCTATCCGGACGTTCCGCAGCCTTACGGGGCGAAGGGCCCTTCCCGGCCCCGCCGGAGGTCCGTCCCGTCCCCATTTCCCCCTCCGGCATGGCGCGGAAAATGATCCCGTGCGCCCCCCGTGCTCCGGCACCGTGTGTTAGGTCACGCTTACCGGCGGTTCCTCTCGGGCATCTCCCGTCGTAGAGTCACTCGACGCGCGACCTAGTTGAGCCGACTCCCCCTCCCCTCCCGAGGACGGATACCGCCATGCCGCGTCCGACTGCCGCACAGCTCGCCTACGGGTCCGCCACGGTCATCGTGTCGACGATCGCCATGCTGCTGCTGTCGCAGACGAGTACCGGGCTCGGGGTCGCGGTCATCTCCGCAGCCGCGCTCGCCCTGGGTCTGCTCGTCGCCCTCACCGTGCCCGCGCCCCGGCGCCGCGGCCGTCACGCGGCCCGTACGGGGGCCTCCTCGGCCCCCGCGCCCGCCGCCGGGCCCGCCTCCCACGAGGGTGCGACGCCGGCCGCCCGGGTGCCCGATCCCTGGACCGCCGAAGCCGAACACCCCGTCCACCACTGAGACTTCGCCCGGCGCGGGGTGCGCTTGAGCACGACGCGGCGCGGGCGGCCGCCCCGGAGGACGGCCGCCCGCGCCGTGTCGTGCTGCCTGCGCGCTAGGTGGTGGCCTGGACCACGACCGTTTTGGCGACCTTGTCGTGCAGGCCCTGCTTGTACGGCTTGTCGACGAGGATCGAGACCACCAGGGCGATCGGCCACAGGCAGAAGCAGCAGATCAGCGTCGGCAGCCAGAGCACGGCGGCGCGGCTCAGCGCCGCGTTGGAGCTCGGCACGCTGCCGTCGTTGAGCATCGCGACGCGCAGGCTCAGTGCCTTCTTGCCGACCGTCTGGCCGCTCTTCCTCGTGAACCACCAGTCGTAGCCGACGTACGCGACGATCGAGATCAGTGTCATCACCAGGCCGCTGCCGCTGTACGACTTGGAGATGACCTCGCTGACGTCCTCGCCCCGGTCCGTCTCGACCATGTAGCGGTTCGTGCCGAAAGCCAGCTGGATGAGGAACAGCGGTACGGCGACGATCAGCACGTCGATGATGCGCGCGGCGAGCCGCCTGCCGAAGTCGGCGAGCGGGGGCATCCCGGCGAGCGGATCGGGCATGCCGTGGCCGCCGCCGCCGCTGCCGTACGGGTCACCGCCGCCGTACGGGGGCGGCGGCGGGGGCGGGGGCGGCGGGTAACCGCCGCCGGGGCCTCCCGGGGGCGGCGGGGAATCGTACGGCGAACCGCCCGACGGAGGCGTCGGTTCCTGGGGCTTCTTGAGGAACGGGTCTTCCTCGGGCGGCTCGGCCGGCGGCGGCTGGTCGGTACTCATGGCCCGAGTCGAACCCGGCTCCGTCACCCCCGCAACGGGACGGCGTCCGTTCGGGGGAGCCGCCTGTCGGCTGCCGCTCGGCTGCGCCGCTCGGGCGGGGGTCGGGCGGCTCCGCCGCTCGGGCCGGGCTTCGGGCGGGGCCGGTTGGGCCGGGGCCGGGCGCCGATTGGCTGCGCCGCTCGGGCTGGGTATGTGGGGGGGCCGGTTGTGCCGGGGCCGGGCGCGCGCCGGGGTGTCTCCTCGGACGCCGAACGTGTCGAGGGGTCGGAGAGTTCGGCCCCGAGGCGTTCGGCGCCCTGCGGGGATCACCCCGACACACACCCGACCCCGCCCCAACCGGCCCGGCTGCTACCCAGCCCGGCGACCTTTCGCCTGCGCCGCCCCAATCTGGCCTGGCCGCACACATTCAGCCTCTGCCGCGCAATCCAGCCCCTCCGGCGTTTGAGGAGCGGGTCCGGGCGGAGCCCGGCGGGGTGCGGGGCGGAGCCCCGAGCTTTGGCCGCGCCATCCGGCCCCGCCCGCGCAATCCAGCCCCTCCGGCGATTGAGGAGCGGGGGTGCGGGGCGGAGCACCTAGCGGGCTACGTAGGTGCCTGCGGCCTTGTCGTGCCAGGTCTGGCGGCGCGGGCGGTCCACCAGGCACCAGAGGCTGCCGGGGAGGCCGAGGAGGGCGTAGACGAGCCAGCGGCGCAGGGCCGCGCCGAAGGTGGGCGGGCGGAGGGTGGCGGTGGCCAGCACCCGCACGCCGAGCAGCTTCTTGCCCGGGGTGCGGCCCCAGCACGCGGTGGGCAGCGCCTCGTACAGCACCCCGAAGAGGAAGACGGCGCCGAGGACCAGGCCCAGGTGGCCGGCGATGGTCGTGTCGAACAGCCAGACGGTGGTGGTGCGTCCGCTCGCGCGGGCGGCATCCACCTTGGCCTGCACGTGGGCGGTGGCCTCGGGGAGGAGGGGCCGGGCGACGGCGGCCGCGACGGCGGTGAGGACGAGGGAGTCCAGTGCGCGGGCCACGAATCTGCGGGTCAGCCCGGCGGGGCGGACGGCCCGGTCGGCCATCCGCTCGAAGACGGCCCGGGGCGTACCGCCGCCCGCCGGGCGGGACGGGCGGTCGCTCTCGGACCCGCGCGGCTCCCAGCCCTTGGCGCGGGGCTCGGCCGGGGCCGCCGGCTCGGGGGTCGGCACCTTCGGGCGGACGCCCGCGGGCCGCGGCGCCCACACCTCGTGCCGGGGTGCCTCGGCGGGCTGCGCGGTGCCGGGGCGGGGAGCCGCGGGGAGCCCGGCCTCCGGGCCGGGATCGGCCGGGGCGGCGGGCCGGGAGGGCGCGGGGGCGGGCGCCGGGGCGGCGGCGGCCGCTGCCCCGGGCCAGGAGGAGGTGGCTCCGGACACTCCGGCTCCGGGCGCGTCGGGCCATGCGGGGGCCGGAGCGGGGACGGCGGGGGCGGGCGCCGGGGCGGGGGCCGGGGCCTGCGCGGCCGGGGACCGCGCCGACAGGATGCCCATGGAGGCCGCGGGCGGGCGCGCGGGCGCCGCCGCGGCAGCCGGCGTACGGGCCAGGGAGATGCCCGCCGGGCGGGCCGCGGCCTGGCCGGGCTCGGGCTCGGGTTCGGCCGGGCTGCCCCACGAGACCCGGTGGTCGCGGGGCCCGCCGAAGCCGGCCTGGTGCAGCGGGTCGGCCTGCCACACCGCGGGTTCCGGTTCGCGTTCCGGTTCTCGTACGCGGACCGGTTCGGGTTCGGGCAGTGCCTCGGTCACGGAGGTCTCGTCCAGGAACACCGGCCCCGTCTCCTGGACGGGCGCGGGCCGGCTGGTGCCGGGCACCCAGGCGGCGCCGTTCCAGTACCGGATGTACCCGGGGATGGACGGATCGGGGTAGTAGCCCTCGCGGGCCGCGTGCTCGCCGTCACCAGGGGAGGCCGTCATGTCCCCAACTCCGATCGTGGCTTGAGGCTTCTGCAAGGGAGGACCATAGCCAAGAACCTCGGCCCGACAGGTCCGGTAACGGGAGAATCCAAGCCATTGAGCGAACCTCACGCCCCACGGCGGATTTCGGTCAGCCGACAGAATTCGGCCAATCTGCGATTCGTTGCCGGAACTCGCGTCATACCCGGGCACATCGGCGCTCTCTCGGGATGTGGGGCGCCATCAGGCCCTGCGCACCGAACCGAAGTGAGGCCGCCATGCACCACCCCGTCATCGAGCGCGAGCTGGAACTGAAGCTGGTCCTGTCCCCCGAGCGCAGCATCCCCGTCCCGGCGCGGCTCCTCTACCTGTCCGACGACCCGTACGCCGTCCACATCACCTTCCACACCGGCTCCAGCACCCCCGTCAACTGGACCTTCGCCCGCGAGCTGCTCGTCGAGGGGGTGTTCCGCCCCTGCGGCCACGGCGACGTCCGGATCTGGCCCACCAAGGTCGACAACAAGTCCGTGCTCTGCATGGCGCTCAGCTCCCCCGACGGCGACGCCCTGCTGGAGGCCCCCGCCGGTTCCGTGTCGGCCTGGCTGGAGCGCACCCTGCGCGTGGTGCCGCCCGGCACCGAGGCCGAGCGGCTCGGCCTGGACGCGGCCCTGGCCGAGCTGCTCACCCCGACGCCCGCCGACGACCTGTGGCTGCGCGACCCGTGGCCGTCGGACGAGTCGGCGGACGGGGACCTGTGATGGCGGACGGTCCCGGCCGCGTACGACCGACCGCGGAGCCGGTGTCAGAAGAGCTTGCCCGGGTTGAGCAGCCCCAGCGGGTCGAAGGCCTGTTTGACGGCGCGCTGCATCTCCAGTCCCACCGGGCCGAGTTCGCGGGCCAGCCACTCCTTCTTCAGGATGCCGACCCCGTGCTCTCCGGTGATGGTCCCGCCCAGCTCCAGCCCCAGCGCCATGATCGCGCCGAAGGATTCGCGGGCCCGCCGCGTCTCGTCCTCGTCTGCGGGGTCGAAGCAGACGATCGGGTGGGTGTTGCCGTCCCCGGCGTGCGCCACGACTCCGATGAGCAGGTCCTGGGTACGGGCGATGGCGGCCGTCCCGTCCAGCATCTCGGCGAGCCGCGAGCGCGGTACGCAGACGTCGTCGATCATCGTCGCGGGCCGCAGGGCCTCCAGGGCGGGGAAGGACATCCGGCGGGCCTGGAGCAGCAGTTCCGACTCCGCCTGGTCCTCGGCGGGCACGACGGCGGTGGCCCCGGCGGCGGTGCACAGCTTCCCCACGGCCGCGAGGTCGTCCGGGGCGTGCGGCGTGTCGAAGGCGGCCAGGAGCAGGGCCTCGGTGGTCTCCGGCAGGCCCATCCTGCCGAGGGCGTTGACGGCGCGGACGGTCGTACGGTCCATGAGTTCCAGCAGCGAGGGGGTCAGGCCCGCCTCCATGACGGCGCAGACGGCCTCGCAGGCCGCCGCGACGGAGGGGAACTCGGCGGCCAGCGCGAGCTGCCGGGGCGGCGCGGGCTTGAGGGCGAGGACGGCCTGGACGACGACGCCGAGGCTGCCCTCGGAGCCGACGAAGAGCCGGGTGAGGTCGTATCCGGCGACGCCCTTGGCGGTGCGGCGGCCCGTGCGCAGCAGCCGCCCGTCGGCCAGGACCACGTCGAGGCCGAGCACGTACTCGGCGGTGACCCCGTACTTGACGCAGCACAGGCCGCCCGAGGCGGTGCCGATGTTGCCGCCGATGGTGCACTGTTCCCAGCTGGAGGGGTCGGGCGGGTAGTACAGGCCCTGTTCGGCGACGGCGCGCGAGAGCACGGCGTTCACCACGCCCGGTTCGACGACGGCGATCCGGTCGACGGCGCTGACCTCCAGGATCCGGTCCATCTTCACCAGGGACAGCACGATGCAGCCGTCGGAGGCGTTGGCGCCGCCCGACAGGCCCGTACGGGCGCCCTGGGGGACGACGGGGATCCGTAGGGCGGTGGCGGTGCGCATGACGTGCCGGACCTGGTCGACGGTCCGGGGCAGTACGACGACGGCCGGGGTTCCGGCGGCGCAGAAGCTGGCCATGTCGGTGGCGTAGGAGGCCGTCACCTGGGGATCGGTGAGCAGGGCGTCGGCCGGGAGCCCTTCGAGGAGGTTCGCTCGCAGACGTGCGGTGAGATCGTCATCCATGGGACCAGCCTGGCACCCCGGTGGGGGCCCCTCCCAGTGGTCGTCGCGGGACCATCGGTGTGAACACGCCCGCGCCCCTCTTCGGGCACCTCTGTGAACTCTTCATATTGACGCACAGTGACCCCATGGACCGTATCGACGAGGAATCACAGACGCCGGCGCCGCCCGTGACCTTCACCGGCCGCAAGACGCTCGTGGCCGCCGCGGTCGCCGTGGTCCTGATCGCCGGGGCCCTGCTGATCCGCCCCGCCCGGACCGGTGACGACGCCCGCCCGCCGGGGCCGAGCGAACGCGCCGCGTCGGCGGTGGGCATGGGCGCGCCCGCGGCGGCGGTGGACGTGTCGGCGCTGGTGGCGGACCGGGAGAAGTGGGTCGCGCAGCACGCGGACGACGACGCCTCGTGGGCGGTCCTCGGCTCCGCGTACATCGAGCAGGGCCGGCGCACCGCGGACTCGGGCTGGTACCCGAAGGCGGAGAAGGCGCTGAAGCGCTCGCTGGAGGTCCGCCCGGCGGAGAAGGGCAACTTCGACGCGATGACGGGCATGGGCGCGCTGGCCAACGTCCGGCGGGACTTCGGGACCGCCAGGAAGTGGGGTGAGCTCGTACGGGCGCAGGCGCCGAAGCGGTGGACGGCGTACCCGGTGCTCGTGGACGCGTACACGGGGCTCGGCGACTACAAGGGCGCGCAGAAGGCGATGGAGCTGCTGCTGGAGCTGCGGCCTGGTCTGGCGGCGCACGTGCGGGCCTCGCAGGTCTACCGGGACCGCGGCTGGCGCGAGGACGCGGTGGTGTCGATGGAGGAGGCGGCGGGCGCGGCGAAGGCGCCGGCGGAGAAGGCGTACGCGCTGTTCCGGCTCGGGGAGCTGTCCTGGGAGCGGGGTGACGCGGCGGAGGCGCTGCGGCAGTACGAGGGCGCGCTGCGGACGGATCCGGCGCAGGCGGAGGCGCTGGGCGGCCGGGCCCGTGCGCTGGCCGCGCTGGGCCGTTCCGGGGAGGCGGTGCGGGACTACCGGCTGGCGCTGGGGCGGACCCCGATGCCGCAGCTGGCCAGGGAACTGGGCGAGCTGCTGGAGTCGCTGGGCCGGACGCAGGAGGCGCGCGTTCCGTACGACATGATCGGCTCGTTGGCGGCGCGGGACGGGCAGAACGGCGTCGACGACGACGTGGTCCTCGGCCTGTACGAGGCGGACCACGGGGATCCGGCGGCGGCGGTGCACCGTCTGTCGGAGGAGTGGTTGCGGCACAAGAGCGTGCAGGTGGCGGACGCACTGGGGTGGGCCCTGCACCAGGCGGGTGAGGACGCGGCGGCGCTGGAGTACGCGAAGAAGGCCACGGAACAGGGTCTGCGCAGCGCCGACTTCTCGTACCACCGGGCGATGATCGAGCGCGGCCTCGGTGATGTGGCGGCGGCCCGACGCCACCTCCAGGAGACCGCGCGGACGAACCCGCACTTCTCGCCGCTGCGGGGGCCGCTGGCCAAGGAGGCCCTGACGGTGATCGGCCAGCCGCCGCCGGGTGGCCCGGAGCACCTGCAGCCGGTCACTCCGTGGGTGGAGCCTGAGCTGCCCAAGCCGAATCCCAAGCCGAAGCCGAAGGCGGCGCAGGAACCGAAGGCGGCGCAGGAGCCGAAGGCGTCCCCTTCTCCGTCCGCTCGCTGACCGGCCGGACGGGCTGACCGGCCGGCGGCGTCGCGGCCCTCCCCTCACGGGGCCGCGACGCCGTCGGCCGGAACACGGGCGGGCCCCCCGGCACCGGCCGGGGGGCCCGAAGTCGCCGGGAGCGACCAGGACGGGGCTAGAGGTTGCCGCGCTTGTCCTGCTCGCGCTCGATCGCCTCGAAGAGCGCCTTGAAGTTGCCCTTGCCGAAGCCCATGGAGCCGTGGCGCTCGATGATCTCGAAGAAGACGGTCGGGCGGTCCTGCACCGGCTTGGTGAAGATCTGCAGCAGGTAGCCGTCCTCGTCGCGGTCGGCGAGGATCTTCAGCTCGCGCAGCTCGTCGATCGGCACCCGGGTGTCGCCGACCCACTCGCCGAGGGTGTCGTAGTAGCTGTCCGGGACGGACAGGAACTGGACGCCGGCCGCGCGCATCGAGCGGACCGTGGCGACGATGTCGTTCGAGGCGAGCGCGATGTGCTGGACGCCGGGGCCGCCGTAGAACTCCAGGTACTCGTCGATCTGCGACTTCTTCTTCGCGATCGCCGGCTCGTTGATCGGGAACTTGACCTTCTTGGTGCCGTCCGCGACCACCTTGGACATCAGCGCCGAGTACTCGGTCGCGATGTCGTCGCCCACGAACTCCTTCATGTTCGTGAAGCCCATGACCTTGTTGTAGAACGCGACCCACTCGTTCATCCGGCCCAGCTCGACGTTGCCGACGCAGTGGTCGATGGCCTGGAAGGTCCGCTTGGCCGGGGGCGCGACCATCGGCTCGACGGCCTCGTAGCCGGGGAGGTACGGGCCGGTGTAGTCGCCGCGCTCGACCAGCGTGTGGCGGGTCTGGCCGTACGTGGCGATCGCGGCCAGCACCACGGTGCCGTGCTCGTCCTTGACCTCGTACGGCTCGTCCAGGCCGCGGGCGCCCTGCTCGACGGCGTACGCGTACGCCGCGCGGGCGTCCGGGACCTCGATGGCGAGGTCGATCACGCCGTCGCCGTGTTCGGCGACGTGCTCGGCCAGGAAGCGGCCGTGGTCGGTCGACGGCTTGATGACCGAGGTCAGCACGAAGCGCGCGGAGCCGTTGGTCAGGACGTAGCTGGCCGTCTCGCGGCTGCCGTTCTCCGGTCCGGAGTAGGCCACGAGCTTCATGCCGAAGGCGGTCGAGTAGTAGTGCGCGGCCTGCTTGGCGTTGCCGACGGCGAAGACGACCGCGTCCATGCCCTTCACCGGGAAGGGGTCGGCCTCACGCGCGGTGTGCGGGGTGGTTTCGAGGTTCGCCAGGGACTCAGTCATGAGCGCAGAGTCCCGCCGATCCACAAGCTGCGCAATAGTTTCCTGTTTGGCTGTACAAGGTGACCAGTATGAGCGCAGGATGGCTGAAACATCTGTGCACTATGACCACCCACGGGCACGCGTGGGCACCCGGAGGCGTCCATGGGCATCGACGAACTCGACGGCCGGCTCATCGTCCTGCTCGCCCGGGAGCCCCGGATCGGGGTCCTGGAGGCCTCGCGGCGCCTCGGCGTGGCCCGCGGGACGGTGCAGGCCCGCCTCGACCGGCTCCAGTCGAACGGGGTCATCCGCGGGTTCGGCCCGCAGGTCGATCCGACGGCCCTCGGGTATCCGGTGACCGCCTTCGCCACGCTGGAGATCAAGCAGGGGCAGGGGGCCGACGTACGGGCCCACCTGGACGGGGTGCCGGAGGTGCTGGAGCTGCACACGACCACCGGGCACGGGGACATGCTGTGCCGGCTGGTGGCGCGGTCCAACGCCGACCTGCAGCGGGTGATCGACCGCGTCGTCGGGTTCGAGGGGATCGTCCGGGCGTCGACGGCGATCGTGATGGAGAACCCCGTACCCCTGCGGATCATCCCGCTGGTCGAGCAGGCGGCCGAGGACGACACCCGCCCCTGACGCCGCGCGGGAGGAGTTGCAAATAAATCCTTGCAGAGAAATCTTTGCAACTCTACCGTCGAGCCATGCCCGAGAACCCCGCAGCGCCCAACGTCCGCACGCTCGACGCCCGTTCACTGCGCGGCCTCGCCCATCCCCTGCGCATCCGCCTCCTGGGCGCCCTGCGCCACGACGGCCCCGCGACCGCCTCCCGGCTGGCCGACCGGTTCGGGGAGTCGAGCGGCGCCACCAGCTACCACCTGCGCCGGCTCGCGGCGTACGGGTTCGTCGAGGACGCGCCCGAGCACGGCAAGGGCCGCGAACGCTGGTGGCGGGCCGTGTACGACGCCACGGCGTTCGACGAGACGCTGACGCTCGACGAGGACCCGGCCGTGCGCGGCGCGGCGGACCTCTTCCTGCACGAGATCGCGACGATCCACACGCAGGAGCTGAGCACCTGGCTCGGCAACGCCCACACCTGGCCCCAGGAGTGGCGGCGCGGCGCGGACATGAGCGACTTCACCCTGCACCTGACCCCCGCGCAGAGCCACGAACTGATCCACAAGATGCACGACCTGATCAACAGCCATCGCGATCTGCCGGCCTCCGATGACACGAAGGCGGTCCGCTTCCACACGCACGCCTTCCCGCGCGAGACGGCCGGGGAACGGCCCCGCCGGGCCGAGTAGCGGCCCCGCCGCCCCGCCGCACCTGCCGCCCCCTCCCCCACTCATCTCAGGAGTCCTGCTGTGCACGCCTTGCTCCCCGACGGGCCGCCGCGCGCGGAGCGCCGTACGGACAAGCGCCCCCTGATCGCCGTACTGGCCGCCAACACCATCTCCATAGCCGGAAGTTCACTCACCCTCATCGGCGTCCCGTGGTTCGTGCTGCTGACCACCGGCAGCGCCGGCCGGGCCGGCGTCGTCGCCTTCTGCGCCACCCTGCCCGTCGTCGTGGCCGCCCTGGTCGGCGGCCCGGTCATCGACCGGATCGGCCGCCGCCGGGTCTCGGCCGCCTCCGACCTCATCAGCGGCCTGTCGGTCGGCGCGATCCCGCTGCTGCACCACGCGGGCGTGCTGGAGTTCTGGATGCTGTGCGCGCTGATGGCCCTCGGCGGCCTCGTGCACACCCCGGGCCTGACCGCCCGGGGCGTCCTCCTGCCGAACCTGGCCCAGCACGCCGGCACCACCGTCCCCCGGGCGGCCGGCCTCTACGACGCGGTCTCGCGCGGAGCCCGGATGATCGGGGCCGCCGTGGCCGGCGTACTGATCACGGCCTTCGGCGCCGAGACCGTACTACTGCTGGACGCGGCGACCTTCGGGGCGTCGGCGCTGCTGGTCGCCGTGTTCGTGCGCGGGGTCCCGGCCGCCGAGCCGCAACGGGCCGCCGGGAAGGTGTCCTTCGCGGCGTACCGCGCCGAACTGGCCGAGGGCTGGGCCTTCCTGGCCCGCTCCCGGCTGCTGATGGGCATCACGGTGATGGTCATGATGACCAACGGCCTGGACCAGGGCTGGTCCGCGGTGCTGCTGCCCGTGCACGGCCGGGACGTCCTCGGCGCGGCCACCACCCTCGGCCTGATGTTCTCCCTCTTCGGCGGCTTCGCGCTGCTGGGCGCCCTGTTCTACGGGATGTGGGGCGAGCGGTTCCCGCGCCGGGCGGTGTTCGCCGGGGCCTTCCTGCTCTCCGGGGCGACCCGGTACGTGGTGGCCGCCGTCACCGACACGCCGCTGCCGCTCGCGGTGACGATGGCCCTGTCCGGCCTGGGCGCGGGCATGCTCAACCCGATCCTGACCACGGTCATGTTCGAGAAGGTGCCGGAGGAGCTGCGCAGCCGCGTCGCGGGGGTGTCCACGGCGGGCTCTGAGCTGACCATGCCGCTGGGCGGACTGGCGGCGGGCCTGCTGGTGGACGGGTTCGGGGTCGGCCGGGCGCTGCTGCTGTTCGGCGGCACCTACCTGCTGACGACGCTCGCCCCGCTGGTCTTCCCGGCCTGGCGCGGCCTGGACCGGGGGCCGGCCGTCAGCAGGACGGAACGTCCTCTCCCCGCTTCAGAGCGCGCAGGGAGTTCACCGCGTCCGTGAGCGAGGTGACGGGGACGAGCCGCAGTCCCTCGGGAAGCTCCGACCGCGCGTCCGCGCACTCGGCCTTCGGTACGAGGAACACGCTCGCCCCGTCGCGCCGCGCGGCCTGGGTCTTCAGGGCCACCCCGCCGACCGCGCCGACCGTTCCGTCGGCGGTGATGGTTCCCGTACCGGCGATGTTGCGTCCGCCGGTGAGGTCGCCGCCGCTGCCGTCGCCGTCGAGCTTGTCGACGACGCCGAGGGAGAAGAGGAGGCCGGCGCTGGGGCCGCCGACGTCGGCGAGGTTGAGGTCGACCTTGACGTCCTTGGGGTCCTTGTGGAGATAGCCGAGCGCGGCGTCGGCGGCGGCCGACTGCGACTTGGCCATTTCCTCCAGGTTGTGCTTCTCGATCTCCTCGTCGCTTCCGCCCGAGGAGTAGACGGCCTCCTTGGGCATGACCGCCTGGTCGGTCTTGAACCAGTGGTCGACGAGCTCGTGCAGCCGCATGGTCGAGGACGGCCCGGTGGCCCGGATGGTGGTCATCCGCAGCTGGCCCTCGGTCTCCCGGACGGGCGCCCCGGTGACGGTGATGACCGGCTTGCCCTTGTCGGACCCGAGCACGTCGGCCGTGGGCCCGGGCACCGCGACCACGTAGGGCAACGGCGCGAAGGCCGCGGCGACGAACAACCCGACCACGGGCACGGCACAAACGGCCAGGGCAACGGGACGCGACAGACGTGTGAGGGCTGAGAGCACCCACCCAATCTATCCGCCCGCACGCAGGTCCAGCCTCGCCGGCGTTTGGGGCGCTCTTTCAGCCCCGCCGGCGTTTGAGGCGCGGGGGTCCGGGGGCAGCGCCCCCGGCAACGGCGCCGCACCCGCCCCCCACACCGCACCCGGCGAAAACCAGTCGAGCTCAGCGCAGCGCGTCGGCGACCTCGCGCGCCGCGTCCACCACCCTCGGCCCCACCCGCTCCGGCACCGCGTCCGCCAGCATGACGACCCCGACGCTGCCCTCCAGCCCGGTGATCCCCACGAGCGGCGCGGCAGCGCCACTCGCGCCCGCTTCGAGCTCGCCGTGCGTCAGCGTGTACCCGGGTTCGATGAGGGAGCCCTGACGGGCGGCCAGGATGGCCCGCCCGGCGGCCCCGCGGTCCAGCGGGTGGCGGAAGCCGGCCCGGTAGGCCACGTGGTAGTCCGTCCAGGTCGGCTCCACGACGGCGACGGCGAGCGCCTCGGTGCCGTCGACGAGGGTCAGGTGGGCGGTGGCCCCTATGTCCTCGGCGAGGGAGCGCAGCGCGGGCAGGGCCGCCTCGCGTACGAGGGGATGCACCTGCCGGCCCAGCCGCAGTACGCCCAGACCGACGCGGGCCCGGCCGCCGAGGTCGCGGCGGACCAGGGCGTGCTGTTCGAGCGTGGCGAGGAGCCGGTAGACCACGGTGCGGTTCACACCGAGGCGGTTGGAGAGCTCGGTGACGGTCAGACCGTGGTCGGTGTCGGCGAGCAGTTTGAGGACTCTGAGCCCTCTGTCGAGAGTCTGGGAGGTTTCCGCGGTCACGACGCCTCTCCCTCTTTCGGTGAGCGGCGGTGACTCTCGGGGTGGAACGCCGCCGGTCCCGCGGCGGCGCACGGAGAGGCCGCCGGTAGCGGCCATGGCACCGGCTGCGCTCCCGCGGCGGCGCTGCCACGGTGCGTTCGATGCGGGGACAGTAGCGAGCGGGTCCGCTCAGCGGAAGGGCTCGTCCAGAATCCGGGCGCGCGCTACCTGTTTGTGCCGGTTCCTGATCGCAACCGGTGTCGATTCGTAACCTCATTTTGCACAGGAGACCTTCGCCGCCCCACGACCGCCAAGGGCGGCACCGCCGACCGCGTCCCGTACGGGTCCGGGGCGGTCACGGAGGACGGGGTCCGTGCACGGGGTCCGTGCGATGCTCCGCACGGACCCCGTCCCCGTTCTGTGTGAACCGTTCTGCGTGAACCGTTCCGCGCGAACCGTTCTCGTGGACTCACCGCATGCGGGTGGCCCACTCCTGCACCTTCTTGATCCGCTCGCGCAGCTGTCCCGCCGTCGCCTCCGCGCTCGGCGGCCCGCCGCACACCCGGCGCAGCTCCGTGTGGATCACGCCGTGCGGCTTGCCGCTCTGGTGGACGTACGCGCCGACCATCGTGTTCAGCGACTTCCGCAGTTCCAGCAGTTCCTTGTGCGAGACCACCGGCCGCCGCTCGGCCGGCAGCTCGAGCAGGTCGGCCTCGGTGTCCGGCTTGCGGCGGCTGTGCGCGATCTGCCGCGACTGCCGCTTCTGCAGCAGCATCTGCACCTGGTCCGGTTCCAGGAGTCCGGGGATGCCGAGGTAGTCCTGCTCCTCCTCGCTGCCCGGGTGCGCCTGCATGCCGAACTCGGCGCCGTCGTAGAGGACCCGGTCGAAGACCGCGTCGGACTCCAGCGCCTCGAAGGACATCTGCTCGTCCTCGCCGGTGTCCTCGTCCTCCTGCTTGTTCGCCTCGTCCATTTCCTTCTCGGACTCGGCGTACGGGTCTTCCTCGCCCTGCTTCTTCGGCTTGTCGAGGACGTGGTCGCGCTCGACCTCCATCTCGTTGGCGAAGCCGAGGAGGTAGGGAATGGTCGGCAGGAACACGGACGCGGTCTCGCCGCGCCTGCGCGAGCGCACGAAGCGCCCGACGGCCTGGGCGAAGAACAGCGGGGTCGAGATCGTCGTCGCGTACACGCCCACCGCGAGGCGCGGTACGTCGACGCCTTCGGACACCATCCGGACCGCGACCATCCAGCGGCTGCCGTCCTCGCTGAACTCGTCGATCCGCTTCGACGCACCGGTGTCGTCGGAGAGCACCACGGTGGCCTTGCTGCCCGTGATCTCCCGCAGCAGCTTCGCGTAGGAGCGCGCCGAGTCCTGGTCTGAGGCGATGACGAGGCCGCCCGCGTCGGGGATGCCCTTCCTGACCTCCGTCAGCCGCCGGTCGGCGGCGCGCAGCACGTTCGGCATCCAGTCGCCGCGCGGGTCCAGCGCGGTGCGCCAGGCCTGCGAGATGGCGTCCTTGGTCATCGGCTCGCCGAGCTTGGCGGCGATCTCGTCGCCCGCCTTGGTGCGCCAGCGCATGTTGCCGCTGTAGGAGAGGAAGATGACGGGCCGGACGACGCCGTCGCCGAGCGCGTTCCCGTAGCCGTAGGTGTAGTCGGCGGACGACCGGCGGATGCCGTCGTTCCCCTCCTCGTACGCGACGAAGGGGATCGGGTTCGTGTCGGACCGGAAGGGCGTGCCGGTCAGCGCGAGGCGCCGGGTCGCCGGGTCGAAGGCCTCCAGGCAGGCCTCGCCCCAGGACTTCGAGTCACCGGCGTGGTGGATCTCGTCGAGGATGACGAGGGTCTTGCGCTGCTCGCAGCGGTTGCGGTGCAGCATCGGGCGCACGCCGACACCGGCGTAGGTGACGGCGACCCCGTGGTAGTCCTTGCTGAGCGGTCCGGCGGAGTACTCGGGGTCCAGCCGGATGCCTATCCGCGCTGCGGCTTCCGCCCACTGCTTCTTCAGGTGTTCGGTCGGCGCGACCACGGTCACCTGCTGGACCACGTGGTGGTGCAGCAGCCAGGAGGCGAGGGTCAGCGCGAAGGTGGTCTTGCCTGCGCCCGGGGTGGCGACCGCGAGGAAGTCCCGCGGCTGCTTCTCGATGTACCGGTCCAGCGCTCCCTGCTGCCAGGCGCGCAGTTTGCCCGCCGTACCCCAAGGGGCGCGGCCGGGGAAGGCGGGTGAGAGGTGGTGGGAGGCGGTAGTAGTCACGGTCTCCGGTTCGTCGCTCTCGGCAGTCGTACGTAGGACAACCGGGCCACCTTACCGGGACGGGCCCGCCCCTCGCGGAGGGACAGGCCCGTGACCTCGCGCGGTGCGGCGAGCGTCACACCGGAGGGCGGAGCAGTGCCCTCAGCCGGCCGGTGATGCGTGCGACGTCCGTCTCGTGCCCGGCCGCCACGTCGATGACCAGTGCGTAGGCGGCCTCCTGGTCGACGTCGCCCGGGTCGGCCCCGTTCACGGCGAGGAAGGTGGCCGCGGCGAGCCAGGCGGTGCGCTTGTTCCCGTCGACGAGGGGGTGGTTCGTCGCGATGCCGTGGAGCAGCGCGGCGGCCTGCTCGTACGGGTCCTCGTAGGCCGGGGTGCCGAACATGCGGGCCCGGGGCCGGTGCACGGCCGACTCCAGCAGCCCGGCGGCGCGCAGTTCGACGGGCTGGTCCTGGGCCAGGCAGGCGTGCCGGGCCAGGTCGAGGACCTCGGCGAGCGTGAGGTGGCGCACCGGGACGGCGGCGGCGGCGCTCATGCGCCGAGCCGCTTCAGCAGGGGCGCGTGCCGCTGCGCGAGGCGCAGCGCCTCGGCCCCGACGCGATCCCGCTCGGCCCTCAGGTGCGCCCGTACGGCGTCCAGCGCGAGCTCCTCGGGCGACTGGCCGGTGGCATCGGCGAGGTCGGCGCACTCCGCGCGCTCGGCGTCGGACAGTCGGATGACCAGCTCGTTCATGCCCGCCACGCTAGTGCAGCCGCCGACCCTGAGGCAGCCGATTTCCCTGCGCTCACGCTTCGCACGCTTCGGCGTTGCTCTGCGCTCGCGCCTCGGCGTTGCGCAGCGCTCAGACCTCTGCCGTGCCCGGCACTCACGGCTCGGCCCGGCCCGGCACTCACGGCTCGGCCCGGCCCGGCACTCGCGCCGCGCACGCCCCGGGGTGCCCGGCGCTCAGGCCTTGGCGGGCTCCAGCCGGGTCGCGACCCACGCCCCCACCAGGGCCACGCAGGCCATCGGCAGGAACACCACCACGAAGGCGGCGGGGTGCGAGGCCGACGCCCCGTCCGTCAGGGCGTGGGAGGCGCCGACGGCTCCGCCGCCCAGCGCGGCGAAGGCGGCGCCGCCGCCCGCCAGCAGCACCACGTTCGCCAGCGCGTCCGAGATCTGCAGCGCGGCGGAGTTCGCGCCCGCCTCCTCCGGCGCCGACAGCTTCAGCAGCAGCACGCTCGTGGAGCCGATCACCAGCCCCATGCCCAGGCAGCCGACCGCCCAGGCCAGCGCCAGCGTCCACACCGGCACGGACTCGATGAGCACGGCGGGGGCCGCGGCGATGGCCAGCGCCACCATGACCATCCCGCCCACCATCAGCCTTTCCCGGTACGGGGCCATCCGCCCCTTCGACTGCACCCACGAGCCGCCCGCCCAGGTGAGCCCGCCCAGCGCGAGCGAGAACCCGGCCAGCGTCGGGCTCAGCCCCCGCTGGGTGACCAGCATCAGCGGGACGAAGCTCTCCGCCGCGATGAACGAGCCCGCGGCCACCCCGCGCAGCAGCACCACGGACGGCAGTCCGCGCCGCGCCAGGTACGTCCCGCGCGGCAGCAGCCCGAGCACGGCGGGCACCAGCAGGGCCGCGCCGGCGATGCCCGGCAGCAGCGACAGCCACCGCAGGTCCTGGGCGGCGTACTGGAGCAGCGCCGCACCCAGCGAGATCCCGAGGGCCAGCCGGATCCGCCGCCGGTCGAAGGCCGCGGGCGGCGCGTCCGGGTCGACGGGCCCGGACGCGGTCCGGCGTATCGCCGGCAGGGCCACCACCAGCGGCACGACGACGAGGGCCGGTATCCCGAGGAACACCCACCGCCACCCGAGGTGTTCGGTGACGGTCCCCGAGGCCAGCGGCCCGACGATGGACGGGACCACCCAGCTCGCGGCGAAGGCGGCCATGATGGCGGGGCGCAGCCGCTCCTCGTAGGCCCGGCTGACCACCACGTACAGGGCGACGATGACCAGCCCGCCGCCGAAGCCCTGCACGGCCCGGCCGAGCACGAACACCCACATGGCCCCGGCGGTCCCGGACACCACGAGCCCGGAGGCGAACGAGGCGATGCCGACGGTCAGCGGCCGCAGCGGCCCCTGCCGGTCGGCCCACTGCCCGGACAGGACCATGCCGAAGAGGCTGGTCGTGAAGTAGGCGGAGAAGGCGAAGGCGTAGAGCCCGATCCCCTCCAGCTCGCGGGCGGCGACGGGCATGGCGGTGCCCACGGCGGTGGCCTCGAAGGCGATGAGGAAGACGACGGAGATGATCCCGATGCTGAGCGTCCGGTACGCGGGCCCGAGCACGCCGCCCTGCTGCAGGGGCGGGATCGGCTCGGTTCGCTGGGGCACGCGGGGCTCAAGGGCACTCATCGCCCCAGCGTAAGGTGCGTAGCCGCGGATCGACCCTGTCTATTCGACGGATCCCGCCTCCTCCTGGAGACCTAGGTCGTCGGGTCACTGTGAACGCGGCATGGCAGTCGTGTTACACCCGCCGCGGAACCCTTCCCGCTCCCCCGCGGCCCCCGTACGGTCGTGCACATCACCACCTCACAGCCGTGTGCCCGAGTGGTTGAGGGACTCGCCTGCAAAGCGGGTTACGCCGGTTCGATTCCGGTCACGGCTTCGCGGCGAGCCGCTCGGGGGCAGGCGCACCCCCGAGCGGCTTTCGCCTTGTCCGGCTCGTGTTCCCGAGGTCACGCCGAACCTGCGCGCACTCCGTGTCGTCCCGGGTGTGGCCGGCAACCACGGCGTCCCGGCAGCGGAGCAGCCGGTGGGCCATCCAGAGCACCTGCGCTGCGGTCGTCCGGCGGCCTGCGCGTCCCGTTTCGTGTTCAAGAAGCTGCACCGAACCTCGACGGGGCGAACCAGCGGCAAAACGCCTCCGCCCTGCACGTCGGCCTGGAATGATGGCGCCTCTTGATCCCAGCTGCCATGCCGGTCAGGCATCGCGCATAGGAGGAGCTATGACGCAGCTGCTCACTGATCCCATCATCAAATCCGCCGCCATCGCGGGGTTCGCCACATTCTTTCTGGCGGCCGTAATCTCCGATATCGGCACGAGACGCACCGTGAGACGAGAAGTTTTCGATGGAATTGAGCCCGCGCCTCCGTTAGGGCTCCTCGACATGCTTCGCCGCTCTTCTAAGATATCGTCCCCGGATGCGTCGCGCGAATTCCTCCGCGACCACATGCAACAGATGAAGCAGTGGAGAACCGAGAACCTCTCCCGTACGGCACTGAACACAAAACTACGTCTCGGATTCAGCACGATCCAGGGCTCCATCAATTTCGGGCTGGCCGTCGCCTGCTGCGTGATGGCGCTCAGCGATCCGCTTGACAGCATCGACGAGTGGCTCCCGATGGCCCTCAGCGACCGAGGGCGCGCGCTGGACAGTTTGACAGAGCAAGTGTCCAACGGATCGCTGATCCTGCGCATCACCACCCTGCTTGTCGCACTGACGGCAACGATTCGCTATTCCGCTCAAGTGCGTGCCCTGTTCAAGAACAAAGGGCCGGCCGCAACCCTCTGGAGAGAGATGCGGCAGCTGAACCTGACCAACGCCCAAGGGGGCGTCTTCCTTTCCGCGCTCACGCTCATGTGGCTACTCCAAGGCCGCGGAATACATGGCGTATGGATGGCCGTGCTGTCCTATGCCTTCGCGTTCTTCATCGACGACTGGATCATCATCAGCGAGTACAGCGTCAGGATGAATGTTCCGGCGCTCCCCCTCCACAAATGGCGACTACGGTTCGCATACATCTGCCTGCTGACCCCCAGCCTTGCGCTCGCCTGGAATGAATTCGGCCGGTGGGGAGTAGCCGTCATGGCATGGTTCATCATGTCGTTGACGGGTGTTTCCCTCGCGCACCGCCGAGCGAATGAGGGAGTGATCTGGCCGAAGCGAGGAATCCCTCAGCAGCAGAGCGAACCAGCGCCGGTGAGCAGGAACCGGCGAGCGAAGACAGCTCAGGCCAGACGTAGGTCATGAGCCGGGCACCCGGCACCTTCCCCGTCCGGCCGCCGGCTCATGAGCTGCCGCACCGGGTCTGCTGTTTCGCGTAGTCGGCGTACTTCTTCATGAGCGCGGCGAGCACCGGGCGCGAGTCGCCGGGCTTCTTCCCGTCGACGGATCCACTCAGCCACAGCTCCAGCTCGAAGGAGTCCGTGGCCCCCTTGCAGGACAGCAGGGCGGCGGCTCCGGTGTTCCACACCTTGCCGTTCTCCACCGCCGGGATCGGCTCGGCGTTCACCTTCTCCAGCGGCCAGTGCACCCCCTGCCCGAGGGGCTGGCGCTCTGCCGTGGCAAGCAGTCCACTCTTGCCGTCGACGTAGACGTTGCAGGTCACGCCGGGCCGTTGCGCGTTCAGTCGGAGGTCGTAGGGGGAGTCGACCATGACCTCGTCGCCCCTGCCCAGCAGGGGCGCCAGCTCGTCCGGCGTGAAGGCGCCGAAGCACGTCTCGGGCCGCACCTTCGAGGCGGCCAAGGGTTTCTGCTCCTCGGCGCAGCCGGAGAGGAGGGCGAGGGCCACGGCGAGGGCAGCCGAGACCACCGGCGTACGGGCAGCAGTGCCGATGCCGGTCACGGCGCTGCGGCCGGCAGTCCCGCGGGCTGCTCGGGCAGCTCGCCGCCATCCCGGCAGCCCAGTTCCTTGGCCAGGGCGCGGGCGGCGGAGTGCGCGATGACCAGGTAGTCGTTCCCGAGCTCGGCCTTCCAGGAGCCCTGCTCCCACTGGCTCGGTGCCGGACCCGCATCCCGCGAGCAGGAGCGCACCCGCCACGAGCCCCGAGAGCCGCGCCGTCCGTGTCCTCGTACAAGCCATTCCTCGCCCCTTCTCCGCACCGGTCCTTCGGGCTGTGCGCCGTTCACGGCGTGCCGGCCGCCGATGCCACCTGGTCGCGTCCGGCCGAATGGCCGTTGGTGGTCTCCCGGGAGGCGGCTCCGGCCAGCACGTCGATGTCCGTCCGCGACAGCCCTGTCAGGGACTCGCCCGCACAGCGGGTTACGCCGGTTCGATTCCGGTCACGGCTTCGCGGCGGGCCACTCGAGGACAGGCGCACCCCCGAGCGGCTTTCGCCTTCCCCGGCCGCGCCGCCTCAGACGCCGCACCCGGTCTGCTCCTTCGCGGACTCCAGGTACTTCGTCATGAGCTCGGTGAACAAGGCTCGCGATGTGCCGGGCTTCATGTGCTCCACAGAGCCGCTGAGCCCGAGCTCGAGCTCGAACGAGTCCTGGGGTCCCTTGCAGGTGAGGGCGACGCGGGCACCCGTCTGCCACACGTTGCCCTTGTCGCCGAGGGGAAGCGGATCCGGTGCGGGGTCGGTGGGGGGCCAGTGGACCTCCTGCCCCAGGGGCCGGCGTGTGGCCGAGACGAGGACCCGCCCCTGGCCGTCTACGTAGACGTTGCACGTGGCCCCGGGGCGCTGCACGGTCAGACGGGCATCGACAGGCCCGGAGACCTCCACCGTGTCCCCGTAGCCCATGAGGGGCTCCAGGTCAGACCGGGTGAAGACGCCGAAGCAGGTGCGCTCCGGCAACTGCGGGGCGGCCTCCTTCTTCTCCTGCGCGCACCCGGTCAGCGCTGCCGCCGCGACCAGGGAGACTGCGAGCACGAGGGACGTACGGGCGCTGCGCATCAGGAGCCGCCGTTCGACGTGACGACCTGGCCACGGCCGACCGCGTGGGCGTTCGCCGTCTGCGTCGAAGCCAAACCGGCGAGGGCGTCGATGCTCCGCTGGTTCATGCCCGTCCCCTCCGCGGCCTTGCGAACCGATTGCTCTGCGGACAGGCCAGCCTCCAACTGGGCTTGCGTGTAGTCAAGCACGGCCTTGTGATCGGCCTCGCCTTTCTTGTCGGCCTGGTCCTTCGTCGCCCGTTCGACCACGCCCTCCGTGATGTCTTCCTGAAGCCACTCCACGACGTCACCGGCAAGCGGCACCATTTCCAGGTACTTGCCACCTGCCGCCGTGATGACACGGTTGACCCACTTGGCGTTGTCCTCGACGCCTTTGACGTACTCCTCCGCCTTGTGGCCGTTCTCTGTGAAGGTGCCCTCGGCCCTGGCCTCGGAGAGGATGCCCGCAATCTGACCACCGGGGTGCACGGCGACCGTGATCGCCGCGTCGATCTCCTCGTACTCGTTCCGGTGCGCGATGACATCGTTGATGAGCGTCGTCGTGAACGCCCGCTGGGCATTGGTGATGGCGCCGTACGCGTCCGGGTCCTGGCCCACTGCTCCGATGAACGCCGCCATGTCGGCCTTGTTGAACACGGCCATCTCACCATTGGCCTTGATCATCCGGCTGCTGTTTTCCGCCGACGCCTGGATGTCCGGCATGTACTCCGCCGCCATCTGGCCGAAGTGCCCGGACAGCCCGTTCAGGGGCCCCTCCGGCTCGCCCGGCTCCGCGTCGACCAGTTCCGGCTTGTCGCCGATCTTCTCGACGACGCGTTCCATGACGGCCGCCATCTCCTTGGTGTGCGCGACGGGCGGGGAGTCCTCGTCGCCCGGGCTCCGGTGGGAGACCGCCGCCATGAGGGCGTCGCCGAGCGCCTGCTGGGCCGGGTGGAGTTCGCCGGTCCTCGTGATGTCGAAGCTGTCCATGTACGGCTTCTTGTCGAGCATGTAGTCGACCATGCCGCGGTCCTTGCCGTGCTGGCCGCCGACCGGCTTGTCGTCCTTCGTGACGATGCCGTCCTTGTTGCTGTCCTCGCGTACCGGCTCGTTGAAGAAGGCCGTCGCCGCGTCCGGGTTGTTGCCCAGCGCCTCCATCAGCCCGGTCAGCGGGTAGAAGCCGCGCCCGTCCCCGCCCTGGCTGAGGACCGACTCCATGCCGTACGGGGTGTGGAACTCCCAGGCCTGCGGATCCTTCCGGTCCATGGCGACCATGTCGCGGCCGACCGAGGTCAGGAACTCCGTGTCGTACTTGCCCTCGCGGAGCAGCGCGCCGAGTGCCTGGTAGCCGTAGATCTGCCGGACGCCGCCGAACACGTCCATCTCCTTGCGGCCCGCCTTCATCAGCTGGGTCGTCCAGGCGGCGTCGAGGTGGTGGGGCACGTCCTTGTGCGTGGCGAGGCCGAGCATGGCACCCATGTCGCTCTGGATGTTCGCGACCATCAGCGCGCGGTCCTTGCCCGCCGGCCCGAGGCTCGTCGCGTCGAGAGACAGCTTGGAGTACATGTCGAGGGTGCCCTCGGCGCCGATCGTCCGGTAGAAGCCCGTCGAGAACTCGGGGTCCTCGCGGTTGTCGTCGAGCAGCTCCTCCAGCTCGCGCAGGGCCTCGACGTTGCGCGCCGTGCCGCCTGCGCCGGTGACCTTCTTCATCAGGTCGGCCGCGCGGGCCGCCTGTTCGGCGTCGAGCGTCTCGAACTTCGGCCCGCTGAAGTCGTGTTCGTCGGCTACGTTCGCCTGGAGGGCGCGGACCAGGGAGTCGTCGGCGTCCTGGACGTCCTCCACCGCCCGGTTCACCCGGGTCTGCCAGGCATTGCGGTTCGCGTTCAGGGTCTGCTGGTAGTCGGGGTCGTGCCGGGCCGCGTTCCGGTCCGCCTCGGTGGGCAGGGGGATCGCGGAGACCCGCCCGGTGGCATCGATCCGGAAACCGGCCGCCGGGGCCTCGGCGGCGAGCTTCTTCAGCTCGTCCTGGGCGGCCTTGAACGTCGCGTGCGCGTCGGCGAGGACCCGGTGCATGCCCTTGGCGGCCTTGGCCGCGTCCTCGAACTCCTTGGCCGTCTTGTCGACGAACCCGCGCGCCACCCCGGCGGTGACCCCGCTCCAGTCGGCCTTGTCGGCCTTCGCCTTCATGCCCGTACGAGCGGCCTCGGCCATCTCGTCCAGCTTGCCGGCCATCGCCGTCCAGTCGGTGACGGCCGTCTGGAGCTTGTCCAGCGGCGCGTTCATCACGTTCTCGTACGTCAGCATGCAGGCGCCCCGTCCACTTCGACTTCCACTTCGGCTTCTACTTCAGGTACTTGTCGATCGCGGACGCGGTGAAGTCTGCGTGCAGCTGCTGCTCGTCCTTGGCGTGGGAGGCGAGCGAGTAGTTCAGGCCGTTGGAGATGTTGGCGCAGGCCGCCACGAGGGTCTTGACCTGGCTCTCCCAGACGCCGTGGGCCTTGAGCAGCGCCGCCCCGCTCGCGAAGCCCTCCTTGGTGAGGGCCCCGGCGGTCTCGGAGGTGGCGGTGGCGGCGTGCTTGCCGTCCGTCTGGAGGCGGGTGTGCAACTTGTACGCGTCGGAGCCGACGGCACCGATGTGATCCTGATTGAGCTCGAGGTCACCGCCACCGCCGCCGCCTGGATCGGCGGGCACCTGGTTGAGCCGCATGGACACGTTGGCGGTGGCCGTGGCGCGAGCCGCCGACCATTCCTTGTCGAACGACATCGCGCGAACTCCCGAGTCAGAGCCGGTAGGTCAGGGTCAGGTCAGGGAAAGCCGGGGCGGAACAAAGCTCAGCGGTTGCGGCGTACGACGACCACGGTCACGGCGCCACCGATGAGCACGCAGGCTCCCAGGCCGAGCGCGATCCAGGTCAGCGAGCTGCCGCTCTTCTTCTCCTCGGCCTTCGGCGCGGAGGCGTCGGGAGCCTTGGCATCTGCGGGCGCGGAAGCGGAGGGGGACTTGCCCGCGGCCGCCGCAGCCGCCAGGTCGGGCAGCGGGTACACGTCCGCGGGACCGGGGTCGCCGGGATTCTTCAGCGCGACGCTGGGCCGGACCACGCCGTAGCCGACGTAGTCGTTGCGCCCGGAGCCGTCAACGGGCTTGCCGGCGTTGTTCAGCAGTACGCGGAGGACCTGGTTGTTGGTCCAGTCGGGGTGCGCGGACCAGAGCAGCGCGGCTGAGGCGGAGGCGAGGGCGGTCGCGTCACTGGTGCCGTGGTTCTTGCAGACCCCCGTCTTACCCGAGCATGCCGTGAAGATGTCCATGCCAGGTGCGACCAGCTCTACTTGGGGACCGTGCTGTGATTCCTTGGTCGGCTCACCGCTGGCGTCTACCGCGCCTACGCCGACCACCCCAGGGGTCGCACCCGGGTACTCAATCCGGTTCGTCGAATCGCCAGTGTTGCCGACAGCGGCGAAGATCAGCTTTCCCTTCGCAAGGGCATACTTCACCGCCTCGGCCCGCGCCAGATCATCTTCCGGTGTGCCGCCGATCCCCAGGGACATATTGATGATCTTGGCGTCCGAGTCTGCCGCGTACCGAATCGCCGCAACCCAGGTCGGCGTCGCCATTTCAGTGTCCGCAACGAGGATGGGGAGAATCTTGGCGCCGGGGGCAAGGCCGTAGCCGCCGTCGCCGCTCGGGTGCTTCCCCGTTCCGGCGATCAAAGCGGCCATGGTTGTGCCATGGCCGCCCTGGTCAGTGGGTCCGTCGCCGCCGTCCGGAGTGAATCGCTTGCCAGGGACGAGCTGGCCTTCCAGTTCGGGAATCTCCCTGACCCCATCGTCGATTACCGCGACGGTGACGCCCTTCCCTGTACTGGTCTTCCAGATCTCGTCCGCCTTCATGGCGTCGAGATGCCATTGCTGCGATCGAACAGTGGCCGCGTAGGCCGGGGTCGCGGCGACCCCGGCCAGCAGCAGACCCACCAGGGCCGAGGTCGCCTTACGCATGCGCATCCCGTGCAACGTCCGTTCCGCTCAGTCGACCACAGGCGGGACAACACGACGGTTGGCCTGCCAGGTCTCTTCGTCCTCGGCCAGATAGTCGGGACGCTCGCCCTTCTGGTCGTCCCGCCGCTTACCCGGGGTCTGCGCACGAGCACCCGCGTGCCCCATGGCACCCGTGCCCGCGCCACCCGCGCCATTACGCACGAGACCCGAACCGCCCTGGGTGAACGGCTGGCCGCTCGCGATCGGGCGAGCGCCCGTACCGGGCTTCCCTCCGACGATGCCTCCCGGCTCCGAGGCAAGTCGACGACCTGCCGCAAAACCGTTCTGTCCGCCTCCGTGGCCGCCGCCGGGACCCATCCCGCCGCCCATGCCACGGCCGGCGTGACTGCCTTCGCCGATGACGTTGCCACGCGGGATGCCCGAGCTGGGGCCGGTGGACGTCACAGGCCGCCCGCCCGTGATGCCGCTGTCACGCGGGGGCATTCCAACAGCCTTGCCCCCAGGGGGAGGAGTGCCGGGACCGCCCAGTGTCGGGTACGGGCCGATTCCCGGGCCGGTGAGGCTGGGCAGCTTCGTACCGCCGACCGGCGGGAATCCCATGGGCGGGAGTACAGGACCGGGGGTGGGGCTGACGGGACCTGTCGGCAGCGGGCCGGGCGTGGTCGTCACCGGAGGCACCGTCCGGTCCGGAAGCGTTGCGACGTTGTCGAGGTCGACGTCCACCTCGTGGTCCGGAGTCAACGGCACGGGCACCGACGGAACCGTGCTGTCCGGCTGCTGCGGACGGCTGGTGACCGATCCGGGATCGTCCGATGACGTGCTGTGCGACGAGCCCGTCGTCGTGGACGAGGAGCCCGTCGAGCCGACTCCTCCGCCTGTTCCTCCACTAGACCGCGCCACGTCGTATTCGCCATCGCGAGCCGGCGGCACAAAGACATCCGGCGGCGGCGGGAACGTCGGGATCTTCTCGTTGTCCATGCTCTGGGCCGTCTTCTCGTACGACCCGGCCAGCTTGGTCATCGCGTCTACGGCCCGCGCGTGGTCCCCGTTCAGCTTCGACCAGGCCTCTTGGCCCAGCTTCACCGCGTCCGGGTCGTTGTGGTACTCGCGGGACGTCGCGAGGTTCTCCTTGAGGGTCGCCTCCGCGGACGCGCTGTACTTGGGCATGTTGCCCGCGCCGTAGTCGGTCGGCTTGACCTCGCGCATGATCTGGACAGACTCCGCCATGTACGTGCCGCCGGCGGCGCTGTAGTCGGCCAGCACCAGTGTGGCGCTGCCCGTCTGGTTCACCCAGTTCTGGAATTTGACGGCCGCCTCACCCTCCCAGCCCTTGACCTGGTGCTTCTTGAGTAGATCCCCGATTTCCCTGATCGTCGCGGCGGCAGTGGTGAGCTGCGTTGCGCAGACAAGAGCCTTGTCCGGGTCCATCGCCGCGACCATGGCGTACAGCTGTGCGTGCGTGTAGCCCTCAAACTCGCTCATCCGAGAACAACGCCCTTCTTCGTCGGCGCGGCCTGTCCGCCTTCGGCCATCTTGTCCGCGTACGGGTCGCGCTTCACGACGTACTGGTCATGGGCCTGCTTGGCAAGGAGCGCCATGCGCCGCTTCGTCTCCTCGTCGACGTCGGCGTAGCCCTTGCCCGCGGTCTGGACGGCGATGCCGAGAGCCTCGATCTGCACCGCCAGCCCCTTCGACAGGTTCTTCAGCTCCGTGTGGACCGTGGTGTACGCCTTGTAGAGCTTGTCGGCCTGAGCGAAGTCTTTCCCCAGGGCTCCCACCGGCAGGGTGCCGTCCTCCAGCTTCCCGTGATGGGCCGGGGACTCCTTCAGCGTCTTCAGAAGGTCGTCCACCAGCTTCTGGTAGTCCTTCAACTCGTCGTACTGAACCTGCAACGCCGCAGCCGTCGCTGCGTACGCCACTCCCGCGAACACGCCGAGCGGACCCGCCATCCCCAGCGAAAGGCCCGCTTGGACCGCAGCTACCCCGTTGTCGTCTGCCACGTTGGCCTCCCCGTCTCCCCGTGGGCGCGGCGCCAGCGCCGCTCCCCGTCCCCGTTCGCACCCGTGTGCACGCGCACGTGCATACGTGTACCGATCACTCTAGCGACAGGCAACGACAGCCCCAAGTCCGGGTTGCACGTGCAATGTGGGTCACACGGTCACGAGTTGGGCGCGGCCACCGCCGCCGATGGCCTGATCGGGAGCCTGTTGACCGGACGGCCCGTGGCCGCCCGTACCGCCGAGGCGATCGCCGCCGGGGTCGTGACCACCGGGATCGCGCTCGCCGCCTTCGCGCCGAACGGGGCCACCACGTCGCGTTCCTCGACCAGTTTGACAATGCGCACGGCCGGGGCGTCCAGCGACGTCGGCAGTGCGTAGCCCGTCAGGTCGGGGTGGCGGACGAGGCCGGCGACCGTGCGGAGGTTCTCCGTCAGGGCCGCGCCGACGCCCTGCGTGACGCCCGCTTCGATACGGGCTTCCAGCTGGCGGGGGTTGAGGATGCGGCCGACGTCCTGGGCGACCGCGAGCTCCACGACACGTACCGAGCCGAGTTCGATGTCCACGTCCACCACCGCGCGGATCGCGCAGAAGGCGAGGCCCACGAACGCGTCGCCCTGCCCGTCCGCGTCCAGGGGTTCCGTCGGGTGGGGGCGGCACTGGGCCGTCGCCCAGAGTTCCTTGCCCTCCATCGCCTCCGTGACGCTCATCGAGAAGGCGCCGTCGTACGACGTGATCCGGCCGTCCGCGATCTGCAGGAGCTCCGTCGACATGCCCAGCTTGTGGGCCATGGGCTGCAGGAGTTGGGTGCGGACCATCTTGGCCGCGCGCTCCACCGCGCCGCCCGACACCCACGTGTGGCGGCCGTGCGCCGACGGGCCGGCCGGCGGCTGGTCGGTGTCCACCGGGGCGACCGCCACCTCGTCGACGCCCAGCACCTCCTGGACGATCTGGCGGGCCAGCGTGCCGAAACCCTGGCCGGTGTCGACCGCCGCGCAGATGACCGTGGCCACGCCGTTGACGACCTTGACGGTGGCCGTCGAGACCTCGTCCGTGCCCTCCGCGCCGAGCATGTGCACCATGCCGACGCCGTAGCCGACGCCGCGGCGCACCGCGCCCGGCTCGCCCGCACCCTCGGGGCCGCCCGGCAGCAGCCACTCGTCCTCCGGGGTGTCCTTCGGGAGGCCGGGCAGTTCGAAGTCGCGCACCGCGCGCAGCAGTTCCGCCACCGGGGCCGGGCAGGTCACCGTCTGGCCGGTGGGGAGGAGGTCTCCCGTCGCCAGGACGTTGCGCATGCGCAGTTCCGCGCCGTCCATGCCGAGCGCGGCCGCGAGCTTGTCCATCTGGCCCTCGTACGCGGCGCACACCTGCATGGCGCCCTCGCCGCGGACGTGGCCCGACGGCGGGTTGTTGGTGCGGACCGCCCAGCCCTCCACGAAGGCGTGCGGGACCACGTACGGGCCGCAGGCGAAGGCCACCGCCGCCGCCAGGGACTCGGAGGAGGCGTCGGCGTACGCGCCGGCGTCCATCAGGATCTGCGCCTCGACCTTGACCAGGCGGCCCTCCGCGTCCGCGTGGTGGCGGTAGCGCAGCAGGGTCGGGTGCCGGTGGGTGTGGCCGAGGAAGGACTCCTCGCGGGTGGCGGCCAGTTTGACCGGGCAGCCGGTGCGCAGGGCGAGCAGGCCGAGCGGGAGCTGGAAGGCGGCGTCCTCGCGGTCCGCCGTGGCGCCCGGCACGCCGGTGACGACGACGCGTACGCGGTCCGGTTCCAGTCCGAAGCAGGCGGCGGCCAGCTCGCGGTCGCTGTGCGGGTCGGTGGAGGCGGTGTACAGCTCCACGCCGCCGTCGGGCCGCGGCACGGCCAGTCCGGCCTCGGCGCCGATCGGGGCGGGGTCCTGGCGGCCGATCCGGTACAGGCCCTCGACGACCACGTCGCCGGTCACCTCCGGGTCGCCGTAGCGCAGCGGGATGTGCCGGATCAGGTTGCCGTCGGGGTGCAGGGCGGGCGCGCCGAACGACTGCTCGGGGTCGGTCACCGGGTCGAGGAGTTCGTACTCGACGGCGATCGCGGCCGCGGCGAGCCGCGCGGTGTCGGGGTGGTCGGCGGCGACGGCGGCGATGGGCTCGCCGTGGTGGCGTACGACGTCGTGCGCGAACACCGGCCGGTCGGCGATGCGCCGGCCGTGCGTGGTGGCGCCGGGGACGTCGGCGTGGGTGACGACGGCGCGCACGCCGGGCATCTCGGCGGCGGCCGTGGTGTCGATGGACAGGATCCGGGCGTGGGCGTGCGGGGAGCGCAGCACGGCGGCCCACAGGAGGCCCTCGGCCCACAGGTCGGCGGCGTAGGGGAAGGTGCCCTCGGTCTTGGCGCGGGCGTCGGTGGCGGGCACGGACGCGCCGATGCCGCGCGGCACCTGCTGCTCCGAGGCCTCCGCCGACGGGGCGGCCAGGGCCGTCACCGTGGTGTTCACCGTTGTCGTCGCGGTCGCCGCGTCCTGCCCGCTCACGCCGTGCCTCCGTGGTGGATGCCGCCCTCGCCGGGCGCTGCCTGGTGCGGGATGCGCGCTTCCGGCCCCTGGCCCGAAGCCTGGCCGTGGCCCTGCCCGTGGCCGTGGCCCTGGCCGTGGTCCGGAGCGTGGCCCTGGGCCGTGGGCTCGGCGGCGGCCGCCTCGCGCTCGGCCACGACCTCGCGCACGGCGTCGACGACGCCCGCGTAGCCGGAGCAGCGGCAGAGGTTGCCGCACAACGCCTGACGGGTCTCCAGCTCGCTGGGGGCGTGGTTGCCCTCCAGCAGGTCGTGGATGGTCATGGCCATGCCGGGTACGCAGAACCCGCACTGCACCGCACCCGACCTGCACAACGCCTGCTGCACGTCCGAGAGTTCCCCGTTCGTCGCGAGCCCCTCGACGGTGCGCACCTCGCTGCCGGCGGCCGTCGCGGCCGGAACCAGGCACGAGGCGACCAGCCGGCCGTCGACCTGCACGGCGCAGGCGCCGCACTCGCCCTGCGAGCAGCCGTCCTTGGCACCGGCGAGGCCGAGGCGCTCGCGCAGCACGTAGAGCAGGGACTCGCCGATCCAGGCGCCGGTGACGGGCCGGTCGGCGCCGTTGACGCGCAGTACGTACGAGGCCTGCGGGTGTTCGTGATGGGCGGCGGCCTCGTCGGCCGTTCCTTCTTCGTACGTCGGCACCTCGGCCGGGATCCCCCGGCCGGTCTCCGCGTCCGGGAGTGTCACGGCGCTGTCGGCGGTGTCCGCACCCGGCGTGTGGTCGGCCGGGGTCTCCGCCGCGGCCGGCTCCTCCCGGGATCCGGCGTCGGCAGCCGCGGGGCCGGGCTCCGGCCGGGCCGGCTCCGCCCCGGGCACGACGTCGTGCGCGACGGTCTCGGCCCCAGCCTCTGCCTCCGGCACCGGCGCCGGCTCGGGCGCCGCATGGCCGAAGGCCGCGAAGCCCTGCCCGTCGGTGCCCCCGGGCTGCGCCGGCTCGACGGGCTGCCCGGGCTCGGCGCCGGCCGGCGCCTCGGCCCGTACTCCGCCGAAGAGGTCCAGGCCGCCGGAAGCCACCGGCTGCGCGGCCGCGGGCTCGGTGGCCGCGGCCGGCTCCGGTGCTTCGCCGAAGGCGGTGAAACCGCGCCCGTCGGTGCCCGCGTGCGGGGCCGGCCCGACGTGCCCGGCGTAAGCGCCGTGCCCGGTGTGCCCCGCGTACCCGAGGTGTTCCGCGTGTTCGCCGTGCCCGGCCTGGCCCGCGTACCCGGCCGGCTCCGCGCGGTCCGCGTGCTCGCCGGTCCGGGCGCCCTCGGCCTGCTCCGCCGCCGGGCCGTGGGCGGCGTCGATGTCGTGCGGGGCCGGGTGCGCCGGCTCGCCCTCCGGGAGCGGGGTGCCCACGCCCGGGCCGCCCAGCACGCGCGGGCCGCGCCCGGCGGCGCCCACTCCGGGCCCGCCGAGCAGCCGCCCGGCGGCGTGCGCCGTCGCGGCGGCGGCCGAAGCCGCGGCGGCCTCGTCCGTGCCCGGCAGGACGCCCGCGCCCAGGGTCCCGCCCAGGTGTCCGTCCGGGTCCCCGGCCGGCTGCTGCGTCAGGTACGCCCACGGCGCCGGAGCGCCGCCCGGCAGCGTCGCCGGGGCCTGGCTCCAGTCGGCGTCCAGCCCGCCCTGGCGGAAGTCACCCTGCTGTCCGGGGAATTCGGAGAACTCGGGAACGGCCCACTGGCCGGTCGCCGAAGCCGCGGTCTCGGGCTCCTGCGCCGCCTCCGGGAACCGCCACTCCGCCGTCGCGCCCGAATCCGTCTGCTGCTCCGGCTCCGTCTCGGCGAACGCCGCGGCGACCGACGCCGGAATCGGGATCGACGCGGGGATCGGCCCGCCCACCGACCCGGACCCGGACCCTGCGCCCGACCCGGCCGCGGGCGCCGGCCCGGCCGGAGCCGAACCTCCCGCCTCCGGCCACTGCACCGGGATCGTCCAGGTACCCGTGGCCGCCGGATCGGTGGTGGCCGTGCCGAGCGGCACGATCATCGGCGGCGGCACGTAGCCGTGCCCGGGCGCCGCGAGGGGCTCCCCGGTGCCGAGCGCGTCCAGCATGTCCTGCGGCAGTTTCACGAAGGCCGTGGCGTCCGAGTCGTACTCGCCGCCCTGCGGGACCGGTTCCCAGCCCCAGCTCGCCGTGCCGTTCCCCTGGGTCACGTTCGCGTTCTCGTTCTCGTTCTCGCTCATGAGGTCAGTGCCCTCCCCAGGGCCCTGCGTGCCAGGACGGCCACCGTCCGCCGCAGATGCAGTACACCGGGAGCCACCGGCTCCCCCTGGTCGGGCACGCAGGCGGCCGCGACGTACTCGCCGAAGGCCTCCAGGGCCTCGGGGGCCAGGCTCCGCTCGCCGTCCCAGTCGATCAGCGAGGCCACCCACTGCTCGGCCTCCAGCGGCCGCAGCGGCATCGGGGCCACCGCACCGATCGCACAGCGCACACCACGGCGCGCGGGATCCAGTACGAGACCCACGGACGCCACCGCACGCCCCGGCCCGGTACGCCCCGTGGCCTTCAGGAACACCTGCGGCGCGTGCAGCAGCGGCACCCGGACGAAACCGATCAGCTCGCCCGGCCGCAGCATCTCGCGGCCGGCCAGCAGGTGCGACACCGGGATCTCCCGCTGCCCGCCCGGGCCGACGATGACGAGGACGGCTTCCAGCGCGGCCAGCACGGGCAGTGCGTCACCCGTGGGCGCGGCGGTGGCGATGTTCCCGCCGAGGGTGCCCGCGTTGCGGATCTGCGGGGGGCCGGCGGCGCGTGCGGCCGCGGCCAGCGCCGGGATCAGAGCGGCGAAATCCGGCCGTCCCATTCGCGCGTGCGTGAGGCCCGCGCCGAGCAGCGCGTGGCCGTCCTGGTACTGCCAGCCGCGGATCTCGTTGATCCGTCCCAGGCCCACCAGAGCGGCGGGCCGCAGCAGCCCGGCGTTGACGGCGGCCATGAGGTCGGTGCCACCCGCGACGGGCACGGCCGCGGGCATGGCGGTGAGCGCCGCCACGGCCTCGTCGAGCGAGGCCGGCAGTGTCACGGACTGCGCCACCTGGGGCCCCTGGGGGCCCTGAGGTGAATCCGGTGCGTGCAGTGCGTGCGGTGCGTGCGTGGTCAACCCAGCTGCCCCTTCCCGATGTCCCGGTCCCGGCGCTCACGCCTGTCCGCCGTACGGTACGTGCTCACCGCCGGGACGTGGCAACTCTGGCACATCTTCCGGGCCGCTCGGCGCGAGGGTCCACCCCGTGCCCCCGCCCCCGTGCGACCCCCCGTGCGCCCCCGCGCCCGGCTCCCGCACGCCCTGCGCCCCGCGGCGGCCCGGCCCGGGCCCGGCCGGTGCCCGACGCCCCGTACGCCCGCCGTGCCGCCTTCGCCGGACCTCCTACCCGAACGTCCGATTTTCCCCGTATAGCGGGAAATCCAGCGAGAGTTCCGGACCCGTTCCCTTTCCGTTCAGGTCCGCCGCTCCGCGCCCGTGTCACACGTTCGGGGGCGCGCCCTCGATCGGACGTCCCGGTACCCCGGGCCGCCGCTGCCACGGCAGCGGCCCGCCCGGTGGCCGGTAACCGACCCCGAGGACGTCCAGCCGCGCGTAGTGGCCCGCCATCCGCGCCTCGAAGTCCGGGTAGTCCCGCTCCTCCGGCTCCGGCAGCCGCGACCACACCGCCTCCGCGAAGGCGGCCAGCCGCGGGAACGCCTGGTAGTCGACGCGGTCCTGGTTCTCCGTCACCTCGGTCCACACATTGGCCTGCGCGCCCAGCACGTGCGCGGCCGCCTCCGGCGACAGCTTCGGCGGCACCGGCTCGAAGCGGTACACGTCCTCCAGCGAGCGCACGTACCCGATGGGCATCGGCTCGTCCCCGCCGCCCGCCTGACGGTGGTCCAGGTACACCTGCTGCTCGGGACACATGACCACGTCGTGGCCGGCCTCGGCGGCGGCGATGCCGCCCGCGTAGCCGCGCCACGAGGAGACGGCCGCCCCCGGCGCGAGCCCGCCCTCCAGGATCTCGTCCCATCCGATCAGCCGCCGCCCGCGCTCCGCGAGCCAGCCGTCGAAGTGCCGGACGAACCAGGACTGCAGGCCGTCCTCCCCGTCCACCCCCAGCGCGCGGATCCGCTCCTGCGCGGCGCCGGAGGCCTTCCACTGCGCCTTCGGGCACTCGTCGCCGCCCACGTGCACGAAGGGCGAGACCTCCGCCGGGAACAGCTCCAACAGCTCCTCGAAGACCCCCTCGTAGAACCGCAGCACGGCCTCGGTCGGCGCGAGCACGTTCTCGCTGATCCCCCAGTCGTCCCACACGCGCAGCGCCGCCGTGTCGACGACGTCGGTGTTGCCCAGCTCCGGGTACGCGGCGATCGCAGCCTGCGAATGCCCCGGCACGTCGATCTCCGGGACCACCCGCACGTGCCGCTCGGCGGCGTACGCGACGATCTCGCGGATGTCGTCCTGCGTGTAGAAGCCGCCGTGCGGGGTCTCGTTCCACAGCGGCGAGGCCCGGTGCCCCCACCGGCTGCGCGCCCGCCATCCGCCGACCTCGGTGAGGCGCGGGTACCGCTTGATCTCGACCCGCCAGCCCTGGTCGTCCGTCAGGTGCAGGTGCAGCACGTTGAGCTTGTGGGCGGCGAGCAGGTCGACGTACCGCAGCACCCCGTCCTTGGGCGTGAAGTGGCGGGCCACGTCGAGCATCATCCCGCGCCACCCGAACCGCGGGCCGTCCACGACCGTGCCGTACGGCAGGCTCCACGCCCGCCCCGGCCCGATCGGCGGCGCCTTCCGGTAGGCGTCGGGCCCGAGGAGCTGACGCAGCGTCTGGGCGGCCCAGAACAGCCCGGCGGCCGTCGCGCCCGTCAGCTCGGCGCCGTCCGGGCCGATGTCGATGCGGTACGCCTCCGGCCCGGCGCCCCCCGCGCCGTCGGGGTCGACGCGCAGCCGCAGCTCGGCGCCGCGGCCGGCCCCGGCGGCGGGCAGCTCCCAGCCGGTGGCCGCCCCGAGCTCGCGCCGCAGCCACCGCGCGACCGTCCCGGCCCCCGGTCCGGCGTCGAGGAGCGGCTCGGGCCCGAAGGCGAAGCGGCGCCCGTCCGGGTGGAGGTCGGCGACCCGGGGTGCGGGGATGAGGTCCGTGCGGGGCAGGTCCGTGCGGAGCGGGTCCGTGGGGAGCGGGTCCATGCGTCGGCCCTTCGCGTCAGCGTGTTGCGCCCTGCGCAACGCACGTTCCGCAGAGTGCTCGTGGCGCCGACCCTAACGCGCGCCGCGGGCACGGCAAAGGCCCCCGGACGCACGGTGGTGCGCCGGAGGCCTCGGTCCCGCGAAAGAGGGAGGAAGAGGGGTCGGACTAGTTGTCCTTGCCGCCCTTGTCCTTGTCCCCGCCGGGGCCCATGGACTCGTAGATCTCCTTGCACATGGGGCAGACCGGGTACTTCTTCGGGTCCCGGCCCGGTACCCAGACCTTGCCGCAGAGCGCGACGACGGGGGTGCCGTCGAGCGCGCTCGCCATGATCTTGTCCTTCTGGACGTAGTGGGCGAAGCGCTCGTGGTCGCCGTCACCGTGCGACACCTGCGGCGTCGGCTCTACGAGGGTCCCCGTGCCAGTCCCGCGCTCGGGCTCAAGAGTGCTCATGCCACCCAGGGTACTTAACCCCGCGCCCGTCAGTTGAGCGACGGGTCGTCCGGATAGGTGGCGACCATCGCGAGTTCGCTGCGCTGGCGGCGCAGCACCGCCCGCCACAGTTGTTCGGGGTCGGGGAAGGACACGTCACCGGGCTCCGACTCCACCACGTACCAGGCGCCGTCGCCGAGCTCCTCCTCCAGCTGGCCCGGGCCCCAGCCCGAGTAGCCGGCGAAGATCCGCAGGCCGCCGAGGGCCGCGGCCAGCAGCTCCGGCGGCGCCTCCAGGTCGACGAGCCCGATCGCCCCGTGCACCCGGCGCCAGCCGAGCGGCCCCTCCTCGCCCGGGATGACCGCCAGCCCGAGGGCCGAGTCCAGCGCCACGGGCCCGCCCTGGAACACCACGCCGGGGGCGCCGGCCAGGGGCGCCCAGGCGAGCAGGACGTCGCCGACGCCGACGGGCGTGGGCCGGTTCAGGACAACGCCGAGCGAGCCCTGCTCGTCGTGGTCGAGCAGCAGCACCACCGCGCGGTCGAAATTCGGGTCCGCGAGGGCGGGGGTGGCCACGAGCAGCCGCCCTGTGAGGGAGGACACCTCGGTCATGCCGCCATGATCCCGCACATTCGCGCTTTGCGGAGCCCCGGCGGAGAGATCGGATCGTACGCAGCTCAGGGCGCACCGCAGCAGTGAGGAGCGCGCACGGACGGAGTAGCCGGAACGCAACGCTCCGCCATGTGGTGGATACGCAGGGTGTTGTACCGAATTCATGACAGTCCTACGGCCACGTCGGCCTTACGAACAAGGGGGTGGTGGCCCTTACCCTTTTCCCTGGCCCCCCTGCCCACCCCCTCTTCGGAACGCGAGATTCATGACCGTCACCGACGATGTCCTGCTTGTCCACGGCGGCACCCCGCTTGAGGGCGAGATCCGTGTCCGCGGCGCGAAGAACCTCGTGCCCAAGGCCATGGTGGCCGCTCTGCTCGGCAGCGAACCCAGCCGGCTGCGCAACGTTCCCGACATCCGTGACGTGCGTGTCGTACGCGGGCTGCTCCAGCTGCACGGGGTGACGGTCCGCCCCGGCGAGGAGCCGGGCGAGCTGGTGCTCGACCCCACCCACGTCGAGAGCGCCAACGTCGCCGACATCGATGCCCACGCGGGTTCGTCGCGCATCCCGATCCTGTTCTGCGGCCCCCTGCTGCACCGTCTCGGCCACGCCTTCATCCCGGGTCTCGGCGGCTGCGACATCGGCGGCCGGCCGATCGACTTCCACTTCGACGTGCTCCGCCAGTTCGGCGCGACCATCGAGAAGCGCGAGGGCGGCCAGTACCTGGAAGCCCCGCAGCGCCTGCGCGGCTGCAAGATCCGCCTCCCCTACCCGTCCGTCGGCTCGACCGAGCAGGTGCTGCTGACGGCCGTCCTGGCCGAGGGCGTCACCGAGCTCAGCAACGCCGCGGTCGAGCCGGAGATCGAGGACCTCATCTGCGTCCTGCAGAAGATGGGCGCGATCATCTCCGTCGACACGGACCGGACCATCCGCATCACGGGTGTCGACCGGCTCGGCGGCTACAACCACAAGGCCCTGCCGGACCGTCTGGAGGCCGCGTCCTGGGCTTCCGCGGCCCTGGCCACCGGCGGCAACATCTACGTGCGCGGCGCCCAGCAGCGTTCGATGATGACCTTCCTGAACACCTTCCGCCGGGTCGGCGGGGCGTTCGAGATCGACGACGACGGCATCCGCTTCTGGCACCCGGGCGGCCCGCTCAAGGCCATCGCGCTGGAGACCGACGTCCACCCCGGCTTCCAGACCGACTGGCAGCAGCCGCTCGTCGTGGCCCTCACCCAGGCCTCCGGCCTGTCGATCGTCCACGAGACGGTCTACGAGTCCCGCCTCGGATTCACCTCGGCGCTCAACCAGATGGGTGCTCACATCCAGCTGTACCGCGAGTGCCTGGGCGGCTCGGCCTGCCGCTTCGGCCAGCGCAACTTCCTGCACTCGGCGGTCGTCTCCGGCCCGACCAAGCTGCAGGGCGCCGACCTGGTCATCCCCGACCTGCGCGGCGGGTTCTCGTACCTCATCGCGGCGCTGGCCGCCGAGGGCACCTCGCGCGTGCACGGCATCGACCTGATCAACCGCGGCTACGAGAACTTCATGGAGAAGCTCGTGGAGCTCGGCGCGAAGGTCGAGCTGCCCGGCGGCGACCTCGTCTGAGCCGTAGCCGTAGCCGTACTCGCGTACGCGAAAGCCCCCCTGGCCCCGTTCGAGGGCCCGGGGGGCTTTTTCACGGCCTTCTGCGGGTGAGTGGGCATGCCACGGGCATACCGGGGCCCCGCCAAGGGCCCTGACGGGCCCTCACAGGGCCTGCCGGGCCGCTCCGGACCACCAGGGCCGGAGCGGCCCGGCGCGGCTCCCCGGGGGCCCCGCGTCCCGTCCGCCCACGTCCGTCCGGCCCCGGACAAGCCGAAGGGCGGCCACCCCGCCCGGGGGTGACCGCCCATCGTCGTTCTGCGTACCACTGCCGTTCCAAAAGCCTGTGCGGCCCTCGGCGCCGGGGCAGGACTTACTTGCCCTTGGCGGCTTCCTTGAGCTTGGAGCCCGCGGAGACCTTCACGCTGTAGCCGGCCGGGATCTGGATGGGGTCGCCGGTCTGCGGGTTGCGCGCGGTGCGAGCGGCACGGTGGGTGCGCTCGAAGGTCAGGAAGCCGGGGATGGTGACCTTCTCGTCGCCCTTGGCGACAATCTCGCCAACGGTCTCGGCGAGCGCGGCCAGAACGGCGTCGGCGTCCTTGCGGGTCACCTCGGCGCGCTCGGACAGAGCGGCCACCAGCTCACTGCGGTTCATGTTGTACTCCCGTGTTCAACTTGCCTTAGAGGCGTGAGATCGAAGCCGATGCTGCCAGGGCCCTAGGACAGTCCCCGGACCCGGGTCTGAACGTCAGACCCTCTCGCCCGGTTACGCATCCTGCCCCCACCAGCGGCGGGAAAGCCAATCCGGCACCCGTCGGGGTCACACGAAAAGCGCCACAGTCACGCCGCGGTGACGCTCCGTCCATGCCTTCGCTCGCACGCCGCTGCGGACCGCGGACCCCGCGGGCATCCCCGCAACCCTAGAGGCGCCCCGCCGGGCCCGCATCTCGCGACGCGCCGGGAGCGGCCCGCCGTGAGGGCTCTCACAGCGGGCCTCAGGAGGGCCTCAGGAGCCCTTCAGGAGCCCGACGCCGCCTTGCGGACGGCGCCCGCGACCGCGCCGGCCACCTTGTCGTTGAAGACCGACGGGATGATGTAGTTCGCGTTCAGCTCGTCCTCGCCGACGACGTCCGCGAGCGCGCTCGCCGCGGCCAGCATCATCTCCGTGTTCACGGTGCGGGACTGGGCGTCCAGCAGACCGCGGAAGACACCCGGGAAGACCAGCACGTTGTTGATCTGGTTCGGGAAGTCGGAGCGGCCGGTGGCGACGACGGCGGCGGTCTGGCGGGCGACGGCCGGGTCCACCTCGGGGTCCGGGTTCGCGAGCGCGAACACGATGGCGCCCTCCGCCATGGCGGCGACGTCCTCGCCGGACAGCACGTTCGGGGCCGAGACGCCGATGAAGACGTCGGCGCCGACCACGGCCTCCTTCAGAGTGCCCGTGTAGCCCTCGGGGTTGGTGTTGTCGGCGATCCAGCGCAGCGGGGAGTCGGGGGCCGCGTCGACGAGGTCGGGGCGGTCCGCGTGCACGACGCCGTGGATGTCGGCGCTCACCGCGTTCTTGACGCCCGCCGCGAGGAGCAGCTTGAGGATGGCCGTGCCGGCCGCGCCGGCGCCGGACATGACGACCTTGACGTCGCCAACTGCCTTGCCCACCACGCGCAGTGCGTTGGTGAGGGCGGCGAGCACCACGATGGCGGTGCCGTGCTGGTCGTCGTGGAAGACGGGGATGTCGAGGGCCTCGCGCAGCCGGGCCTCGATCTCGAAGCAGCGCGGCGCGGAGATGTCCTCCAGGTTGATGCCCGCGAAGCCGGGGGCGATGGCCTTGACGACGGCCACGATCTCGTCGGGGTCCTGGGTGTCGAGGCAGATCGGCCAGGCGTCGATGTCGGCGAAGCGCTTGAAGAGGGCCGCCTTGCCCTCCATGACCGGCATGGCGGCCATCGGGCCGATGTTGCCCAGGCCCAGCACGGCGGAGCCGTCCGTCACGACTGCGACGGTGTTGCGCTTGATGGTGAGGCGGCGCGCGTCCTCGGGGTTCTCGGCGATCGCCATGCACACGCGGGCCACGCCCGGGGTGTAGATCATGGAGAGGTCGTCGCGGTTGCGGATGGGGTGCTTGGACGCCATCTCGATCTTGCCGCCGAGGTGCATCAGGAAGGTTCGGTCGGAGACCTTGCCGAGGCTGACGCCCTCGATCCCGCGCAGCTTCTCGACGATCTCGTCCGCGTGCGCGGTGGAGGTCGCGGCGATGGTGACGTCGATCCGGAGCTTCTCGTGGCCGGAGGCGGTCACGTCGAGGCCGGTGACCGAACCGCCGGAGGACTCCACGGCGGTGGTGAGCTGGGAGACCGCGGTTCCGCTCGCGGGCACTTCCAGGCGGACCGTCATCGAATACGAGACGCTGGGCGCCGTTGCCATGACCGTGTTTCCTCTTCTGTCCCTGGTTCGCTTGACACAGGGCCCCGCGGTGCACCGGCCGAGAACATGGCAGGTGCGGCTGGGGACCTGTTGTCCGATCGTCCCACCTACCAGCCAGTACAAGGTAACCAGCTACAAACTTCGGAAAGACTCTTCCACCATACGAGATAGCAGGGGTGTTCGGAATGGTGGGTCCATACAAAACAGGTCCGCGCCCTCCACTGGTGGAGGGCGCGGACCTGGTGATTCGTACGTCTATGACACCGACCCGCCATGCTCGCCTCGCGGCAAGTGGTCGCTCTAAGCGACGAAGGTTGGGCCCGGGGGCTTGGATCGAGTCGGTGCCGTACCCAGGCTAACAAAGGATCGCCGAATGCGATCCCCCTGCTCGAAGTCGGTTCGCGCCACCACGCTCCTGGCCGCGGACCATACGGATGTACGAGGCCCTGAGCAGGGCCGGAGCCACACCGTGAACCGCCCCCGCGGGGCGGTCCGCTAGGGCAGCAGCAGCTCCGGCACGCCGTCCGCGTCCGGCTTGTCCCGGTCGGCCGAGACCACCGTCAGCTGCTGCGTCGCACGCGTCAGCGCCACGTACAGCACGCGCAGGCCCGCCGGGGACTCGTCCGCGATCTCCGCCGGGGAGACGACCACCGTGGCGTCGTACTCCAGGCCCTTGGCCTCCAGGCTGCCCAGCGCCACCGCCCGCGCGCCCAGGTCGGCCAGCCAGCCCGCGGCCTCCGCGCGCCGGTCCATGGCCACGACCACGCCGACGGTGCCGTCCACCTGCTCCAGCAGCCGCCGGGTCTCCTCGCGGACCGTGGCCCCCAGATCGCCCTCCGCGGCCGTGAACCGGGGCTGGAGGCCCGTGGAGCGCACCGCCGACGGCGGCTCCATGCCGGGCATCGCCAGCCGCAGCACGCGGGAGGCCACCTCGGCGACCTCCGCCGGGTTGCGGTAGTTGACCGTCAGCGTGAACCGGCGGCGCGGCCGGCTGCCCAGCGCCTCGTCACGCGCCGCGGCCGCCTCCTCCGGATCGGTCCAGGAGGACTGCGCCGGGTCGCCGACCACCGTCCAGGTGCCCATCCGGCCCCGGCGGCCCACCATCCGCCACTGCATCGGCGTCAGGTCCTGGGCCTCGTCCACGATGACGTGCGCGTACTCGGTGCGCTCCGCCGCGAGCCGCTCGGCCCGCTCCCACTGGGTCTCCTCGCGGACCGGCATCAGCTCCTCCAGCCCGCTGAGCTGGTCGAGGGGGTCCATCTCCCGCCTCCGCTTGGGCCGCGCGGGCGCGCCGAGCAGCTGGTGGAGCTCGTCGAGGAGCGCCACGTCGTGCACCGACAGGGGGCCCTTGCCGTCCGGGCCCACCCGGCGCAGCGAACGGGCCAGCTGGCGGGTCTCGCGCGGGTTCAGGTCCCGTCGCGACCAGCGGCCCAGGTGGCGCTCGTCGGCCAGCGCGGCGAGCACCGTGCGCGGGGTCAGCTCGGGCCACCAGGCGTTCAGGAAGCCGATGAAGGCGTCCTCGGTGGAGATGTCCTCGTCGAAGGCGGAGCGCAGCTCGGCGGCCAGCTCCGGGTCGCTGTGCCGGCCGGCGCCGCCGGACTTCGCGTAGAGGGCGTCGAGGAGCAGCTTGCGGGCGCGCGGGCGCAGCAGGTTGACCGGGGCGGTGCCGCTGAGCACGTTCTGCCGGATCCGGTTCAGCTCGTCGGCCTCCAGTTCCTGGCGGCGGTTGAAGGCCACCACGCGCAGCCGGTCGGGGGCGCCGCCGAGTTCGAGTGCGCCCCGTACGGCCTTGCGGAGCACCTTCAGCATCCGGGAGGAGCCCTTGATGCGGGCCACGGCCGGGGTGTCGTAGGTGGTGGCCTCCGCGCCGTCGACGAGGGAGCCGAGCGCGCGGATGGCGACCTGGCCCTCCTCGCCGAGGGAGGGCAGCACGCCCTCGGTGTACGCGACGAGCAGCGGGGTCGGCGAGACGATCAGGATGCCGCCGGAGTAGCGGCGCCGGTCCTGGTAGAGCAGGTAGGCGGCGCGGTGCAGGGCGACGGCGGTCTTGCCGGTGCCCGGTCCGCCGGCGACCTCGGCGACGGAGGCGGCGGGGGCCCGGATGACCAGGTCCTGCTCGGCCTGGATGGAGGAGACGATGTCCCGCATCGAGTGCGTACGGGCCCGCCCGAGGGCGGCCATCAGCGCGCCGTCGCCGATGGCCGGGAGCTCCCGGCCGTCGAGGAAGGCGGTGACCTCGGGGCGCATCAGGTCGTCCTCGACGCCCAGCACCTTGCGGCCCTTGGAGCGGATGACCCGGCGGCGCACGACGCGGCCGGGGTCCTTGGGCGTGGAGCGGTAGAACGGCGCGGCGGCCGGTGCGCGCCAGTCGATGACCAGCGGCAAGTAGTCGGAGTCCAGGACTCCGATGCGGCCGATGTGCAGGGTCTCGGCGACGTCGGCCGTGAGGTCCCCGCGGATCGCGTCGTCGGCGGGCACGACGGAGGTGTACGCGCCGTCCGGGCCGCGCTCCCCGTCCTTGCCGAGCACCAGGTCGATGCGGCCGAAGAGGAAGTCCTCGAACTCGTTGTTGAGCCGGTTCAGGTGGATGCCCGCCCGGAAGACCTGTGCGTCGCGCTCGGCGAGTGCGCCGGGCGTCCCCACTTGGCCGCGCTGGGCGGCGTCGTTCATGAGGAACTCCGCCTCGTGGATCTTCTCCTCGAGGCGTCGGTACACGTGGTCGAGATGCGTCTGCTCGACCGCGATCTCCCGATCGCGGACGGAATCCGCCGTGCTGTCGACAGCGGCATTCTGCGCGGCCACCAAGGCCCCCTTCTGACGTGCATGGGCGACCGTCAACCGTACGCGAACCGGCCCCCTGTCCGCACGCCCGTTCCGGAACCGGTCTCGCTGAGTGATACGCCCGTCACCGGGAACCGGACGCCAGGGCCCGGCGGCGGTGCCGGGCGACGCGCTCGCGGTTGCCGCACAGCTCGCTGGAACACCAGCGGCGCCGGTGGCCGCGGGAGGTGTCCAGGTAGACGCGGGTGCAGCCGTCGCCCTCGCAGGCCCGCAGCAGTGCCAGGTCACCGGGGTCGGTCAGCAGCTCGACGGCGTCCCGGGCGACGGCCGCGAGCAGCGCGCCGCATTCCACGCCGCCGCACAACTCCCGCACGAGGTGCCCCTCTTGGTCCCGAACGGCACACAGGCCCGGGGGTGGTCCGGCGGCCAGCGCGTTGACCCGGGCGAGGGCGTGCTCGTCCGGGTCGGCGCCGGCGAGCTCCGCCCGTACGAGGGTTTCCACGTCGCCGCGCAGGGCCCGGAAGGCGGCCGCCCAGTCGGGGCCCACGCGGGCCAGCGGTGTCCGGTCGGGCACCAGCCCGGCCCCGGCGAGCCACATCCGCAGCTCGTCACCGTCGGGGATCCCCTCGTGCGGGGTGAAGGTGGCCACCAGGTCCAGACAGACGCGCCCGGAATCGAACCGCATGCCGTCAGCCTCCCGTCGTGGGGTGCCGTACCAGATTGCCCGCCCGCCGCCTGCGGGGGAACCCCCCGAACCGGTACCTCCGGTGGCCGGGGCCGCGCAAATCAGCCCCGCCGGCACAACCCAGCCCCGCCGGCGTTTGAGGCGCGGGGTCTGGGGCGGAGCCCCAGCAGCGGCGCGGGCGCCGAATCGCTTCGTTCCGGGTGCGGCGCCGTTGCCGGGGGCTCTGCCCCCAGACCCCCGCTCCTCAAACGCCGGAGGGGCTGAATTGGCCAGGCGCCGGAGGGGCTGAGTTGGCCGGGCTGCCGAAGGGGCTGGATCGTGCAGGTGGGCTGGATGCGGCGGCGAGGCCTGAGTCGCTGAGCCTCAGACGGCGGCGCGCCCCGCCTAAGGGGCCGGCGGGTTGTTGTGGAGGAGGCGCTGGAAGAGGCGGTGGTCGCGCCAGGCGCCGTTGATGTGGAGGTAGCGCGGGGCGAGGCCGTAGAAGTCGAAGCCCGCCTTCGCCAGGACGCGCTGCGAGGCGAGGTTGTCGACCAGGGTGCCGGCTTCCACCCGGTGCAGGCCGAGCTCGTCGCGGGCGACCCGGCAGACCTCCTCCAGCCCCGCCGTCGCCAGCCCCTTGCCGTGCCAGGCGGGGTCGACCCAGTAGCCCACGCCGCCGCTGCACAGCGGCCCGTGGGCGATGGAGCCGAGGTTGATCGCGCCGACGGGCGCCCCCGTGGCCGTCTCCACGAACACGTACGGCACGATCCGCCCGGCGGCCCGCTCGGCGAGCATCCCCTCGATGCGCTCCCGCTGCCCCTGCTCCGTGTAGTACGCGTCCGTGCGGACCGGCTCCACGTGCGCCATGAACGCCCGGTTCCGCGCGAACGTCTCCGCCAGCCCCGCGGCGTCGCCGAGCTCGACGCCCCTCATCTCCACGCCGTCAATGATCATCCCGGCACGCTAGCCGAGGACCCCCCTGGCCGTCACCGCGTCGAGCGGAACCTCCCCGTACTTGGCCTCGCCGCCCGCGTCCAGCGACAGCCGGTACCCCCGTTTGACCACGGTCTGGATCAGGTGCGGCGCCCCGAGCGCCGCCCGCAGCCGGGCCATGGCCGTCTCCACGGCGTGCTCGTCGCGGCCCGCGCCCGGCAGCACCCGCAGCAGTTCCGCGCGGGCCACCACCCAGCCGGGCCGCCGGGCCAGGGCCCGGAGCAGGGCCATCCCGGCCGGCGGCACCGGCCGCAGCTCCGCGTCCAGCAGGACGGCGTGCCCGCGGATCTCCATGCGGTGCCCGGCCACCGGAAGCACCCGGGCCCGGCCCGGCAGTTCCTGGCAGAGCAGCTGCACGAGCGGGCCCAGCCGGAAGCGTTCGGGCTGCACCGTGGCCACCCCGTGCGCCTGCAGCGGCAGCGCCGTCACCGGCCCGACGCACGCGGACAGCAGCGGGCCGCGCAGCGCGTCCAGCACGGCCTCCCGTACGCCCCGCTCCTCGGCCCGGGACAGCAGGGAGGCCGCCGCCGGGGCCGAGGTGAAGCTGACGGCGTCCACCCCGCCGCCGACGATCGCGTCGAGCAGCCGGTCCAGCGGCCCGAGGTCCTCCGGCGCCATCCACCGGTACACGGGCACCACGACCACGTCGGCGCCGCCGGCCCGCAGCGCCTCGACGAATCCGGGCAGCGGCTCCCCGTGCAGCTGGAGGGCGATCCGGCGGCCCGCCACCCCGGCGTCGAGGAGCCGTTCCAGTACCTCGGCGAGCGATTCCGACTCCGGGGACCAGGTCTCGACGAGCCCGGCGGCCCGGATGGCGCCCTTCACCTTCGGTCCGCGCGCCAGCAGTTCGGTGGCCCGCAGCCGCTCCAGCAGTTCCTCGCCGATGCCCCACCCGTCGGCGGCCTCGATCCACCCCCGGAAGCCGATGGCGGTGGTGGCCACGACCACGTCCGGTGCGCAGCCGATGAGTTCCTTGGTGGCGGCGAGCAGTTCGCTGTCGTCGGCGAGGGGAACGATCCGCAGCGCCGGCGCGTGCAGCACCGCCGCTCCGCGCCGCCGCAGCAGCGCGATGAGTTCGTCCGCCCGCCGGGCAGCGGTGACCCCGACCGTGAAGCCCGCGAGCGGGCCGGTGTTCGTGTCGGTGTTCGTGTGGTCCATCGTGACCTGCCTACTGACGCATGGGGGCGGGGCGGAACGGGTGGACCGAGCCTGCCAACCCGGCATGTCGGACTCGGTTCACCCGTATTTCGCCCCGGTTACACCGACGTGAGCTGCGGTTTCGCTTCGACGCCGAGGGCCGGGACGGCCGGGGCCGCCGGCCGGCGAAGGTATACCGCCCAGGTGACCGCGCAGCACAGGGCGTAGAAGCCGAGGAAGGTGACGAAGGCCGCCGTGCCGGAGCCGGAGCTGAGGAAGGCCTCCCGGAAGACGAGGTTGATGCCGAGTCCGCCGAGTGCGCCGACCGCCCCGATGAGGCCCATGGAGGCCCCGGAGAGCCGTCGCCCGTAGGCCGCGGCGGCCTCGCCGCTCATCCCGCGGGCCAGTGCCTTCGCCTGGAAGATGCCCGGGATCATCTTGTACGTCGACCCGTTGCCGAGCCCGCTCAGGACGAACAGCGCCACGAAGCCGACGAGGAAGACCGGCAGCGAGGACCGGCTCGAGGCGAACACGACCACGCCGGTCGCCGCCGCCATCGCCACGAACGTCCCCAGGGTGATCCGTGCCCCGCCGAACCGGTCCGCCAGTGCGCCGCCCACCGGCCGGATCAGCGATCCGAGCAGCGGTCCGACGAAGGTCAGCGAGGCGGCCTGCAGCGGGGTGCGGCCGAACTGGGTCTGGAGCACCAGGCCGAAGGCGAAGCTGTAGCCGATGAAGGACCCGAACGTCCCGACGTAGAGGAAGGACATGATCCAGGTGTGCGCGTCCTTCAGGGCCTCGCGGACGGCGCCGGTGTCGTTGCGCACGGGCGCCAGGTTGTCCATCCGTACGGCCGCCAGGACCGCGGCGAGGACGATCAGCGGGATGTAGGCGCCGAGCAGCAGCCGCGGGTGGGTGGCCCCGGCGGTGGCGATGACCAGCAGTCCGGCCAGCTGCACCACGGGCACGCCGATGTTGCCGCCGCCGGCGTTCAGGCCGAGCGCCCAGCCCTTCTTGCGCAGCGGGAAGAAGGCGTTGATGTTGGTCATGGAGGAGGCGAAGTTGCCGCCGCCCACCCCGGTGAGGGCCGCGACGAGCAGGAAGGTCCCGTACGAGGTCCCGGGCTCCATCACGACCAGGGCGGCCACCGTCGGCGCGAGCAGCATCAGCGCGCTGAAGACCGTCCAGTTCCGGCCGCCGAAGCGGGCGACGGCGAAGGTGTACGGCACGCGGACGAACGCGCCCACGCAGGTCGCGGTCGCGATGAGGAAGAACTTCCCGGCCGGGTCGATCCCGTAGGCGGGGCCCATGAAGAGGACCATCACGGACCAGAGCGACCAGATGGAGAACCCGATGTGCTCGGAGAGCACGGAGTAGAGGAGGTTGCGGCGGGCGGTCCGCTCCCCCGTCTCCTTCCAGAAGGTCTCGTCCTCGGGATCCCACTGCTCGATCCAGCGGCCTCCCCTGCGCGGTGCGGTCGTACCGGTCATCACACGCCTCCACAGCTGTCGCGTCCGTGGTGACGACCGTAGGAAGGGCGCGTTTCGGCCCCGGTCCCCGCCGGATGACCGCCGGGAAACCTTGCTCTCACCCGCCGCCGGGTGCGTGTGTGAGCCGGGCCGGGAGGCGGCTCCCGGGCGGCTCCCGCAGCCACCCCCGCTCGGCGGCCAGCCCGGCGGCCGCAGAGCGCAGGGCGTCCAGGCCGGGGTGCGCGAAGCCCTTGCGCCACACCATGGACAGCGGGGACAGCGGCACCGGGTCGGTGAGCGGCCGTTTCACGCAGCCGGGCATGTCGAGGAAGTCCACGGTGGCGAGGACCGGGTTGCCGGTCTTGACCATCACCCGGCGGAACTCCTCCTTGCCCATCGCCACCGGCGCGGGCGGCGCCATCAGGATCCCCCGCCCGGCGAACAGCTCGCGCGCCAGCCCGGTCCACTCCAGCGTCCGCGGGTTCCCGGCGCCCGCGTACACGGTCTCCCCGGCGAGCGCGTCCAGCGGTACGGTCTCCCGCGCGGCCAGCGGGTGCCCCTCGGGCAGCAGCACGGCGAGCGGCTCGTACCGTACGGGCGTCTGCGCGAGCGGCGCCCGCAGCGCCGGGTCCAGCCCGTCGGCGTACCCGAAGGAGACGTCGAGCCGGCCGGCGGCGATCTCGGCGGCGGCGTGGGTGAGGCCGCTCTCGAAGCGGGCCATCAGCTCGCAGTCGGGGGCGAGTTCGCGGGCGCGTTCCAGCACGGTCCGCGGGGTGCTCGGCCCGTCGGTGTTGAGGTCGACGAGGAGCGGGCGGGGCGCGGTGAAGGCGGCGGCGAGTTCCTCGTGCGCGGCGAGCACGCGCCGGGCCAGCGGCAGCAGGCGCTGCCCGTCGGCGGTCAGCTCGACCTGTCGGGTGGTCCGCAGGAACAGCGCGGCGCCCAGGGTCTGTTCGAGCCGCCGGACATCGCGGCTGAGTGCCTGCTGGGCGACATAGAGGCGGGCGGCGGCGCGGGTGAAGTGCAGCTCCTCGGCGGCCGCGACGAACCCGCGCAGCAACCGGGGGTCGACATCGCGGGGAATCACCCCCGGAGACTAACAACAGATGGCGGTGAATGGGCTCCGAACAGGTGTTGGACCGGGACGGGGGCCGGGCCCGAGGCTCTTCCCATGCCCGCCACGACCACGAGCGCGACGACCGCGACGACCACAGCCGCCGCCCGCACGACCGCCGCCCGCACGAGCTCTTCCCGCACGGCCCCTTCGCGCACGGCCCCTTCCCGCAGGAGCTCCTCCGGCACCGCCACGACGGCCGCGCGCGCCCCGCTCATGACCGTCACCGGCAGCACCCTCGTGATCGCCGCACTGCCCGCCGGATCGCCCGCCGGTCCGCCCGCCGGCGCCGCCCGGCCGGCCCGCACGCGCCAGGGCCCCTACCGCCGCCTGTTCGCCCGGCCCGGCACCCGGGGGTTCACCGCCGGGAACCTCCTCGCCCGGCTCCCCATGGGCATGTTCGGGGTCAGCGCGGTCATGATGATCGCCGGGCAGCGCGGCTCGTACGCCCTCGCCGGCGCGGTCACGGCGACCGGCCTGGCCGCCACCGCGCTGGTCGCGCCCTGGACCGCCCGGCTGATCGACCGCCACGGGCAGGCCCGGATCGCCGTACCGGCCACCCTGATCGCGGTCCTCGGCTCGCTCTCCCTCATCGTGTGCGTCCGTACCGGGGCCCCCGCCTGGACCCTCTTCGCCTCGTACGCCGCGACCGCCACCACCCCCAACATCGGCGGCATGTCCCGCGCCCGCTGGACGCACCTGCTGCGCGACTCCCCCGCCGCGCACCACACGGCGATGTCCTTCGAACAGGCCGCCGACGAGCTGTGCTTCATGCTCGGCCCCGTCCTGGCCGCCTTCCTGTGCGGCGCCGTCTTCCCCGAGGCGGGCACCCTGACCGGCGCGGCCCTGCTGCTCACCGGCATGCTCGTCTTCACCTCCTGCCGCGCCACCCAGCCCCCGGTGTCGGCGGCGCCCCGGCAGGGCTCGCCGCTGCGCGCCCTCGGTCCGCTGCTGCCGCTCTTCGTCGTCACCGGCGTGGTCTTCGGCTCGATGGAGATCACCTCGATCGCCCACCTCGACGCCCGGGGACTCGGCGCCTCCTCCGGCCTGATCCTGGCCCTGCAGGCCGCGGGATCCTGCGCGGCGGGCCTGCTCTACGGAACCCTGCGCCCCCGCTCCCTGCGGGCCTGCGTGGGCGCCCTGGCCGTCCTCATGGCCCTCCCCTGGGCCGCGGCGGCCACCGGCTCCCTGCCCGCGCTCGGCTGCGCCCTCCTCCTGGCCGGCATGGCCACGGCGCCGACGATGGTCACGGCGATGTCCCGGGTCCACGCCCTGACCCCCGAGGGGCGCCTCAACGAGGGCATGACGCTCGCGGTCACCGCGATCTTCGCGGGCATCGCGGCCGGCTCGGCCGGGGCCGGTCTCGCGGTGGAGCACGTGGGCCCGACCGCCGCCTACGCGGTGCCGGCCGCGGCCGCCCTGATCGCGCTGGCGACCATCACACCGGGGCGATTCATGCGGCGGGCGAGTGATCGTTCCCGCGTGGTACGCACGGCCACCGCTCATGATCCGCAATAACTGGGGGTGCCTTCCCCAGCGCCCTTCTCCTTTGCGGAGGAACACCCCTTGCTGTCTGCTTCCCGCTCCGTGCCCGCAGCCCTCATCGTCGCCGCCGTGACCGCCACCTGTCTGGTTCCGGCCGTACCGGCCCTCGCCGACTCGTCGAACATCCGGTTCTCCCAGCCGTACGTCCCCTCGATCGCCCCCGGCCGGACCGGCCGGGTGGTCATCGCGGCCGTCAACGGCTCGGACCCGGCCGTGAGCGGCACCTTCCGGATCGCCGCCCCGGACCGCACCACCTTCCCGGAGGCCCGCTTCTACTGGAACGGCCGGCGCGCGGCCAGCGCCTGCACGCGGTCGGCGGACGCCCGCCTGCTGACCTGCGACGCGGGGACCCGCGCCGGCTTCCGCTTCCCGGCGAACGCGCAGATCCAACTCGGCGTGTCCGTACGGGTCGACGCGGACGCCCCGCAAGGCACGACGCTGACCGGCGGCGAATGGGCCACGGACACCTCCGCCTCCGCGCTGTTCGCCGTCGCCACCGCGGTGTCCGGCCCCAAGGGCGACAAGGGCGACGACGGCCACCACGGCCACGACGGAAAGCCCGGCCACCACGGCAAGCCGGGCCGCCCCGGCCCGAAGGGCGAGAAGGGCGACAAGGGCGACACCGGCCCGCAGGGCCCGCAAGGCGAACGGGGCGAACGGGGCGAGCAGGGTCCCGCCAACGGCCCCAAGGGCGAGACCGGCCCGGCAGGCCCGCGCGGCCCGCAGGGCCACAAGGGCGACGACGGCAAGCCCGGACGGCAGGGCCCGAAGGGTCACAAGGGCGACCACGGCAAGCCGGGACCGCAGGGCCCGAAGGGCCACAAGGGTGACACCGGCAAGCCGGGCAAGCCGGGCCCTCAGGGGCCGCAGGGCCCGAAGGGGCACAAGGGACCCAAGGGCGACACCGGCAAGACCGGCCCCCAGGGCCCCCGGGGACCTCAGGGCCCGAAGGGCGACACCGGCAAGCCCGGCAAGCCCGGCACCTGCAAGAAGTGCGGCGGCCACCACGAGACCCCGAAGGCCAAGATCGTCTCCCCCGGCAAGGGCCTCCGCGTCCACTCCGGCCCCGCCACGCACCACGCGAAGACGGGCAAGGTCTACACCGGCACGGTGGTCCCCCTCCAGTGCAAGGTCAACGGCCAGAACGTCGACGGCAATTCGATCTGGTACAAACTCGCCGACGGCTCCGGCTGGATCACCGCCCGCTACGCCCTGAACCTCAACAAGGTCCCGTTCTGCTGACGACACCCCACCCGGCATGACAAAGGCCCCGCAGCCCTCGGTTGCGGGGCCTTCGGGCTGTCCACGACAGGGACACCTCCCGGGAGCGGACGGCCACCACGAGCCAGAAGCAACGGTTGCCGTGCAGCGAGCCGCGGGCGTGCGTTACCGGCGGGGGGCGAGGGCGGTGAGGTCGATGTCCCCAGGGAACGGCACGGGCACGCTCAGCCGGTTGCGGTGGATGCCTGTCGCCACGTACGAGCGGGTAAGGGTGTCGAGCTCATAGGTGTGGATGACCGGGGTGCCGTTCTCGTCCTCAACCCGCCAGAAGTGCCGGATGCCTGCCTGGGCGTACTTGAACGGCTTGATGCTCCGGTCGCGGTCGGCCGACTCCTCCGAGACAACCTCGACCACCAGGGCCACGTCATCGGGCGCGTACCAGGTGCGGTCCGGGTCGTAGGCCGCCGTGACCGCGAGGATGTCCGGCTCGGGCCGGGACCGCTTGTCGAGGCGGACGCTCATTTCCCGCTCGACCTCGAACCCCTCGGGGGCGGCGTGTCGCAGGGCGAAGGTCAGGTTCTCCACGACGCGGGAGTGCCACGACCGTTGCGGCGACATCATGAAGATCAGCGCTCCGTCGATCAATTCCGTGTGCCGGGGCGCCTCGGTGAGGTGGTCGAGGTCGTCCGCCTCCCAGCCGCTCGGGCGCGGAGGGAACATCCAGTCGGGGAGCGCGGGTGTGGCCATGGCGGTCTCCTCGGTGGCGGGTGGTGTGACCACGCTACCGGCCGGCGGGTGCGACAGGGGGAACCCTGCGGAAACGCCTGGCTCCTACGAGGTCATCGACGTTGTTACGTTCGCCGCCGCGGGTGCCGATGGCCGCGAAATGAGAAAAACCCCCTGCCCTGTCGAAGTTCACAGGTCAGGGGGCCTTTGCCCACATGGGATGAGTGGAGATGGCGGGAATCGAACCCGCGTCCAACGGTGCAGAAGCAGGGCTTCTCCGAGCGCAGTCCGCTGCGCTTTTCTCAGCCCCGGAGATCACACGGACAAGTCTCCGACGGGCTCAGTCACTGTTTGGTTTCCCTCCAACCCCCGTGACCGGGGCTAGAGGTTTAGATCCCTAATTGACGCCAGGATCCGGACCGGGACCACTTCCGGGCTGACGCTCCTCACAGAGGCTTCAGCTCACTGTTATTAGGCAGCGAGGGTGAAGCGGGAGTTATCGCTCTTGGAGTTGGCGATTATTGTTTGCGACATATGGTTAGCGAGATCATTGCCGCTTCCTCGGCTCGCTTCCCCTGCATCGACATCCGCTGTCGAAACCGATCATCCCCATGTTTTTTTAACAAGGTGCTCCCACCGCTGGCGGCGGGTGCTGACGCCATCGTACGCGAAGTGGACCACTGCGTGCCAGGAGGTTAAACCGTGCCCCGCTGCTTGCGGCGGATGGCCGAGATCGTCCGGTTCGTCTCGCGGGTGTCCTGCTTCTCCCGCATGGTCTGCCGCTTGTCGTACTCCTTCTTGCCCTTCGCCAGCGCGATCTCGACCTTCGCGCGGCCGTCCTTGAAGTACAGCGAGAGGGGCACGATCGTGTGACCCGTCTCCTCCGACTTGCGCTCCAGCTTGTCGATCTCCTCCCGGTGCATGAGGAGCTTGCGCTTGCGCCGGGCGCTGTGGTTGGTCCAGGTGCCCTGGCTGTACTCCGGCACGTGCACGTTGTAGAGCCACGCCTCGCCGCTCTCCACCGACACGAAGCCGTCCACCAGCGAGGCCCGGCCCTGGCGCATGGACTTGACCTCGGTCCCCGTCAGCACGAGTCCGCACTCGTAGGTGTCGAGGATCGTGTAGTCGTGCCGCGCCTTCTTGTTCTGGGCGATCAGCTTGCGCCCTTTTTCCTTAGCCATAGTGCGGTCATTTTCGCACTACGGACCCACCCCGAGGCCACCCAATACCGTGACGGCCCGTTCCTCGGCCCGCTCGCCCGCCGGCACGTCCGGGGTGATGCCGTCGCCGTCCAGGCTGCGGCCCCCCGGAGTGCGGTACGTGCCCACCGTCAGCTCGGCCACCGAGCCGTCCGGGAGCTCGGTCGGCATCTGCACCGAGCCCTTGCCGAAGGTCCGGCTGCCCACCGCCACCGCGCGGCCCCGGTCCTGGAGGGCGCCCGTCACCAGCTCGGCCGCGCTCATCGTGCCGCCGTCCACGAGGGCCACCAACGGGCGGGTGGTGTCGCCGCCCGGGGCCGCGTACAGGACCCGCTGGTCCCCCCGTACGTCGTACGTCGCCACGAGCCCGCCGTCCAGGAACGCGGAGGCGGCCGTGACCGCCTCGGTGACCAGCCCGCCCGGGTTGCCGCGCAGGTCGAGCATGACCCCGGCGCCGGCCGGGGCCGCGCGGACGGCGGCCTTGACGCGGTCGCCGGAACCGCGGGTGAAGGAGGTGACCTTGATGACGGTGACGCCGTCCGGGCGCTGCCGTACGGTCACGGGTTCGGTGCGCAGCTGCTCGCGGCGGACGGTCTCGGTGAGGTCGGCGCCGTCCCGGCTGAGGTTCAGCACGACGGGGGTGCCGGCCGTGCCGCGCAGCAGGGAGACCACGTCGGCGACGGCCAGGCCGGTCACGGCGTGCCCGTCGACGCTCAGCAGCCGGTCTCCGGCGCGCAGTCCGGCCCGGGCGGCGGGGCTGCCAGGCTGGATCTTGTCGACCTTGATCACGCCGTCGTGGGCGCGTTCGGCCCAGACCCCGACGCCGGTCCAGCGGCCGTCGAGGTCCTCGGCGAAGGCGGCGTACTCGCCCTGGTCGTAGACGGTGCCCCAGCGGTCGCCGCTGCGGCTGACCACGTCCTGGGCGGCCTTCTTGCCGGACTTCCCCTCGGCGACGGCCTCGGCGGCGGCGCGCGCCACCGCGTCGCGGTCGGCGGTGCCCGCCGTGCGGGGTGCACCGGGGGCGGGGAGGTCCGTACGGATCTCGGCGGCCGCGGCCCCGTTCTCCTGGTCCCAGCATCCGGTTAAGGCACCGGTGGCGACGGCGGCGAGGAAGGCCAACGTCAAAACGGCCCCGCGACGCAGGTCGCGGGGCCGGAGACAGAAGGCGGGCAGTCCCGGCATGGCGCCGAGTCTAGGACAAGCCCCGCTCCGGTACGGATGGTTGGCCGGACCGCTCGCGGGGCGCTTGTCACACCTTCAGGTACTTGCGCAGGGCGATGAAGGCGGCCATGGAGGGCATCAGGAGGCCGATGAAGAGTACGTACGGGAGCTTGGCCAGCACCGATCCCCAGCCCATGAAGTCGATCAGCTGGATCTTGTCGCGCAGTCCGACACCGTGGTCGATGACGAAGTACTGCCCGGAGACGAGCATGGCGCAGGCGAAGAGCGCGCCGATGAGCCCGGCGAAGGCGGCCTCCATGATGAAGGGCACCTGGATGTAGAAGCTGGAGGCGCCCACGAGCCGCATGATGCCCGTCTCCCGCCTGCGGCTGAACGCCGAGACGCGCACGGTGTTGACGATCAGCAGCAGCGCCACGATCAGCATGATCAGCATGATGCCGAGGGCGGCGTAGTTGAGGTAGTTGAGGATGCGGAAGAGGTCGTCGATCGCCTGCCGCTGGTCGTCGACGGTGTGGATGCCGTCGCGGCCCGCGAAGGCGGAGGTGACCACCTTGTACTTCTCCGGGTTCTTGAGCTTGACCCGGAAGGACTCCTGCATCTGGTCGGGCGTGATGGAGGAGGCCAGCGCGGTGTGGCCGTACTGCTCCTGGTAGTGCTTGTACGCCTCGTCCGCGGACTCGTAGGCCACGGACTTGACCAGGGACATCTGCTTGAGCTCGGACTCGATCTGCTTCTTCTGCTCGTCGGTCACGGCGCCCTTGCGGCAGGTGGCGACGCCGCCGGCGCCGCCTCCCGAGCCGTCCGGCTTGGCGGCGGCCTCGCCGGCCTCCTGGGCGTCCTGCTTGTTGCAGAGGTAGATCGAGACGTTGGCCTTGTCGTACCAGAAGCCCTTCATCCTGCTGACCTGCTCGCTCATGAGCAGGGAGCCGCCGAACAGGGCCAGTGACAGGGCCACGGAGATGATGACCGCGAAGGTCATGGTGAGATTGCGGCGGAGACCGACGCCGATCTCGGACATGACGAACTGGGCGCGCATGACTCTCAAGGGCCTTTCAGTGCTGGTAGCCGTAGACGCCGCGCGACTGGTCGCGTACGAGTCGGCCCTGTTCGAGTTCGATGACGCGCTTGCGCATCTGGTCCACGATCTGCTGGTCGTGCGTGGCCATGATCACGGTGGTGCCGGTCCGGTTGATCCGGTCCAGCAGCTTCATGATCCCGACGGAGGTCTGGGGGTCGAGGTTGCCGGTGGGCTCGTCCGCGATCAGCAGGGCGGGGCGGTTGACGAAGGCGCGGGCGATGGCCACGCGCTGCTGCTCACCGCCGGAGAGCTCGCCGGGCATCCGCTCCTCCTTGCCGCCCAGGCCGACCAGTTCGAGGACCTGCGGGACGGCCTTGCGGATCTCGCCCCTGGGCTTGCCGATGACCTCCTGCGCGAAGGCCACGTTCTCGGCCACCGTCTTGTTGGGCAGCAGGCGGAAGTCCTGGAAGACGGTCCCCAACTGGCGCCGCATCTGCGGGACCTTCCAGTTGGAGAGCTTGGCGAGGTCCTTGCCGAGGACGTGCACCTGGCCGTGGCTCGCCCGCTCCTCGCGCAGGATCAGCCGCAGGAAGGTGGACTTGCCGGAGCCGGAGGAGCCGACCAGGAAGACGAACTCGCCCTTCGCGATGTCGAGGGAGACTTCTCTGAGTGCAGGACGGCTCTGCTTCGGGTAGGACTTGGAGACACTGTCGAATCGGATCACGGGTGCACCACGGTCGCCGGGAGTAGGTGTGCGTGACCATACGCGAACGGGCGCGAGGTGTGGACCCGGCATCCGGACTTGCCCGTTTTATCCCGGGGTGCGGGCCGCTCCAAACCGTGATTGCCCGGACGGGCCGCGCCGAATGTCGGCGAAGCTGGCACAGTGGTAGGGGGAACGGTCTGGTTCCCCACGCCGTTATAGGCAACAGACGACACCGAGGGGACGAGAGGAGGAGCGCATGACATATGACCGGCTCGTGTGCGCGAACTGTGCCGCACCCGTCAGCCAGGGCCGCTGCCCGGTGTGCCGGGCGAACCGGGAGCGCCTCCAGCAGGAGGGCCCCTTCTCCGGCCTCAATCCCGTGGCTCTCATCGTGCTCATGGTGGTCCTCGTGGCAGCTCTGGTGCTGGTGGCCCAGCAGACCGCCTGAACGCCCGACCGTCTGCGGACGGCCTGGCCGCGGTGCCCGCGGCCTCCGCGCCGCGTACCGATCACCACATGGAACGAGGGCCCGGACATCATCGATGTCCGGGCCCTCGCCTGTGTGCGTCTGGTGCGTCGCGGCACTCGTTACGCGGTCTGCTCCTGCTGCTTGCGCCAGCGGATCCCGGCCTCCAGGAAGCCGTCGATCTCGCCGTCGAGCACCGCCTGCGGGTTGCCGACCTCGAACTCCGTCCGCAGGTCCTTGACCATCTGGTACGGGTGCAGGACGTAGGAGCGCATCTGGTTGCCCCAGGAGCTTCCGCCGTCCTTGAGGGCGTCCATCTTGTCCTTCTCCTCCTGGCGGCGCCGCTCGAGCAGCTTGGCCTGGAGGACGTTCATCGCGCTGGCCTTGTTCTGGATCTGCGAGCGCTCGTTCTGGCAGGACACCACGATGCCGGTCGGGATGTGCGTGATGCGCACCGCCGAGTCGGTGGTGTTGACGCCCTGGCCGCCGGGGCCGGAGGCGCGGTACACGTCGACGCGCAGCTCGGTCTCGTCGATCTCCACGTGGTCGCTGGTCTCGACGACCGGCAGCACCTCGACGCCCGCGAAGGAGGTCTGGCGGCGGCCCTGGTTGTCGAAGGGCGAGATCCGGACGAGGCGGTGGGTGCCCTGCTCGACGGAGAGGGTGCCGTAGGCGTACGGGGCCTTGACGACGAAGGTGGTCGACTTGATGCCGGCCTCTTCCGCGTACGAGGTCTCGTAGATCTCGGTGGAGTAGCCGTGCCGCTCGGCCCAGCGCAGGTACATGCGCTGGAGGCGCTCGGCGAAGTCGGAGGCGTCGACGCCGCCGGCCTCGGCACGGATGTTGACCAGGGCCTCGCGCTCGGCGTACTCGCCGGAGAGCAGGGTCCGGACCTCCATCTCGTCCAGCGCCTTGCGCACGGAGATCAGCTCGGCCTCGGCCTCGGCGAGGGTGTCCGCGTCGTCCATCTCCTGGGCGAGGTCGAAGAGCACCCCGAGGTCGTCGATGCGCCCGCGCAGGGTCTCGGTCTTGCGGACCTCCGCCTGGAGGTGCGAAAGCTTGCTCGTGATCTTCTGAGCGGCCTCCGGGTCGTCCCACAGGGACGGCGCGGCGGCCTGCTCCTCGAGCACGGCAATATCTGCCCTCAGCTTGTCGAGGTCCAGGACGGCCTCGATCGACCCCATGGTCGAGGAGAGGGACTTCAGCTCTTCGGAAACATCGACGACTGCCACGGGTCCAGCGTAGCCGGTCCCCGGACGACGCCGTCCGGGCAGGCCGGATCGCCCGTTCTGGTGACGGCTCGCACGGGCGTACGCTCACGGTATGACCGTTCTCCTCGTCAAGCGCCGCCATGTCGACCACATGCGTGTCACGACGACGAGCTGTCTGCCGCCGGACCGTACCCAAGCCTGATCCACCCCGATCCGACTTGGTCCTGTACGCGGCTCACGCGGTCCCGGCACCATCCCTGCCGGCGGCCCCCCTCCACCCGCGGCCCCCGCCACCTCTGGGGAACAGGACCCCGTGACATCCGAAACGGAGCCGTCATGCCGTCCGCGCACACTCTCCCCGTCCTGGACCTCTCCCAGGCCGACGACCCGGCCCAGCGGGCCGGCTTCCTGAAGCAGCTGCACGCAGCGGCCAGGGACACCGGTTTCCTGCACCTGACCGGGCACGGCGTCACCGCCGCCGAGAGCGCCCGCATCCTGGAGCTGACCAAGGCCTTCTTCGCCCTCCCGGAGGCCGACCGGCTCGCCGTGAGCAATCTGAACTCCCCGCACTTCCGCGGCTACACCCGGATCGGCCACGAGCTGACCGGCGGGGCCTCCGACTGGCGGGACCAGCTGGACGTGGGCGCGGAGCGCCCGGCTCCGGTGGTGGGGCCGGACGACCCGGCGTTCCTGTGGCTGGAGGGCCCGAACCAGTGGCCCGCCGCGCTCCCGGAGCTCCGTACGGTGGTCCTGGACTGGCAGTCCCGCCTCGCGGCGGTGGCCCACCGGCTGCTCCAGGAGCTCCTCACGTCGATCGGCGCCCCGGCCGACTTCTTCGACGCGGCCTTCGCGGACCGGCCGCACCTGCACACGAAGCTGATCCGCTACCCCGGATCCGCCCCGTCCGGCGCCGACCAGGGGGTCGGCGCGCACAAGGACTACGGCTTCCTGACCCTGCTCCTCCAGGACTCCGTGGGCGGCCTCCAGGTCGTGCGCGACGGCGGCTACCTCGACGTCCCGCCGCTCCCGGGGGCCTTCGTGGTCAACCTGGGCGAGCTGCTGGAGATCGCGACGGAGGGCTATCTGACGGCGACGGACCACCGGGTGGTGAGTCCTCCGGGGGCGGTGGAGCGGTACTCGGTGCCGTTCTTCTACAACCCGCGGCTGGACGCGGTCGTGGAGACCGTCCCGGGCGACTACCTGGCGTCGGCGCCCGGGGTCGCCCACGACGCGTCGAACCCGCTGCACGCCGAGTACGGGCGCAACGAGCTGAAGGGGTGGGTCCGGGCCCACCCGGCCGTGGCGCGGCGCTGGCACCCGGAACTGGTCCCGGCGTAGCCGAAGCTCCACCGGGCTCCGCCTGGGCCCCACGGCGCTCCGCGCCGCTCCTGGGGCTCCGCCCCAGACCCCGCTCCTCAAACGCCGGAGGGGCTGAAAATCCAGCCTCGCCGGCGTTTGAGGCGCGCTGAAATGTCGAGCTACGGCTTGTGGGGGACGGACTGCTTGCTGTCCTGGGGAGGCGGGGCCTCGTCGCCCGAGAAGGCCAGCCAGCTGCCCAGACCTACCGCCGCGGCCAGCGCCACGGCCGACACGGACAGCACCAGCCGCCGCTTGCGGGCCGCCTCCGCCCGGTGCCGGGCGGAGCCCGGCCGGTGGCCGCCGGCCGGACGCGGCACGCGGGCGGTGCCCAGCGCCCCGCCCGCCAGCTCGTCCGGCCCCGGCACGCGCATCGAGGTGTGGGTGTCCCGGTTGGAGTCGGTCGCCGAGCCCGGCACCAGAGGGACCACGCCCCGCCGCCGGACCGGGTCGGCCGCCGGTTCCTCCGAGGGCTCGGGGTCCGGATCCGCGTCGTCCGGCTCGTCCACGTCGAGCGGCGGCATCCCGGCCAGCATCGGGAGCAGGTCCCGCAGCCGTACGGAGAGCTCCGACGCCCGCAGCCGCGAGGCCGGGGCCTTCGCCAGGCACTGCACGATCAGCTGCCACAGCTCGTCGGGGATGCCCGGCAGCGGGACGACCGTCTCCGTCACGTGCCGCCGCAGCACCGCGCCCGGGTGGCCCCCGCCGAAGGGGGTGAAGCCGGCCAGGAGCTCGTACAGGACGGTGGCCAGGGCGTAGATGTCCACGGCCGCCCGCGGGGGCAGGCCCTCCACGATCTCCGGCGCCAGGTAGTCCGGCGTGCCGATGATCCGGGTGGTGGGGGCCGAGGCCCGGCCCGCGGAGGCCCGCCGCGGGGTGTCGATCAGCTTGGCCACGCCGAAGTCGGTCAGCAGCGCCGGGTGCGAGCCGCCCGGGCCGAGCGGGCCCTGCATGTCCAGCAGCACGTTCTCGGGCTTGACGTCCCGGTGGACGACCCCCGCCGCGTGCGCCGCGGCCAGCGCGTCGGCCACGTCCGCGACGATCGCGACGGCCGCCTCGGGGGCGAGCCTGCGCTCGCGGTCGAGCCGCGTGCGCAGGTCCGTACCGCGGACGAGGTCCATGACGAGGGCGAGGTCGTTGCCGTCCACGACGAGGTCACGGACGGAGACCACGTGCGGATGGTCCAGGCCGAGCAGCGCGCTGCGCTCCTGGACGAAGCGTCCGACCAGTTCCTGGTCGGAAGCGAGGTCCTCGCGCAGCAGTTTAACGGCGACGGGCCCGTCAGGCCCCTCGCCCAGCCACACCGTGCCCGCGCTGCCGCGCCCCAGGATCTGGTGCGCGGTGTACCGGCTGCCGATCTTCCGTGCCACGACTGCTCCCTCAGCGGCTGGCGTACGCACCAAAGCTACGCGGCCGGGTGGGCGTTGGAGGCCAGCAGGGGCCCGGATTCGCGGCGACCTTCACTTCTGCGGGCGAAATCACCCCTCAGAAGTCGACAAATCCATGAAGTCGGCTCTACGGGCCCCGTCTCGGGGCCCCGTCTCAGGACTTCGTGGTGCCCGAGGACGTGGAGCCCGCGGAATCGCCGACGGTGCTCACCCAGTCGACGATGTCGCTGCCCCAGGTCCACAGCTGGTCCCACCAGCCCCGGCCGGTGCCGACCCACTCCTGGAGCGGGGTGAGCTCCCAGACCAGCCAGCCGGCCACGAAGAACAGCAGGATGACGACCAGGCAGCCCTTGAGGCAGCCGAGGCCGGGGATCCGCACCGGGTTGGCGCTGCGGCGGCGCGGCTCGCGCGGCTCCCGGGCCGGCCGCTGCTGCGGCGGAGCCTGCGGGGGCTGCTGCTGCGGCTGGGGCTGGCGGTACTGGGGCTGCTGAGGCTGAGGCTGCTGCTGGTACGGCTGGGGCTGGTGCTGCTGCGGCTGGTAGTGCTGCGGCGGCGGCTGGGGCGCGTACTGCTGCTGGGGCGGCTGCTGCGGCTGGCGGTACTGCTGCTGAGGCTGCTGCTGGTACTGCTGCTGGGGCGGCGGTCCCTGCCGGTACGGCTGCTGCTGCTGCGGCGGCTGGGGCCGGTGCTGCGGCGGCGGAGGCGCCTGCCGCTGCGGGCGGCGCCGCAGGGGGTCGTCGTTCGGGTCGAGGTACTGGACCTGCGTCTGCTCGTTGCGGTCGCGGGCGGCCCGCATCTGCGACTGCCACGGGTGCGGCTGGTCCGGCTGCTGTACGGGGGGCATGACCGAGGTCGGGTCGGCCCCGGGGGCCCCGGTGCTCGGCAGCACCGAGGTGGCGTCGGCCGCGCCGACCGGCGGCATGACGCTGGTCATGGCGTTCGGGTCGTAGGCCCCGAGGGGCGAGCCGGCGCCGGAGGGCAGCACCTGGGTCGGGTCGGCGGCGCCCGGGTTCTCGGGGACCGGCGCCGGAGAGGGGTCGGGCGCGAGCAGCGCGCCCACGCCGAGCGCGGCTTCCACCTCGACGGCCGAGGAGTGCACGCCGATGCCGGCGGCGACCACGCGCAGGGCGCGGGCCAGGCTCAGCGCGCTGGGGCGCTCGCTCGGCTCCTTGCGCAGGCAGCGCTCGACGACCGTCCACAGCGGCTCGGGCACGGTCGAGGGGCGCTGCGGCTCCTCGCTGAGGTGCCGGTGGAGCACTTCGAGGGCGGAGCCGCCGCCGAACGGCGGGCGGCCGGTGAGCAGCTCGTACAGGAGGATGCCGGCGCCGTAGATGTCGACGGCGGAGGTCTGCGGGCGGCCCTCGGCGGACTCGGGCGCGACGTAGGCGGGGGTGCCGACGAACTCGTGGGTGCGGGTCAGGCCCGGGGAGTCCGCGAGGCGGGCGATGCCGAAGTCGGTGAGCATCGGCTTCATCTGGCCGCCGCGCTCGTCGAGCAGGACGTTGGCGGGCTTCAGGTCGCGGTGGACCACGCCGTCGGCGTGGCTGGCGGCGAGCGCGTCCGCGATCTGGGCGGTCAGCAGGCTCGCGGCGACGGGCGTGAAGGGGCCGTTCTCGCGGAGGTACTTGTGCAGGTCCGGACCGTCGATCAGGTCCATGACCAGGGCGAGCAGATCGCCCTCGACGACGAGGTCGCGGGTGCGCACGATGTTGGGGTGGGTCAGGCGCAGCAGGACCGAGCGCTCGCGCAGGAAGCGCATGACGATGTCGGGGTCCTGGGCCAGCTCCTCCTTGAGGACCTTGATGGCCACGGTCTCGCCGGGCTGTCCGGCGACGGCCGCCTCCGCGCCGGCGGCCTCCCTCTGGCGGGCACGCCAGACAGTGCCCGTGGCGCCGCGCCCGAGCGGCTCCTCGAGCAGGTATTTGCTGCCGACTGGCCGCACGTCTCGCGCTCCCCTGCTGTCGTCTGCTGTCGTCTGTTCGTGGTCGAGCGGCGGTCGTGTGGTGGTCGATCCGCCGACTGGTTTTCCGGCCCACTCTAGGGGGTGTCCCCCGGGAAGACGCCGGTCGCCGGAGGTTGGTTGCCGCACATATGTACGGAGGGTGATGTTTGCGGGGTATGCCCGTGGCGTTTTTCCGTGTCTTTCCCCCGCTCGTCGTCCGTATCCGGTCGGGGTCCGGACCGGGCCGCGACCGATCAAGATCATTTCTTGGTGGGTGCCGGGCGTGTTGTCCGTGACAGGTGCGAGGATGCACCCGTACGGAACGGCACGGGACGGGAGCCCCGCCTTCCGGCAGACCTGTACCGGACGACGCGTCCGTGCCGGGTGGGGGGCGATCGGGCAGCCATGTCCCGAAATTCCCCTGCCGGGCGCACTCACCGCGCACCGCGCAGAAGGGACCGCTGACGGCGATGCAGATCCGGCTGACCGTCCTTGGGTCGCGCAGCGGCCACCAGACCGCGACCGCCCCCGCGAGCTGTGACGTGCTCGTCACGGCACCGGCCGGCACCGCGCTGGCCGCGGTCGCCTCCGGGCTCGCGGCGACCGTCGGCGGACCCGACACCGGGGGCACGGTCGTGCTCTACGCCGGTTCCGAGCGCCTCGACCTCCAGCGGCGGGTGCTGGGCGAGCCGCCGCTCGTGGACGGCGCGGTACTGGCCCTGCACGGGCCCGTGCCGGACGTACTGCCCGAGGACGGCCTCGGCGCGCCCCAGCTGCACGTCGTCGCGGGACCCGACGCGGGCGGGGTGCACCTTCTGCACAGCGGCCAGATCCGGGTGGGCCGCTCCGCTGACGCCGACGTCCCGCTGGACGACCCCGACGTGTCCCGGCTGCACTGCGCGGTCACGGTGATCCGCGACGGGCGGGTCGCGGTGGCCGACCTGGACTCGACGAACGGCACCACGCTGGACGGCGTCCCCGTGGGACCCCAGCCGGTCGCCCTGCCGCCGGGGGCGCTGCTGCGGGTCGGCGAGTCCACCCTGCGGCTCGCGCCCGCGGGCGCGACGCCCCCGCTGACCGTGACCCCGGACCAGGAGGGGCACCTCTCCGTGCCGCCCCCGGCGGGCGCCGCCGGCTGGTCGGGCGCCGCCGGTACGCCGGCCGGCGCGGCCGCCGGCGCACCCTCGGGCTCGCACCCCGCACCCCCCGGCCCGGGACCGACGGGCACCGACGGGCCGGCGCCGGACGGCTCCGGCGGAGCCGGACGCGTCACCGGGCCGCACGGACCGGCCGAAGCAGCGGCCGGGCGGGCCGGAGTCGGCTGGCCGGACCCCTCGGGCGGAGCCGGGTGGCGCAGCGCCGGCGCGGCCGGCTCCGCCGCGCTCCCGCAGCCGCGCCCCGGAACCCCCGCCGGACCGCCGGACGCCTCCGGCGGGCCGGAGGGCGGCCACACGTCCGGTGGCGCGGCCGCCGGGTCCGCCGGCCGCCGCAAGGGACTCGGGGCCTGGGCCCGCAAGTGGGTGCGCGGGGAGGACCTCGCCGAGGCCGTGCCGGAGTCGGGGCCCGCGGCCGCCGCCCCGGACCCCGACGACCCGGCCGCGCTGCTGCTGGCCGCGATGGGGCCCACCGAGCGCCTGTGGTCCCGTACGCCCGGACAGCCCGGTCACGCCCGGGCGCTGGAGGTGGGGCTCGGCGCCGGCAGCCGGGTGTCGCTGCCGGAGGTCGGCGCCCTCGGCATCGCGGGCCCGCGGGCCCGGCTGGCCGGGGTCGCCCGCTGGGCGGTCGCCCAGCTGGCGGGACTGCACGCGCCGGGGCAGCTGGAGATCGTGCTCGTCGCCACCGACCGGGCGCGCGGCCTCGCCGAGCGGCGGCGCGACTGGGGCTGGCTCGGCTGGCTGCCCCACGTCCGGCCCGCGCACGGCCAGGACTGCCGGCTCCTCCTCGCGTACGACCGCGACCAGGCCGTCGCCCGCACCGGTGAGCTGACCCGGCGCCTGGACGACGGTCCCCTCGGCGTGCACTGGGCCGCCGCCGACGCCGGGCAGATCCGGCGGGCCGCCGCCGTGTACGACGGCCCGTACACGCTCGTCGTGATCGACGGCGATCCCGGCGCGGGCCCGCTGCGCGACATCGCCGGGCGGCTCGCCTCGCACGGCCCGGCCGCCGGGATCCACGTGCTCGCGCTCGCCGAGGCCCCGGCCGCCACCGCCGCCTCGCCGGTCGCCGAGACGTACGAGGCCGCCTGCGCGGTCAATCCGGCCTTCCGCGACTGCGGCGCGGTCGCCCTGCTCAGCGGGGACGTGGCCACGGCCGTACGGACCTTCGCGGTCAGCGGCGGCCGGCCGGTCCCGTCCGGGGGCACCGCCACCGCCGACGCCGTCTCCGCCGCCTGGGCCGAGCGCTTCGCCCGGGCGCTGGCGCCCCTGCGCACCTCCGACGGCTGCTCCGCGGCGCCGTACCGGCCGTCGGCCGCCACCCTGCCCGCGACCGCCCGGCTGCTGGACGAGCTGGGGCTGGCCCGGGCCACTCCGGCCTCCCTGATGGCCCGCTGGGCCGCCGCCACCGACCAGGGGCAGGGCACGGGCGGCCTCGCCGAGATCGTGCTGGGCAGCGGGCGGCGCGGCCCCGTCGGCACCGAGCTGGTCCACGACGGGCCGCACCTGCTCATCGAGGGGCCCGCCGGAAGCGGGCGGACGGAACTGCTGCGGGCGGTGGCCGCCTCGCTGTCCGCGGCCGCCCGGCCCGACCGCCTCGGGCTGGTCCTCCTCGACGGGGCCGGCGGCGAGCGCGGCGACGGGTTGCTGCCCTGCACCGAGCTCCCGCACGCCTCCGCCCACCTGGTCGCCTCCGACCCGCTGCGCATGCGGGAGTTCGCGCAGGCGCTGGGCGCGGAGCTGAAGCGCCGCGCCGAGCTGCTGGAGGGGCTGCCGTTCGCCGAGTGGCACGCCCGGCGCGAGGTCTCCGACCGGATGGTCTCGCCCCGCCGGCCCACCACAGGCGAGCTGCGCGGCGACCTCGATCCGCAGCGCACGGGCACGCTCCGGCTCCGCGCCTCGGCCATCCGTACGGATCCGCCGGCCGGGCCGAGCCCGCTGCCGCGCCTGGTGGTGCTGGTGGACGACCTCGACGCGCTGGTCGCGCCGGGCCTCGGCAGTACGGGCCGGCCCGCCGCCGGCTCGGTGGTGCGGGCGCTGGAGGCGGTGGCCCGCGAGGGCGCTCCCCTCGGCGTACACCTGGTGGCCACCACCGCCCGCCCGGACCGCACGGCCGAGACCGGGCTGGCCCGGCTGACCGCCCTGCGCGTGGAGCTCGACGCCCCCGACCAGCCGGGCCCCGGCCGCGGCCTGCTCCGGCACGCGGACGGCCGCACCGTCCCGTTCCAGGCCGGCCGGGTCACCGGCCGGATCCCGCGGACGGCGACCTTGAGGCCGACCGTGGTCCCGGTGGAGTGGGAGCGAATGGGTGATCCGCCGGCCCGCCGCCCGGTGCGCGAACTGGGCAACGGACCGACCGACCTCGCACTGCTGGCCAGCGCCCTGGACCGGGCCTCGCACCTGGTCTCGGCGATACCCGTGCTGTTCCCGCCCGCTCCCTGACGGGCGCCCGAGGCCCAAGACCGCCCCCGCGACGCGGTATTGCGGGGGCGCGCGGGTCGGCGTAGACCTTGTGGTCCGGGACACACCACGGGCATCGGGGGCAGAACCATGCGCAGGCACGGAACGAGCCGTACGACACTCACCTGGACGGCGCTCGCCGCGGCGGGCGCGCTCGCGCTCAGCGCGTGCGGCGGCGGCACGGACGAGAAGACGGACCCGCCGAATGCCGCGGGGCCGACCGGGCCCCAGGTGGAGTTACCGAAGCTGGACGGGGAGAAGCTGGAGGTCGCCGCGGTCTGGACGGGCCCCGAGCAGGCGAACTTCACCAAGGTCCTGAAGGAGTTCGAGAAGCGGACGGGGGCCACCGTGACCTTCGTCCCGGCCCAGGACCCCATCGTCACCTTCCTCGGTACGAAGATCGCGGGCGGCGCCCCGCCGGACGTCGCGCTGCTCCCGCAGGTCGGCGCGCTGGTCTCGGCCGTGCAGAACAAGTGGGCGCAGCCGGTGGGCCCGGAGGCCCAGGCGCAGCTGGACAAGAACTATTCGGCGGGCTGGAAGACGCTCGGCGCGGTCGGCGGCACCCAGTACGGCGTGTACTACAAGGCCGCCAACAAGTCGCTGATCTGGTACAACGCGAAGGCCTTCGAGGCGGCCGGGGTCAAACCCCCGACGACCTGGAAGGAGCTGATCACGGCGGCCGACACGCTGTCCGCCTCCGGTACGCCGGCCGTCTCGGTGGCGGGCGCGGACGGCTGGACCCTGACCGACTGGTTCGAGAACGTCTACCTGTCGCAGGCGGGCCCGGAGAAGTACGACCAGCTGGCCAAGCACCAGATCAAGTGGACGGACGACAGCGTCAAGCAGGCGCTGACCACGCTCGGTGAGCTGTTCGGGCGCAAGGACTTCCTGGCGGGCGGGCCGAGCGGGGCGCTGTCCACGGAGTTCCCGAAGTCGGTGACGCAGACGTTCACCGGCGGCGACCGGCCGGCGGCCGCGATGGTCTTCGAGGGTGACTTCGTGGCGGTGAACATCGCGCAGACCGAGGCGAAGGTGGGCGAGGACGCCCTGGTCTTCCCCTTCCCGGCGGTCGGTGCGAAGGCCCCGGTGGTCTCGGGCGGTGACGTGGCGGTCGCGCTGAAGCCGTCGAAGGGCGCGCAGGCCCTGCTGACCTTCCTGGCCTCGGCGGACGCGGCGCAGATCCAGGCCCGCGAGGGCGGTTTCGTCTCCCCGAACAAGGCGGTGGACCCGGCCGCCTATCCGAACGACATCCAGCGGAACATCGCGAAGGCTCTGATCGCGGCGGGCGACGACTTCCGCTTCGACATGTCGGACCAGGCCCCGGCGGCCTTCGGCGGGACCCCGGGCGCGGGCGAGTGGAAGGCGCTCCAGGACTTCCTGGCGAACCCGTCGGACGTGGCGGGCACGCAGGCGAAACTGGAGGCGGACGCGGCCAAGGCCTACGGGAACTAGCCCCGTGAAGGCCTCGGTCAAGGCCGGCCGCGGGCTGTCCGCGGAGGCCCGGCGCCGCCGTCTGGTCGCGGCGGCGTTCCTCCTGCCGGCCCTCGTCCTGCTGGGCGCACTCGTCGTGCACCCGATCGGCTACTCCCTCTACCGGAGCTTCTTCGACCGTTCGGGCGGCACGTTCGTCGGCGGCGACAACTACCGGGAGATCCTGAGCGACGACACCATCCGCACCGCCCTGAAGAACACGGCGGTGTGGGTGGTGCTCGCCCCGACCACGGCCACCGCCCTCGGTCTGATCTTCGCGGTGCTCACCGAACGGGTGCGCTGGGGAACGGCGTTCAAGCTGCTGGTGTTCATGCCGATGGCGATCTCGATGCTGGCTGCGGGCATCATCTTCCGGCTCGTCTACGACCACGATCCCGACCGGGGCGTCGCCAACGCGGTGTGGGTCGGGGTCCACGACACCTTCGCGGAGTCCTCGGCCTTCCCCAAGGCCCGCCCGGGCCGGGACTCGCCGCTCGCCGACGCCGGCGGGGGCGCCTTCGTGACGCGCGACCCGGTCCGCGCGGGCACCCCGGTGCTGCTGCCGCTGGTCGGCGTGGCGCCGGAGTCCCTGCCCGAGGGGACCCGTACGGCGAAGGCGGCGGCGGCCGAGCCCGGCAAGGTCACCGGAACGGCGTGGCAGGACTTCACCCGCGGCGGGGGCGGCCGTACGAACGCGGTCGACCCGACCGAGTCGGCCTTCGCCGGGATGCGGATCGAGGCGGTCAAGGACGGCCGGGTGGTCGATTCGGCCACGGCCCGCGCCGACGGCACCTTCACCCTGTCCGCGAAGGCCGACGGGGCGCAGTTGCGGCTGCCCGCCGCCAACTTCCGGGAGGCGTACGCCGGGGTGCAGTGGCTCGGCCCGGCGCTGGTCACCCCGGCGGTCATCGGGGCGTACGTATGGATGTGGGCCGGTTTCGCGATGGTGCTGATCGGGGCCGGGCTGGCGGCCGTACCGCGCGAGCTGCTGGAGGCGGCGCGGGTGGACGGGGCCAACGAGTGGCAGGTGTTCCGCCGGATCACCGTGCCGCTGCTGGGGCCGGTCCTGGCGGTCGTGCTCGTCACCCTCGTCATCAACGTCATGAAGATCTTCGACCTGGTCTTCGTGATCGCGCCGGGCGCGGTCCAGGACGACGCGAACGTGCTCGCGCTGCAGCTGTACCGGACCTCCTTCGGCACCGACGCCGATCCGGGCCTGGGCAGTGCCATCGCCGTGCTGCTGCTGGTGCTGGTGATCCCGGTGATGCTCGTGAACATACGCAGGCTCCGGAAGGAGAGATCCCGATGAGTGCGTCCAAGCCCGAACGGAGCGGGAGCACCACAGGGGCCGAGCGGACCGGGGGCCGGCTGGCCGCTCGGGCCGCGGGCGGGGCGCTGCGGGTGTTCCTGGTCCTGGCCGCGCTGTTCTGGCTGGTGCCCACCCTCGGGCTGCTCATCTCCTCGTTCGTCTCCCCCTCCGACCTCAACAAGGGCGGCTGGTGGCAGGTGCTGACGGCGCCCTCGCGGCTGACCGCCGGCAACTACGAGCGGCTGCTGGCCAACGACACCATCACCGGCTCGCTCCTGAACACCGTCGCGATCGCCGTGCCGACCACCCTCCTCGTCCTGGTCCTGGGCTCGTTCGCCGGATACGCCTTCGCCTGGCTGGAGTTCCCCGGCCGGGACTGGCTCTTCCTGGTCGTCGTCGGGCTGCTCGTGGTCCCCGTACAGGTGGCGCTGATCCCGGTCTCCGAACTCTTCGGCTCCATCGGGCTGTTCGAGACCACGGCGGGAGTGGTCCTGTTCCACACCGCCTTCGGACTGCCCTTCGCCGTGTTCCTGCTGCGCAACTTCTTCGCGCAGATCCCGCGCGAGCTGCTGGAGGCGGCCCGCCTCGACGGGGCGGGTGAACTGCGGCTGTTCGCCCGGGTGGTGCTGCCGCTCGGCGGGCCGGCGATCGCCTCGCTCGGCATCTTCCAGTTCCTGTGGGTGTGGAACGACATGCTCGTGGCGCTGGTCTTCGCGGACTCGGCGCACCCGCCGGTGACGGTCGCGCTCCAGCAGCAGGTACGGCAGTTCGGCAACAACATCGACGTGCTGGCGCCGGGCGCGTTCCTGTCGATGGTGGTCCCGCTCGTCGTCTTCTTCGCCTTCCAGCGGCAGTTCGTCACGGGGGTGATGGCCGGCGCGATCAAGTGATTGACGTGCGGTGTTGACGCTGCGTAACCCGATTGCCACACGCTGCGTAACCCGAACGCCACGCCGGGGGTTCCTGGGGGCACTCCCCCAGCCTCCGGCCGGGGGGACCCCCACCCGGCGGCAGCCGGGGGAGCCATGCCCGCGCCGACCCCTGGATGTGCCGTGCCCCGGTTCAGCGTCATCGTGCCCGCGTACAAGGTCCAGGCCTACCTCCAGGAGAGTCTGGACTCGGTCCTGACGCAGTCGTACCCGGATCTGGAACTGATCGCGGTCGACGACGCCTCCCCCGACGCCTGCGGTTCGATCATCGACGAGTACGCGGCCCGCGACGCCCGGGTCACCGCCGTGCACCTGGCGCACAACCTGGGTCTGGGCCCGGCCCGCAACGCGGGCCTGGCCCGGGCCACCGGCGACTACCTGATCTTCCTCGACGGCGACGACACCCTCGCCCCCGGCGCCCTGCAGGCCATCACCGACCGGCTGAAGGCCACCGGCTCCCCCGACGTCCTCGTCTACGACTACGCGCGCACCTTCTGGTCGGGCGAGCTGGTGCGCAACCGCCTCGCGCACCGGCTGTCCGAGGAGGGCCCGGCCAGCTTCCGGCTCGCCGACCGCCCGGCGCTGCTGGCCATGCTGATGGTGGTGTGGAACAAGGCCTACCGCCGCGAGTACGTGGAGCGCGAGGGCCTCGCCTTCCCGCCCGGCCTCTACGAGGACACTCCCTGGACCTACCCGGCGCTGCTGGCCGCGGAGTCCGTCGCCGTCCTGGACCGGGTCTGCGTCCACTACCGCCAGCGCCGCACCGGCTCGATCCTGACCACCACCAGCCGCCGCCACCTCGACATCTTCGACCAGTACGACCGGGTCTTCGGCTACCTCGCCGGCCGCCCCGAGCTGGAGCGCTGGCGCCCCACCGTGCACCGCCGCATGGCCGAGCACTTCTGCGCCCTGTACGCCGACCCGCGCCGTCTCCCGCGCGCCGGCCGGGCCGAGTTCTTCAGCCGTGCCTCCGCCCTGCTGCGCCGCTACCGGACCCCGGGCGGCAGGTCCGCGCTGCCGCTGTCCCTGTCGCGGACCGACCGGGTCCGGCACACCCTGATGCGGCTGGGCACCCGGCGCACCTACCGGCTGCTGTCCGCGCTGCGCTCGGCCGGGCTGGCACTGGGCCGCGCGGCCTCGGCCCTGTGGCAGGGCCTGAGCGAGACGGCCCGGCGCCTGCACTACCGGATCCAGCGCCTGCTCCCCCTGCGCCCGGAGCTCGCGGTCTTCTCCGCGTACTGGCACGGCGGCTACGCCTGCAACCCGGCGGCGATCGAGGCCAAGCTGCGGGAGCTCGCGCCCCGGATGCGGACGGCGTGGATCTGCGACCCGGCGCACGCCTCGACCCTGCCCCGGGAGACGACGGCGCTGCGCCCGGGCTCGGCGGCGTACTGGACCGCCCTGGCGCGGGCCACGTACCTCGTCACGAACGTCAACTTCGACCGCGCCCTGGTCAAGCGCCCCGGCCAGATCCTGGTCCAGACCCAGCACGGCACCCCGCTCAAGCGCGTCGGCCTCGACCTCCAGGACCGCCCGGCGGCCACCCCGACGACCGACTTCGCGGGCCTGCTGCGCGGCGCCGACCAGTGGGACTACCTGCTGTCCGCGAACCGGCACTCCACCCTGGTCTGGGAGAAGGCGGTCCCCTCCTCCTACACGACCCTCGAATACGGCTACCCGCGCAACGACGTCTTCCACCGGGCGACCCGTACGGACGTACTGGACCTGCGCGAACGGCTCGGCATCCCGGCGGGCTCGACGGCGATCCTGTACGCGCCCACCCACCGCGACTACCGGCGCAGCCGGCCGGAACACCTGGACTTCGAGCGGGTCCTGCGCGATCTGGGCCCGCAGTTCACGATCCTCGCCCGCACCCACCTCACGTACGCGGACGCCGACCGCGCGTGGGAGCCGCACCCGCGGCTGCTGGACGTCTCCGCCCACCCCTCGGTGGAGGAGCTCTGCCTCGCCTCGGACGCGCTCGTCACGGACTACTCGTCCCTGATGTTCGACTACGCGGCGCTGGACCGGCCGATCGTGATCCACGCGGACGACTGGGAGGCGTACGAGGCGGCCCGCGGCACCTACTTCGACCTGCGGTCGTGCCCCCCGGGTGCGATCGCCCGGACCCAGGACGAGCTGGTGGACATCTTCACCACGGGCCACTGGCAGGGCTCGCGCTCCGCGCAGCTGCGGGCGGCGTTCCGCGGGCGGTTCTGCTCGTACGACGACGGCCACGCGGCGGAACGCGTGGTCCGGCGCGTCTTCCTGGGCCAGACCGCCCCGATCCCCGCGATCACCCCCCTGCCGGACCGCCACCCCACCCCGCCGGCCCCGGCCGCCACCCCGACCCAGGACCCGACCCTGGCCCACCACCTCTGGCCGTAACCGGGGCCTCCGCCCCCGAACCCCGTTATTTCAGCCTCGCCGGCGTTTGAGGCGCGGGGTCTGGGGCGGAGCCCCAGGAGGCGGGCCGCAGGGTCAGGCGGTGCGCAGCCCGGCCACCACCGACCGCGCGAGCTCGTCGAGGTACCCCCCGGGGACGGAGTCCCCCACGACCACCTGCCGCCAGTACAGCGGCCCGATCGCCAGATCGAGCGCCCGATCCGGATCAACCCCCTCCGCCAGCTCGCCCCGAGACACGGCCTCGCCGACGATGCCCGCGGCAACCCGTCGCTGCCCCTCCAGCAACGCCCCCCGCACCGCATCCGCGATCTCCGGGTTCCGCGCCGCCTCCACCAGCAGGTCGGGGATGACCGCCGACGCCACCGGGTGCCTCAGCACGTGGGACATGACCTCCAGCAGCGCCCGTACGTCCCCGTACAGCGACCCCGTCGCCGGCACCGGCAGGCCGTCCGCCGCGAAGGCCCCGATCAGGTCCAGCACCAGGTGCAGCTTGGACTTCCAGCGCCGGTACACCGCGGTCTTGCCGACGCCCGCCCGCCGCGCGATGCCCTCGATGGACATCCGCGAGAACCCGACCGCGGCCAGTTCCTCCAGCACCGCGTCGCGGATCGCCTCGGTCACGTCCTCACGCAGGACGGCGGCACCGGCAGGGGCTCTACGGGCGGGCGCGGGGGCAGGGGCAGGCCCGGGGGCGGCGGAGGGGTCCGTGGTCATGCACAGAGCATAGCCGCGCCCACGTCACGACGATACGGTTGCGTTCCGACGCGTCACGCCCTAATCTCGCCGTAGCGACGATACGGACCCGTCCCGACCTCGACAGCGACGTACTGACCCCGTCGAAAGCGAACCCTGTGACCACCGCGACCGCATCCAAGACCGCGCCCGCGCACTCCGCGGAACTCGCCGACCTGGCCGCCGCCCACGGCCTCACCCTCAGCGGCGCCCGCCCCTCCCTCCTGCGCTACGTCGCGGAGCTCTGGGACCGCCGCCACTTCGTGGCCGCGTACGCCACCGCCCGCATGCAGGCCACGTACAGCACGGCCAAGCTCGGCCAGGTCTGGCACCTGGTGACCCCGCTGCTCAACGCGGCCGTCTACTACTTCGTCTTCGGCCTCGCGATGAAGGCCAGCAGCGGAGTGCCGGACTACCTCCCCTTCCTGATCACCGGCGTCTTCGTCTGGGACTTCATCGGCAGCTCCATCAACGCCGGCACCCGCGCCGTCCACAGCAACCTCGGCCTGGTCCGCGCCCTGCACTTCCCCCGCGCGAGCCTGCCCATCTCCACCGTCGTCCAGCTCTTCCAGCAGCTGCTCGTCACCATGGGCGCCCTCGTCATCCTGCTGCTCGCCTTCGGCCAGACGCCCGGCCCGGCCTGGCTCCTGGCCGTCCCGGCGCTCCTGCTGATGGCCGTCTTCGCCGCCGGCTGCGCCATGATCATGGCCCGCATCGGCAGCAAGAGCCCGGACGTCAGCCAGCTGATGCCCTTCGTCCTGCGCACCTGGATGTACTCCTCGGGCGTCATGTGGTCCATCGACCAGATCCACAAGGCGGGCGACCTGCCGCACTGGGTGCTGACGATGCTCAAGCTCAACCCCGCGGCCGTCTACATCGACCTGATGCGCTTCGCTCTGATCGACAGCTTCGAGGCGCACTCGCTCCCGCACCACGTGTGGCCGATCGCGATCGGCTGGGCCCTGCTCGCCGGCGTCGGCGGCTTCGTCTACTTCTGGAAGGCAGAGGAGGAATACGGCCGTGGCTGACACTCGAGGACGGATCCCCACCGTGATCGCCGACGGGGTCCACGTCATCTACAAGGTCCACGGCAGCGGCAGCCGCAAGGGCGGCGCCACCGCGGCCCTCAACCGGATCTTCTCCCGCAAGCCGGCCCCCGGCGTCCGCGAGGTGCACGCCGTCAAGGGCGTCACCTTCACCGCGTACAAGGGCGAGGCCATCGGCCTCATCGGCTCCAACGGCTCGGGCAAGTCCACCCTGCTGGCCGCCATCGCCGGCCTCCAGCCGGTGGCCCGCGGCCGGATCTTCTCGCACGGCCAGCCGTCCCTGCTGGGCGTGAACGCCGCCCTGATGAACGACCTGACGGGCGAGCGCAACGTCGTGCTCGGCGGCCTCGCGATGGGCATGTCCAAGCAGCAGATCCACGAGCGCTACCAGGGCATCGTCGACTTCTCCGGCATCAACGAGAAGGGCGACTTCATCTCCCTGCCGATGCGGACGTACTCCTCCGGCATGGGCGCCCGCCTGCGGTTCTCCATCGCCGCCGCCAAGGACCACGACGTACTCATGATCGACGAGGCCCTGGCCACCGGCGACGCGGCCTTCCAGCGGCGCAGCCAGGCCCGCATCGAGCAGCTCCGCGAACAGGCCGGCACGGTCTTCCTCGTCAGCCACGGCATCAACACGGTCCGCGAGACCTGCGACCGCGCGATCTGGCTGGAGGCCGGAGTGCTCCGCATGGACGGCCCCTCGAAGGAAGTCTGCGACGCCTACGAGGCCTTCACCGCGGGCCGCTGACCACCCCGGCCTTCCTGGGCTCCGCACCCGAAACGCGAACCACGAACGGGCCGGGCCCGGGACCACTAGGTCCCGGGCCCGGCCCGTTCGGCTCAAACCAGCCCGATCAGCTGTGCGTGCGCAGCAGCGACCTCATCGTCCGCATCGCCACCGACAGGTTCGCCAGGTCGAAGTCGTCCGACCCCCGGATCTCGTCCAGCGTCGTCCGGGCCCGCCCGATGATCGCCGCGTTCTTCTCCTCCCACGCCTTGAAGCGCTCCTCGGGAGTCGAACTGCCGTTGCCCACCGACAGCACATCGGCCGTCAGCGCCGCGTGCGCCGCGAACAGGTCCTCGCGGATCGACGCACGGGCCATGGACTGCCAGCGGTCGGCCCGCGGCAGCTCGATGATCCGGTCCATCAGCTGGGTGATGTCCAGGCGGTCGGCGAGGTCGTAGTAGACCTCGGCGACGTCCAGGCAGCTGACACCCGTGCGGTCCCCGATCGCGACGATGTCGAGCGTCGGGAAGGCGGAGGAGAACCCGGCGACCTTGGCGGCCAGTTCCTCCGGGACGCCCTCGCCCGTCAGCTCGCCCACGATCGACTGGTACCACTCCAGGTCGGCGCCGCGCACCAGCTTCGGCAGCTCCGCCCAGACCTGCCCGACCCGCTCCGCGAAGAAGGCGATGGTCTCGGAGATCTGGAGCGGCTGCGGCCGGTTGTTCAGCAGCCAGCGGGTACCGCGCTCGACCAGGCGCCGCGAGTGCAGCCGCACCCGGGTCTGGACGTCGGCGGCGACCTTGTTGTCGAGCGCCTCCACCTCGTCCCACACATCGGCCAGGCCGAAGATCTCGCGGGCCGCGAGCTGCGCCCGGACGATCTCCTCCGTGGAGGCCCCGGTCTCCTCGCGCAGGCGGTGCAGGAAGGTCGAACCGCCGGTGTTGACGGTGTCGTTGACCAGGATGGTGGTGATGATCTCGCGGCGCAGCGCGTGCGCGTCGATCTGCTCGGTGAACTTCTCGCCCAGGGCGGCCGGGAAGTACGCGAAGAGCAGGCGGCGCAGGTACGGGTCGTCCGGCAGCCCGGTGGCGATGAGCTCGTCCGCCACCGTGATCTTGGTGTAGGCGAACAGCACGGCCAGTTCCGGCTGGGTCAGGCCCTTGCCGCTGCTGAGCAGCTCGCGGATCTGGCGTTCCGTGGGCAGGAATTCCAGCCCGCGGTCCAGCCGTCCGGCGTTCTCCAGGCGGCGCATGTAGCGCTGCTGGGCGTGGAGCAGGCTCGGGGCCTGGGCGGCGCCGTTGGAGAGCGCCGTGTTCTGCGCGTAGTTGTTGCGCAGGACGAGGTGGCCCACCTCGTCGGTCATCTGGGCGAGCAGCTTGTTGCGCTGCTTGACGGTCATGTCCCCGTCCGCGACGACCGCGTTGAGCAGGATCTTGATGTTCACCTCGTGGTCGGAGGTGTCCACGCCCGCGCTGTTGTCGATGGCGTCGGTGTTGATCTTGCCGCCCTCGCCGCCGGCGCCGGTCCGGGCGAACTCGATGCGGCCGAGCTGGGTCAGACCCAGGTTGCCGCCCTCGCCGATGACCTTGGCCCGGACGTGGGAGCCGTTGACGCGGATGGAGTCGTTGGCCTTGTCGCCGACGTCGGCGTGCGTCTCGGCCGTCGCCTTGACGTACGTACCGATGCCGCCGTTCCACAGCAGGTCCACGGGGGACTGCAGGATGGCCTGCATCAGGTCGGCGGGGGTCATCTTGGTGACGCCCGCCTCGATGCCGAGGGCCTCGCGGACGTGCGCGTTGACCGGGATGGACTTCGCGCTGCGCGGGTGGATGCCGCCGCCCGCGGAGAGCAGCGAGCTGTCGTAGTCGGCCCACGAGGAGCGCGGCAGCTCGAACAGGCGCCGGCGCTCCGCGTACGAGGTGGCCGCGTCCGGGGTCGGGTCGATGAAGATGTGCCGGTGGTCGAAGGCGGCGACGAGGCGGATGTGCTCGGAGAGCAGCATGCCGTTGCCGAAGACGTCACCGGACATGTCGCCGACGCCGACGACGGTGAAGTCCTCGGTCTGGGTGTCGTGGCCGAGCTCGCGGAAGTGCCGCTTGACGGACTCCCACGCGCCGCGGGCGGTGATGCCCATGCCCTTGTGGTCGTAGCCGGCCGAGCCGCCGGAGGCGAAGGCGTCGCCGAGCCAGAAGCCGTAGGACTCCGCCACGCCGTTGGCGATGTCGGAGAAGGTCGCGGTGCCCTTGTCGGCGGCGACGACGAGGTAGGTGTCGTCCTCGTCGTGGCGGACCACGCCCTTCGGGGGCACGACCTCGCCGGCGACCATGTTGTCGGTGATGTCGAGCAGCGCCGAGATGAAGATCTTGTACGAGGCGATGCCCTCGGCGAGCCAGGCGTCGCGGTCCACCGACGGGTCGGGGAGGTTCTTGGCGACGAAGCCGCCCTTGGCGCCGACCGGCACGATGACGGTGTTCTTGACCATCTGCGCCTTGACCAGGCCGAGGATCTCCGTACGGAAGTCCTCGCGGCGGTCGGACCAGCGCAGGCCGCCTCGGGCGACCTTGCCGAAGCGCAGGTGGACGCCCTCGACGCGCGGGGAGTACACCCAGATCTCGAAGGCCGGGCGGGGCGCCGGGAGGTCGGGGATGGCCTGCGGGTCGAACTTCATCGACACGTAGGAGTGCTGCTCGCCCTCGCCGGTGGTCTGGAAGAAGTTGGTCCGCAGCGTCGCCTTGATCAGGGTGAGGAAGGCGCGCAGGATGCGGTCCTCGTCGAGCGAGGCGACCTGGTCCAGGGCCCCGTCCAGCTCCTCCAGCATGGCGTCGACGAGCTCGCTGCCGGCGGCCTGGCGGACGGGCGACATCCGGGCCTCGAAGAGCGAGACCAGCAGCCGGGTGGTGTGGACGTTGTTGCGGAGGGTGTCCTCCATGTAGTCCTGGCTGAAGGTGGAGCCGGCCTGGCGCAGGTACTTGGCGTACGCGCGCAGGACGACGGCCTGCCGCCAGGTGAGCCCGGCGCTCAGCACGAGGCTGTTGAAGTTGTCGTTCTCCGCGTCGCCCTGCCAGACCGCGGCGAAGGCGTCCTGGAAGCGCTCGCGGGCGTCGTCGCCGAGGTAGTTGGCCGCCGCGGCGTCACCGTTGCCGGTGGGCAGGGGCATCCGCAGGCCGAAGTCGTAGATCCACGCGCTGACCCGGTCCGAGCGGCGCAGCTCGTACGGGCGCTCGTCGGTGACCTCGACGCCGAGGCGCTGCAGGACCGGCAGGACCGCGGAGAGCGAGACCTGCTCGCCGGTGCGGAAGATCTTGAACCGGCGCTCGCCGGGGGCGGCGCCCACCGGCTCGTACAGCGAGAGCGCGAACTTGCGGTCGCTGGCGGCGAGCCGCTCCAGGTGGACCAGGTCGGCGACGGCGGCGCGCGGCGAGTGGTCGGCCTTGTAGCCCTCGGCGAAGGAGGTGCCGTAGCGGCGCAGCAGCTCCGCGGCGCGCTCCTCGCCGCACTCGGCGATCAGCGCCTCCTGGAAGCCGTCGGCCCAGGAGCGGGCGGCCTCGACGAGGCGGCCCTCGATGCGCTCGACGTCGCCGTCGGTCAGCGCGGGCAGCTCGGTGCCCTGCGGGACGCGGATGACGAAGTGGATGCGGGAGAGGATCGACTCGGTGTTCCAGGCGGTGAAGTCGACGCTGATGCCGCCGAGCTCCTCCTTCAGGATGTCCATCAGGCGCAGCCGGACGCCGGTGGTGAACCGGTCGCGCGGCAGGTAGACGAGGGCCGAGTAGTAGCGGCCGTACTCGTCCTGGCGCAGGTACAGCCGCAGCCGGCGGCGCTCCTGGAGGTACAGGACGGAGGTGACGATGGACTGGAGCTGGTCGACCGGGGTCTGGAACAGCTCGTCGCGCGGGTAGGTCTCCAGGATCTGCGTCAGGTCGCGGCCGTCGTGGCTGGACGGCGAGAAGCCGGCCCGGTCCAGGACCTCGGCGACCTTGCGGCGGACGACCGGGACGCGGCGCACGGACTCGGTGTACGCGGCGGAGGAGAACAGGCCGAGGAAGCGGCGCTCGCCGACGACGTTGCCGTCGGCGTCGAACTTCTTGACGCCCACGTAGTCGAGGTACGAGGGGCGGTGCACGGTGGAGCGGCTGTTGGCCTTGGTCAGCACCAGCAGGCGGTGCTCGCGGGCCTTGGCGCGGGCGTCGGCCGGCAGCCGGTTGAAGGACGGCGAGACCGGGTGGCCGTCGTCCTTGCCACTGTGGTGCGGGTCGGAGCGCAGGATGCCGAGGCCGGTGCCGGGCACGGCGGCCAGGGAGTCGCCGTCGACGAGGTTGTACTCGCGGTAGCCGAGGAAGGTGAAGTGGTCGTCGGCGAGCCAGCGCAGCAGCTCACGGGCCTCTTCGAGCTCGTACTCGCGCAGGTCCGGGGCGGTGGGCTCCTCGGGCAGGCCGTCGGCGATGCGCAGCGCGGCGTCGCGCATCTTCTCCCAGTCCTCGACGGACTCGCGTACGTCGGACAGGACGCGCAGCAGGTCGGCGTTGATCTGCTTGAGGTCGGCGCGGTCGGTCTCGCGGTCGATCTCGACGTGGATCCAGGACTCGACGAGGGAGTCGTGGGGGCGCGAGGTGCGGGGACCGTGCGCGTCGCAGTCGGGGCCGAGGATCTCGATCAGCTTGCCGGTGACGTCACGGCGGACGACGACCTGCGGGTGGATCACGACGTGGATGCCGCGGCCCTGGCGGGACAGCTCGTTCGTCACGGAGTCCACGAGGAACGGCATGTCGTCGGTGACCACCTCGACGACGGAGTGGCTGGAGGTCCAGCCGTTCTCCTCGACCGTGGGGGTGTGCACGCGTACGTTCGCGGTGCCCTGCGGCCGGTTCTCGGCGAGCCGGTAGTGGGAGAGCGCGGCTCCGAACACGTCGACCGGGTCCCGGTCCGTGAGGTCCTCGGGTGCCGTGTGCAGGTAGTAGCGCTGGAGGTAGGAGAGCACCGCGTCCTGGTCTGGACGCTCTCCCTGCTCGGACCCAGTCGGAAGTAGCCCCCCGGCCGGGCTGTGCTCAGCTACCCGGGCCGCCCGTGCGAGCAGCTCGGCCTTTGCTTCGTCCAGCTTGGTCTGCATGTCCTCTGGCTCCTGTCGCGCGCCATTGCGTGACGTAGGTGAAGAAGGAAGTAGGAATGACATAGCGCCGCGAGGCGGGGTGTCCGTCCGGGATCGACGCTATGCCGTCGAGAGAGCCGACCGGGAGGGAATGAGCCAAGATCGGCTGGAGGTCCCGGTGGCGGGGATCAGCGAAGGCCCGGGCACGGTCGTGCGCCGGGCGCAGGCCGGAGGCTCCAGTGCCCCCGATGACTATCGCGCTGATCACGGGTACAAGGCTATCCCGACCTACCCCCAGGTCGTCATTCGCTGCATCTGTATAAATCTTGGGGTGAAACTTTGACAGTCTGGCCAGCGACGCGGCACGGCTGTCCGTGCAGCGGGCTTGTCCAGTCAGTATTCGGCCAGCTCGCGAGCTGTCAGTACGGCCTCGGCCAGGGTGTCCACCACCGGCACACCGGCTGATTCCAGACTGCCGCGACTGTGCGAACCACCCGTGTAGAGCACCGCCCGGGCGCCGACGTGGGCGGCGGCCAGCGCATCGTCCACGGCGTCTCCGATGAGGACCGTACGGTCGGCCGTCACCCCCGTCCCGTCCAGGGCGGCCAGGTGGCGTACGAGGTGTCCTGCCTTCGACGTGTGCGAGGGGCCGATCCGCCCGTCGACGCGCAGGAAGTGGTGGTCGATGCCGTGGGTCCGGACCAGTGGTACGAGCTTCTCGTGGGGCGCGAGGGACAGCAGGGACTGGGTGAGCCCGTCCCGCTGCCATTCCCGGAGCAGCTCGCGGGCGCCCTCGGCGAGCCCGGCGTCCTCGGCCGCGGCCCAATAGTGCCGGTGGAAGGCCTCGTCCATGACCACCCACTCCTCGTCGGTGGGCAGCCGTCCCATGAGGCGCTCGTAGAACTTCGGCACCGGTACGACGTACAGCTCGCGGTAGGTCTCCAAGGTGATCGGCGCGAAGCCGAGCTCGGCGAAGGAGGCGTTGGTCGCGGCCATGACGGCGTCGATGTCGTGGAGGAGGGTGCCGTTCCAGTCCCAGACGATGTGCTTTTCGGTCACTTCAGCAACCCCGGAATCTCCTGTACGCCGAACCACAGCAGCTCGTGGTCCTCGGCTCCGTCGACGACGAACTGCGCGTCCCCGTCCCCTCCGTCTGCGGCGGGGAGGGCCTGCGCGGCGGCGGCCACGTCCTCGTCGGCGTCATCGGCGTCCACGTGCACGGCGGCGGCCACGGAGAGCCGTACGGCGGCGGCCAGGGTCACCTGGCCGAGGGTGGCCTCGTCGACCCCGGGAGTGGCGGTGGCGGCCTTGTCGTCGACGTCGAGGGCGACGACGACGCGGCGGCGCGGGGCGCCCGCGTCCGCGGCGAGCAGCCGCAGGGAGGCGGCCGCGGCCCGGTTCAGGGCCGCGTACTCCAGCTCCTCGATGTCGTCCGACACGTACCACTCGCGGAGCCCGGGGGTGACGGCGTACGCCCGCAGCGGGGCGGGGCCCAGCTCACCCGCCTTGTGCACCTCGGCGAGCCCGGGGAGGGTCAGGGGGACGTACACGCGCATGGCCGGCTGCTTTCGGTAGTCGGAAAACTCCCCCAGGATACGACTCGGAGGGTCCGCCAGGGTGACGGAGTCGGTACCCCTTCGAGGTGCCGGACCCGGACCCGCGGCCGTCCACCCCGCTCCCCGGACGCGCGCCCTCAGGGCCCGCGGAGGGGCCGGCGCGCACTCGGATAGGTGAACCGGGGCGACTGCCCGCCCGGCGGTGCGCGCGGTTGCGGAGCGTGTTCGGCGACCGTAGAAGATCCCCATCAAGTTACCGCCCGGTACCGCTCCGGGCCCGGCCTGTTCGGGGGCAGATCGCGATGGACACGACGACGCGCGGCACGATCGGCAACGACGGGAGCCGCCGGCCGGGCGGCGGCCGCACCCGCACCCGGCCCGCCGGACGCCGCGACCCGCGGCGCCCGGCGGGCCCCCCGCGCACGCTGCGGCTCGGCCCGCACCACTGGTTCGCCGAACACCTCCTGGCGGTCGTCAGCGGCCTCCGCCCGGTCCACTCGCTCCTGGGCCACACCATCGGCCCCGCGTACCAGCAGCTGGTCACCCTGGCCCCCGCAGGCCCCCTCCGCGACCGCCTCCGCCCGGTCATCCGCCAGTGCGGCCGCTTCACCCCCGGCCCGGGCGTCATCGAAGCCTTCGCCCGCATCGCCACGGGCGACCGCCTCACCGCCATGGCCTTCCGCCTGGAACAGGGCCCGGACCTCCGCTGGCGCTGCGCCGCGGTAGAAATCCAGGGCCCCCTCCCTTGACACTTCAGCCCCGCCGGCGTTTGAGGCGCGGGGTCTGGGGCGGAGCCCCGGCAGCAGAGCCGCACCCGCCCACAAACGCGGCCGGGGCCGGACACCCGTAGGTGCCCGGCCCCGGCCGACGGTTCGACCCCGCAGGGGTCACTTCTTGCGGCGACGCCCACCGGCGGCCTTCGCCGCCTTGCGCCGCTCCGCCCGCGTCATACCGTCGCCGTCGCCACCCGCGCCCTCGGAGTCAAAATCGCCCTCCACGACACCGCCCTCGCCGTCAACAGTCGGCGCCGAGAAGTGCAGCCGGTCCGGCCGCTGCGGAGCGTCCAGCCCCTTCGCCCGGATCTCCGGACGCCCGGCCCCGGCCGCCGCCGGCTCCTTCGTCAGGGACGGCGCCGCGTCCTGCACCGGAAGCTCCTCGACCTGCTGCTCGACCTGGACCTCCAGGTTGAACAGGTAGCCGACGGACTCCTCCTTGATGCCCTCCTGCATGGCGTTGAACATGTCGAAGCCCTCGCGCTGGTACTCGACCAGCGGGTCCTTCTGGGCCATCGCCCGCAGGCCGATGCCCTCCTGCAGGTAGTCCATCTCGTACAGGTGCTCACGCCACTTGCGGTCGAGCACCGACAGGACCACGCGCCGCTCCAGCTCACGCATGATCTCGGAGCCGAGCGTCTTCTCGCGCGTCTCGTACTGCTCGTGGATGTCGTCCTTGACGGACTCCGCGATGAACTCGGCGGTGATGCCCGCACGGTCGCCCGCGGCCTCCTCCAGCTCCTCGATGGTGACCTTCACCGGGTAGAGCTGCCGGAAGGCGCTCCACAGCCGCTCCAGGTCCCACTCCTCGGCGAAGCCCTCGACCGTCTCGGCCGCGATGTACGCGTCGATGGTGTCGTCCATCATGAAGCGGACCTGCTCCTGGAGGTCCTCGCCCTCCAGGACGCGGCGGCGCTCGCCGTAGATGACCTCGCGCTGGCTGTTGAGGACCTCGTCGTACTTCAGGACGTTCTTGCGCGTCTCGAAGTTCTGGGTCTCGACCTGCGACTGGGCCGACGCGATCGCGCGCGTCACCATCTTGTTCTCGATCGGCACGTCGTCCGGCACGTTGGCCATGGCCATGACGCGCTCGACCATCTGCGCCTTGAACAGGCGCATCAGGTCGTCGCCCAGCGACAGGTAGAAGCGGGACTCGCCGGGGTCGCCCTGTCGGCCGGAGCGGCCGCGCAGCTGGTTGTCGATGCGGCGCGACTCGTGGCGCTCGGTGCCCAGCACGTACAGCCCGCCGAGGTCCTTGACCTCCTCGAACTCGGCCTTCACGGCCGCCTCGGCCCGGGTGAGCGCCGCGGGGAGGGCGTGCGCCCACTCCTCGATGTGCTCCTCCGGGTCCAGGCCCTGCTGGCGCAGCTCGGCCTCGGCGAGGTCGTCCGGGTTGCCGCCGAGCTTGATGTCCGTACCGCGGCCGGCCATGTTCGTGGCGACGGTGACCGCGCCGCGGCGGCCGGCCTGGGCGACGATCGTCGCCTCACGGTCGTGCTGCTTGGCGTTGAGCACCTCGTGCGGGATGCCGCGCTTGGAGAGCTGCTGGGAGAGGTACTCGGACTTCTCGACCGACGTCGTACCGACGAGGATCGGCTGGCCCTTCTCGTGCTTCTCCGCGATGTCGTCGACGACGGCGGCGAACTTCGCGACCTCGGTCCGGTAGATCAGGTCCGGCTGGTCCTTGCGGACCATGTCGCGGTTGGTCGGGATCGGGACGACACCGAGCTTGTAGATCTGGTGGAACTCGGCGGCCTCGGTCATGGCCGTACCGGTCATGCCCGACAGCTTCGAGTAGAGGCGGAAGAAGTTCTGCAGGGTGATCGTGGCGAGGGTCTGGTTCTCGTCCTTGATGTCCACCCCTTCCTTCGCCTCGATCGCCTGGTGCATGCCCTCGTTGTAGCGGCGGCCGGCGAGGATACGGCCGGTGTGCTCGTCGACGATCATGACTTCGCCGTCGATGACGACGTAGTCCTTGTCGACCTTGAAGAGCTCCTTGGCCTTGATCGCGTTGTTCAGGTAACCGACGAGCGGGGTGTTCACCGACTCGTAGAGGTTCTCGATGCCGAGCCAGTCCTCGACCTTGGCGACGCCGGTCTCGTGGATGGCGACGGTGCGCTTCTTCTCGTCGACCTCGTAGTCGCCGGTCTCCTCGATGCCCTTCAGCGGCTGGCCGGCCTCGCCCTTGGTCAGGCGGGTCACCAGCTTCGCGAAGTCGCCGTACCACTTCGTGGCCTGGTCGGCCGGGCCGGAGATGATCAGCGGGGTACGGGCCTCGTCGACGAGGATCGAGTCGACCTCGTCGACCACGGCGAAGTTGTGGCCGCGCTGGACGAGCTCGTCCTGGGACCACGCCATGTTGTCGCGCAGGTAGTCGAAGCCGAACTCGTTGTTCGTGCCGTAGGTGATGTCGGAGCCGTACTGCTCGCGGCGCTGCGCCGGCGACATGTTCGCCAGGATGCAGCCGACCTCCAGGCCGAGGAACTTGTGCACCCGGCCCATCAGCTCCGAGTCGCGCTCCGCGAGGTAGTCGTTCACCGTGATCAGGTGGACGCCCTTGCCGGACAGCGCGTTCAGGTACGCGGGCAGCGTGCCGACGAGGGTCTTGCCCTCACCGGTCTTCATCTCGGCCACGTAGCCGAGGTGCAGCGCCGCGCCACCCATGATCTGGACGTCGTAGTGCCGCTGGCCGAGGACGCGCTTGGCCGCCTCGCGTACGGTCGCGAAGGCCTCGGGCAGCAGGTCGTCCAGGCTCTCGCCGTCCTGGAAGCGCTGCTTGTACTCGTCCGTGAGCGCTCGCAACTCGGCGTCGGAGAGGTTGACGAAGTCCTCTTCGATGGAGTTGACCTGGTCCGCGATGCGGTGCAGTTTGCGCAGGATCTTGCCTTCGCCTGCACGCATGAGCTTGTTGAAGACGGACACCGAGGTTTGTCTCCTTGCCGGTCGGGCCTGGGCACTGTACGTACCGCGGGCACGGCAGGTGGGCCCCACCGCAACGGCCATCGTAAGCGAGGACGTGGCCACGTCGGGAGGTCCGCCGTTCCCGTGGGGGCACGGGTGCCCGGATTGAGAACGTACGGGGCACACGGAAGGTGCCGCATCCCCCGGAGGGATTCCCGAAAAGTGTTCGCTCCGGGCGCCCCGGCGGCAGCAGAATCCGTGCATGGAGCCCATCACCCTCACCACGGACCGGCTGGAACTGCGACCTTTCGTCCCCGCCGACGAGGACGAGGTCCACGCGGCGGCCCAGGACCCGGACATCCAGCGCTGGACCCTGGTCCCCTCCCCGTACGAGCGCGCGCACGCGCACGCCTTCGTGAACGAGCTCGTGCCGAACGGCTGGCGCGAGGACACGGGCTACCCCTTCGCCGTCCGCCTTGGCGCCGGCGGCCCGCTGGTCGCGGCCGTCGGCGTGCACGTGCACGGCGCCGAGTCGTACGAGATCGGCTTCTGGGCGGTGAAGGAACACCGCGGCCGGGGCTACGTGGCCGAGGCCGTGACGGCCGTCGCCCGCTGGGCCTTCACCGCGCTCGGCGTCACCCGGCTGGAATGGCGCGCCCAGGTGGGCAACGCGGCCTCGAAGGCCGTGGCCGAGAAGGCCGGCTTCCGGGTCGAGGGGATCCTGCGGGCCGGCATCGAACAGCGGGGCACCTCCCGCGACTGCTGGGTCGGCGCCCTGCTCCCCTCCGACCTCGGCCTGCCCTCGCGACTGCCGTACCTGCCCGCTGTCAGTGGCTCCGCCTAGGGTGCGGGCATGACTGCGCTCTCCCTCTCCGCCGACGACGCCCGCCGGATCGCCCTGCGCGCACAGGGCTTCCTCGGTGCGCCCGACCGCCGCGGAGGTGTGCGCGGGGTCCTGCGCCACCTGGGCGCCGTCCAGCTGGACACCATCTCGGTGCTGGCCCGCTCGCACGAGCTGATCCCGTACGCACGCCTCGGCGCGGTCGGCCGCGACACCGTGGAGCGGGCGTACTGGTCCGACCGTCACGCCTTCGAGTACTGGTCGCACGCGGCCTGCATCCTGCCGATCGAGGAATGGCCGCATTTCGCCTTCCGGCGCCGGGCCAACCGGGCGCGCGGCCACCGCTGGCACGTCCTCCAGGACAAGGAGCGCTCGACGCAGGCGGTCCTGGACCGGCTGAAAGCCGACGGCCCGCTGACCGCCACCGAACTGGGCGGCGCGAAGAACGGCGGCGAGTGGTTCGAGTGGTCCGAGACCAAGATCGCGGTGGAGTGGCTCCTCGACACCGGTGCGGTCGTGTGCGGCGAACGCCGCGGCTGGAAGCGGGTCTACGACCTGCCCGAGCGGGCCGTTCCGGACGCGCTGCTCCACGACGACCTGGACGACCGCGAGTGCATGCGCCGCCTGGTCGCCCTGGCCGGCTGCTCCCTGGGCGTCGGCACCCGCGCCGACATCGCGGACTACCACCGCCTCAAGGGGGCGCAGGTCGACGCGGTGATCGCCGACTCCGGGCTGGTCCCGGTCGAGGTCGAGGGCTGGTCCAAGCCCGCCTGGGCGGATCCCGCCGCCCTCGCGACGGCTCCCCGGGGCCGCCACCGCACGACGCTGCTGTCGCCCTTCGACTCCCTGGTCTGGGACCGCCCGCGCACGGAGCGGATCTTCGGCTTCACCCACCGCCTGGAGGCGTACGTCCCCAAGCCCAAGCGGATTCACGGGTACTTCGCGATGCCGCTGCTGGCGGGCGGCCGGCTCCAGGGCCGCGTGGACCCGGCCCGCGAGGGCCGCACGCTCGTCGCCCGGCAGCTCTCGCTGACCTCCCCGAAGGCGGCCGGCCCGATGGCGCTGGCCCTGCGGGAAGCGGCGGAGTGGGTCGGCTGCGAGGACGTACGGATCGAGCGCGCGGGCTCGCCCGCGGAGGCGGCGGCCGTCACGGCGGAGCTCGCCGCGCTCTAGACGCCGTCCGGGCCTGGTCGGCCCGGGTCTGGTCCGGGTCGGTCAGGGCCTGGTCGGTCCGGGTCAGCGGATTTCGAGGATCTTCTCGCGCATCGCGTAGACCACGGCCTCCATCCGGGAGTGCAGCTGCAGCTTCTCCAGGATGTTGCGGACGTGGTTCTTCACGGTGTTCTCGGAGATGAACAACTCCTTCGCGATGTCGCGGTTGTTCATGCCGGTGGCCACCAGCTTGAGGACCTCCAGCTCCCGGTCCGTCAGCCGGGGCGCCGGCACCAGCCGGCGCTCGTCGGTGCGCTGGATCATCGACTTGAACTCGGTGAGCAGCTTCGACGCCATCGACGGACTGATCTGGGACTGGCCGTCGGCGACCGCGCGGATCGCCGTGGCCACCTCGTCCGTCGAGATCTCCTTCAGGAGGTACCCGGTGGCGCCCGCCTTGATCGCGTCGTAGAGGTCCGCCTCCTCGTCGCTGATCGTCAGCATGATGATCTTCGCGGAGGGGGCCACCTCCTTGATCGAGGTGCACGCCTCGATCCCGCCGCGCCGGGGCATCCGCACGTCCATCAGCACGATGTCCGGCAGCAGGTCGGCCGCCTTGTCCACCGCCTCCGCGCCGTCCCCGGCCTCGCCGACGACCTGGATGTCCTCCTCCTGTGCGAGGACGATCTCCAGCCCCCGCCGGAAGAGCGCGTGGTCGTCGACCACGAGCACCCGGATCGGTTCCCCGGCCGGCGCGGCGCCGGACTCCGTCGGCCGGTCCGCGCCACGGCAGCCCGCGCCGTCGTCCCCGCGCACCGGCCCGAAGCTGTCCGCCATCGTTCCTCCCCCTGCATGTGCTGAGCTGCTGGGCCAACCGGACACACACCGCAGCCGGTTGACTGCCCGCCATGATTCCATGCCCGCGCCGCGGCGCGGGGGGCCGCCGAGGAGACGCCTGGCGCAATACCCGTCATGCAGGTGCCCCCGCGGAGACGCCGGAGCGTCCCCGCGGGGGCAAAGAACGGTCGGTTCAGCCGCCGAGCGCGCCGCCGGCGCCGCCTCGCGGCTCCTCCGAGCTGGAGGCCCCGTCGGGGTTCACGTGGATGACGCCGTAGTCGTATGCGTGACGTCGGTAGACCACGCTGGGCAGCTTCGTCTCGGAGTCGACGAACAGATAGAAGTCGTGGCCGACCAGCTCCATCTCGTACAGAGCCTGGTCGAGCGACATGGGTGCGGCCGAGTGGGTCTTCTCGCGGACGACGAGCGGGCCTTCGCCCTGCACTTCGATGGATCCGATCCGGGTGATCGGAACCCCGTCCGCCTTCTCCTCGGTGACCACCTGGCCACTGCCGTTGAGCGACGCGACGCCCGGCACCACGTCGGCGACCTCCGCCGCCGAGAGCCGGCCGTTGCCACGGCGGGTGTAACGCTTGTCGTGCTGCTTGCGCAGCCGGGCCTCCAGCTTGTCCTGAGCGAGGTCGAGCGCCGCGTACGGGTCGGCGGCGGCGGCCTCGGCCCGGATCACCGGGCCCCGCGAACGCAGGGTGATCTCCACGCGGTCGGAACGGTCGGCCTGCCGCGGGTTGTGCTCCTTGGACACCTCGACGTCCAAGCTGATCACCTTGGCGTCGAGCTTCTGGATCCGCTCCGGATTCAGCTTCTCGGCCACGTGCTTGCGGAACCGCTCGGGCACTTCGGTCTTGCGGCCCTTGACGACGATGTCCACGCAGAACTCCGTTCCCGGATAGCTCCGCCCGACGGGGCGAAGCGTCTCCCTTTCGCACCAGACTCCGGTGAAGGCCGGAGCCTCGGACTTGGCGACTTTCACCTCCTCCTCCCCCATCGGCAAGATCGACACCCCACCGACTTCGGAGTCGAGAGACAGCCTCCTGAGTTCCTTACAACCGAACATATCCCTCTATGACGGTTGTCGGCACCCGCTACCGGAATGTACTTCCAGTCAAGTGGCTGTTCCCTCTTACTACCTGCAACGATGGGCCTTCCCCGCCAGTTCCAAATCTATTCACGAGATTTTCGACCGGTCCGCGTGGCAGCCCGGCGGGGCACCGCCCCGGGGAGCCGCCCGAACGAGTCCGCGGGCGCGGCGACCACCGCTGCCCGCAGTGCGTCCCCCGGGCCCGCGGCCAGCCCGGCCGCACGCACCGCCCGGGCCGCCTCCGCCAGCGTCGCCCCGGTGGTGATGAGGTCGTCCACGAGCACGATCGCCGCCCCGTCCGTCAGCCGCGCCCCGTCCCGGCACACCGTCAGCGCCCCCGCGAGGTTCTCCCGGCGCTGCCGGGCCCCGAGCCCCGCCTGGTCCGCCACCGCCCGCCGCAGCCGCAGTACGGGCGCCACGCGCGCGGGAACACCGGCCCGCCGCAGCCGCCCCGCGGCCGCCAGGGCGATCCTGCGCGCCGGATCGTGCCCGCGCGCCCGGACCTGCCGCCGCGCCGACGGCACCGGCACCAGGGCCACTTCCGCGGCAGGCGGGCCCGCACGGACCGGACCGCCCACCGGACCGCCCGCCAGGACGGCCCCCGCCAGGGCCTCGCCGAGCACCCCGGCCAACGGCAGCGCCCCGCGCTCCTTGTGGGCCAGCAGGAGGGCCCGTACGCCCCCCTCGTAGACGGCGGCGGCCCGCACCACCGGAAGGCCCGCAGGACGCGGAGAAGGCCGCACCGGCCCCGCGCCGGCCCCGCTCAGCGTCTCCCGACAGCCCGCGCACACCAGCACCCGGACCGCCCCGCAGCCGGCGCAGTCGACCGGCAGGACCAGCCCGGCCAGCTCCTGCCACCACCCGCGCACCCCTCCACACTGACGGACCCCGACGGAGCCCGCCACCCCTGTGGACGGAGCCGCGGGCGAGCCCGCACCCGCGCCTCGGCCGCGCCTCAGCCACAGGTCAGCCGCAGGTCAGCGCCAGGTCAGCCCGGGTACACCGGAGCCCGGCCGCCCACCGCCACCGTGCGCCACTGCGCGCCCGGAGGCAGGTACACGATCCCGTCCTCCGAGTACGCCACCACCGGCTTCGGCTTCGACTCGTCCTCCGAGGCCGCGGCCGCGACCGCCGACAGCCCGGCCGCCCCCGGCAGGCTCGCCGCGACCATCGAACCGTCCGCCAGCATGTAGCGGGCCTGCTGCACCCCGCGGCTCTCCCGGCCCACCACGAGCAGCCGCCCGTGCGGCGCCCAGCTCATCGTCGTCACCTCCGCCATCTGCGGGGCGGCCGGGCGCAGCTCGCGCACCGACACCGCCGAGGCGTCACCCTTGCCATCGGGCCGTTCGATCCGCCCGACGAACAGGTTCTTGCGGCCGCTCTTCTCCACGAGGAGCGCGATCCGCACCCCGTCGGAAGAGGCCTTCAGCGAGGCGATCCGCCCGCCGTCCAACCCGGCCACCTGCACCTTCTCCGGGGTCCCGGCCCCGCCGGGCACCCGCCACAGCCCCGGGTGCTGCGGATCGGCGTCCGCGACCCACAGGTCGCCGGCCGCGTCCCAGCTGGGCGCCGTCAGCGTGCTGTCCTTGCCGACGGGCAGCGGCTGCGGCATCGGCCCGCCGCCCACCAGGGGCACCACGTACAGCCCGTGCCCGTCCTCGGAGACCACGGCCGCGCGCCGCTCGTCGTACGTCACGGCCGCCGAGCCGACCTTGAAGACGGGCGTGGTGGTCAGCGGCCCCGGCACGGCCTCGGCCCGCTGCTGTTCCTCGCTGGTCACGTCCAGCTTCATCCGGACCAGGCGCTTCTGGTCGTCGACGAAGTACTGGTAGTCGGGAATCCGGGGCCGGTTGGCGATCGCGGCCGCGTTCAGCTCGGTCACCGAGCACAGCGAGGACGACTTGTCGTCGGAGCGCAGGATCTCGACCTGGTCGAGCCGGGAGCCCGTCAGGTCCTTGACCGTGTACAGGAGTTGGGTGGCCATCTTCTTGCACTGCGGCTGGGCAACGTTGTCGGCCTTGTCGTTGAGCGGCACCCGCAGCGTGTTCTGCCGGTCGTACGAAAGGGACTTGGTGCCCTCGCGCAGTTGCGTGCCGGTGGGGAAGCTGGACTCGACGACGGGGCCGAGCCACCTCGACGGCCCGGCGAGCAGCGACTGCACCGTCTGCGTGGCGGGGTCCATCCGCGAGTCCGGATCGGTGCGCTGGCGCACGTAGACGGGGTCCGCGACGAGCGTGCCGCCCGCGAAGTAGTACTTGTTGACCGGCATGTAGATGCGCTGGAAGTCCGACTCGCTGAGCACGAGACCGTTGGGCGGCGAGGAGATCCGCCACTGCTTGTCCTCGTCCTGGACGAGCTGGAGGTACTCCTCGTACTTCTCGCCGCCGGTCTGCGGCTGGTAGGCGTTGCGCTCGTCCACGGTCGCGAGCTTCGTGCCGGTCACCTTCCAGCGGGGCCCGTCCGGGTCCTTCTCGCCGCGGATCGAGACCCGGTCCAGGCCGGACGAGAGCACGGTGACGGCGGAGCCGGGCTTCCAGCTCTTCGCGGCCTCCTCCGTGAGGTACTTCCGGGCGGTCTCCAGCTGCGGGTCGTCGCTGGTCATCGCCTCCAGGAAGCCGTCGACGATGTCGGCCGCGCTCGCCTTGTCGGCGGGCGGTACGCCGAACACGCGGACCTGCGAATCGACGCCCTGCGAGGCCTGCACCTCGCGGATCTCGCCGTGATCGGGCATGGAGGCGCAGCCGGCGAGCAGCAGCCCGGCCGCGCCGAAGGCGTACGCCCGCAGGGTGCGCAGCCGCCGGCCCCGTACCCGCGCGCCGCCCCCGGGCCGCGCGTTCTCGGGCTCAGCGTCCATCGGCTCGATCCTCCTGTTGTGGCTGCTCGGCCGGGCGGGCCACCACCCGGGCCCCGTTGCCCGGCAGGGCCGTCGGGTCGGCGGGCACCGGCAGCGCTCCGGTGACCGGCGACCGCGGCGGTATCGGCGAGCGGTCGCCGGGGTCCGCGGCCGGGCGGTCCGCCGTGCGGCCCGCGGCCTCGGCGACGGCCCTGGCCCGGTTGGCCCGGGAATCCTCGGGCTCCAGCGGGATGGGGGAGCCCCGCAGCGGCTCGTCGGCCGTGCGCGGCAGGGTCAGCCGGAACTGCGAGCCGCCGCCCGGCTCGCCCCAGGCCTGGAGCCAGCCGCCGTGCAGCCGGGCGTCCTCGACGGCGATGGACAGGCCGAGGCCGGTCCCGCCGGTGGTGCGCGCCCGCGCCGGGTCGGCCCGCCAGAAGCGGTTGAAGACGCGGGTGGCCTCGCCGGGCTTCAGCCCGACGCCGTAGTCCCGTACGGCGACGGCGACGGCCCCGCCCGCGGACGCCAGCCGGACCACCACGTCGCGGCCCTCGCCGTGCTCCACGGCGTTGACGACGAGGTTGCGCAGCACCCGCTCCACGCGCCGCGAGTCGGCCTCGGCGATGACGGGCTGGGTGTCGCCGAGGACCCGGATCCGCGTGCCCTTGTGCTCGGCGAGCGGCTCGGCCCCGTCGATGACCCGGCGTACGACGTCCCGCAGGTCGATCGGCTCGGCCTCCAGGGCCGCGGCCCCGGCGTCGAAGCGGCTGATCTCCAGCAGGTCGGCGAGGAGCGACTCGAAGCGGTCCAGCTGACCGGCGAGCAGCTCGGCGGAGCGCGCGGTGATCGGGTCGAAGTCGACCCGGGCGTCGTGGATGACGTCGGCCGCCATCCGTACCGTCGTCAGCGGCGTGCGCAGCTCGTGCGAGACGTCCGAGACGAACCGGCGCTGCATCCGCGACAGCTCCTCCAGCTGCTGGATCTTCAGCTGGAGGTTCTGCGCCATCTTGTTGAAGGCCTCGCCCAGCCGCGCGATGTCGTCCTCGCCGGTGACCTTCATCCGTTCCTGGAGCCGGCCGGCCGAGAGCCGCTCGGCGATCCCGGCGGCCATCCGCACAGGGGTCACCACCTGGCGTACGACGAGCCAGGCGATCCCGCAGAGCAGGACGACGACGAACAGGCCCGCGGTCACGATGGTGACCTTGATCAGGTTGAGGGACTCCTCCTCCTGCGTGAGCGGGAAGAGGTAGTACAGGTCGTACGGGTCCCCGTTGATGTCGGTGAGCCGCTTGCCCACGACCAGCGCCGGCTCGGGGGCCTTGTCCCCGGACCCCGCGGTGTAGCGGATCTCGGAGAAGGTCTTGAAGGCACCGGTGGCGTGGTTGACGGCCTGGCGCAGCTTGACGGGCACGCTGGCGGTCGGATCGACGTTGCCCGAGGCACGGGCGCCCTTGACGCCCTGTGTCCCGGGCAGGGTCTGCTCCCCGGTGCCGGCGCCGAGCGCGACGACCTCGAAGGCGGTCTGGCCGCCACTGGCCAGCTGCTTGACCAGGGAGTTCATCCAGGTACTGGCGTCCCGGCCGACCTTGTTGTCGGTGGCGTCGGGCCCGTCCACGGTCGCGGGGGCGTTGGCCTTCTCCTGCGCGACCGCGAATCCGCCCGCCGCCTGGCTCTGCGCCGCCTGCTCCTTGGCCTCGAGCAGCCCCCTGCTGACCTGGGCGATCACGACGACGCCCAGGGCGAGGACCACCGCCAGCGAGATCAGCAGGGTGGCGGCGACCACCCGGAGCTGGATGTTGCGGCGCCACAGCCGGACGGCCGGAACCAGCGGCCGGCGTACGAGGCGTACGCACAGCCGCAGCACAGGGCTGCCGGGCGCGCCGTCCTGGAACGGCCGGCCGGCCCAGAGGCCGCGCCAGCGGGAGCCGCCGCGGCCGCTGCCGGACGCGGCGGACGTACCGGACTGCACCTCAGCTGGGTCCGGCCTTGTAGCCGACACCGCGCACCGTCACGACGATCTCGGGGCGCTCCGGGTCCTTCTCCACCTTGGAGCGCAGGCGCTGCACGTGCACGTTCACCAGTCGGGTGTCCGCCGCGTGCCGGTAGCCCCAGACCTGCTCCAGCAGCACCTCTCGGGTGAACACCTGCCAGGGCTTGCGCGCGAGGGCGACCAGCAGGTCGAACTCGAGCGGGGTCAGGGCGATGGAGGCACCGTCGCGCTTGACCGAGTGTCCGGCCACGTCGATGACCAGGTCACCGATGGCCAGCTGCTCGGGCGCGGGCTCCTCCGACCGGCGCAGACGGGCCCGGATGCGGGCCACCAGCTCCTTCGGCTTGAACGGCTTGACCATGTAGTCGTCGGCCCCGGACTCCAGACCCACGACGACGTCCACCGTGTCGCTCTTGGCGGTGAGCATGACGATCGGCACACCGGACTCGGCCCTGATCAGCCTGCACACCTCTATGCCGTCCCGTCCGGGCAGCATGAGGTCGAGCAGTACCAGGTCCGGCTTCGCCTCCCGGAAGGCAGCAAGTGCCTTGTCACCGTCCGCTACGAACGACGGCTCAAAACCTTCTCCACGCAGCACAATGCCGAGCATCTCGGCCAGCGCGGTGTCGTCGTCGACGACAAGGACGCGTCCCTTCATGGTTGACATCATCCCATTAGCTAATCGTTACCCGGCGGTGAGCTGTCCCACAGCCAAAAGGGCTGGAAATCGCCCTTCCGACCTGCGTGGAGATCAGGTCGACCAGTCTGCCCCGGATCCGGGCGACAATTGAAGGTAAGGGCTGCCGGAGATCCGGGGGGACGGCCAGGTGGAGCGGGGCCCGCAAACCCCTACTCCGTTCGGGACCCCCACGTGGCACGATGGCAGCGACCAGCGCCCCCGCCGCAGTGCACGTGAAGGAGCGACGATGAACGACTCTCCGGGCTGGGCTACGCCCGGATCCTCTCCGTCCGACGGCGATCGGCCGGGAACCCCCGCCGACCAGCCGGACACCGACGGCGGCGCGCAGCAGCCCGACCGGCCCGCCGGCGACCCCAAGTGGTCCGCCGAGCAGCCTCCGCCCGGCCAGTGGTCGAGCCCGGGCACGCCCGAAACCCCGCCGACACCGCCGCCCCCGCCGCAGCCGGCCACGGGAGGCTGGGGTCAGCCCCAGAACACCCCGTACGGAGCCCAGAACGGCCCCCAGTACGGCCACCCGGGCGGATCCGGCCAGTGGGGCAGCCCCCCGGCCGCCAAGCCCGGTGTGATCCCCCTGCGCCCCCTGGGCCTGGGCGAGATCCTCGACGGCGCGGTCGCCACCATGCGCACGCACTGGCGCTCGGTGCTGCCCATCACCCTGGTCGTGGCCACGGTCGTCCAGGTGATCGGCGTCTTCGTGCAGCGGTTCATGCTGAAGGACCTCATCCTCACGCCGAGCGACGACGTCACGGCCGAGCAGATGTTCGACAGCCTCGGCAGCACCCTCGGGGCGTCGGCGGTGAACCAGTTCATCCAGGTCCTCGGCACCATCGTGGTCACCGCGATGCTCACCATGATCTTCAGCCGGGCGGTACTCGGCCAGCACTCCTCGGTCTCCGCCGCCTGGCGCGACGCCCGCCCCCAGCTGCTGCGCCTGATCGGGCTCACCCTGCTGATGGCACTCGGCGCCCTCCTGATGGGCGCCGTACTGGTCCTGCCCGGCATCCTCGCCGACAACATCGGCCTGATCGTCCTCGGCTTCGTCGTCTGGCTCCCCCTCCTGCTCTGGCTGGGGATCAAGTTCAGCCTGGCCTCGCCCGCCCTGATGCTGGAGAAGAGCACCGTCCTCAAGGCCTTCGCCCGCTCCTCGAAGCTGGTCAAGGGCGCCTGGTGGCGCGTCTTCGGCATCACGGCCCTCACCGGCCTCATCGCGACCCTGCTCGCGGCGATGATCGTCATGCCGTTCCAGTGGGCCGGCCTCATCGCCTTCGGCGGCGGAATGGACGCCCTGGCGGACGGTTCCGCCCAGACCGCCTGGGGCACGCTGATCCTCTCCGCCATCGGCCTGATCATCGCGCAGACGATCGTCATGCCGTTCCAGTCCGGCGTCACCGTCCTCCTCTACGTCGACCAGCGCATCCGCCGCGAGGGCCTCGACCTGGAGCTCGCCCGGGCGGCCGGCGTCGAGAACTACGGGTGATGCTCGCGGAGGTCCCGCCGGTGACGACACCGCGCGAAGCCGCCCGTGAGGCGGCCGAGCGCGAGCTGGCCAAGCCGATGTACCACGAGAACGACCCGAGCATGCCGGACCGCGCGCTCCGCGCGTTCTTCGACTGGCTCGACGACCTGTTCGGCGCCGCCTCCGGGGCAACCCCCGGAGGCGGCGTCGGCCTGCTCGCCGTCCTCCTCCTGGTCATCCTGGCCGCAGCCGCCCTGTGGTGGCGCCTGGGCTCCCCGAGCCGCGCCACCACCACCCCGGGCACCCTCTTCGACGACGGCATCCGCAGCGCCGCCGACCACCGCAAGGCCGCCGACGCCCACGCCGCCGCCGGCCGGTGGACCGAAGCCGTCCAGGAACGCATGCGCGCCGTCGTCCGCTCCCTGGAGGAACGCACCCTCCTGGACCCCCGCCCGGGCCGCACCGCCGACGAGGCGGCCGCCGAAGCCGCCGTCTCCCTCCCCGCCCACGCCGAGGACCTCCGCGCCGCCGCCCGCACCTTCGACGACGTCACCTACGGCGGCCGCACCGCCGACGCCGACACCTACGCCCGCCTCCGCACCCTCGACCTCACCCTCACCACCACCAAGCCCCTCCTGACGGGACCCACCCCATGACGCCCCCGAACGGGCCCATGCCCACGGGAGGCACCCCGTGGCAATCCCCCCAGGGCTCCACCCCCCAGGACGGCTACGGCGAGGCCGAGAGCACGCCAGGCCGATCCCCGCAGACCCCCGACCCCAACGAGCCCGGGCCCTCGGCTCCCCCGGGCGGTTTCGGCGGGGCCGGGAGTGTGTCGGGGCGATCCCCGCAGGGCGCCGAACACAACAAGGCTCCGCTCTCCGACCCCTCGTCACGTTCGGCGTCCGAGGAGACGCCCCGGCGCGCGCCCGGCCCCGCCGAAACCCCCCCCCCCCCACCCAGCCCCGGCACGGGCGCCGGCTCAGGCAACCCCGGCACGGGCAGCCCCAGCGGCGCCCCCGCCAAAGCGACCCGCACCCGCCAAGCCCGCCGCATCCTCGCCGCACTGGCCGTCCTGACGGCCGGCGTGGTCATCCTGGCCGCCCTCAACTCCGGCACCCGCCACGGCTACCTGGACCCCCGCTCCGCCGACCCCCTCGGCAGCCGCGCCGTCGCCGAGCTCCTCAAGGCCCGCGGCGTGACGACCCGCGTCGTCACCACCGCCGCCGAGGCCGCCGAGGCCACCGGCCCCCACACCACCCTCCTCGTCGCCGACCCGGACCGCCTCGGCACCACCCAGCGCCGCACGATCCGCTCGGCCATCGACCTCTCCGGCGGCCGCACCGTCCTGCTCGCCCCCGGCAGCCACAGCCTCCCCGACCTCTCCCCCGGCGTCCGCGCCCAGGGCGACGCCGCCACGGACGCCCCGGCCCCCGGCCCCGACTGCACCCTGCCCGCCGCGACCTCCGCCGGCCGCGCGGCAACCGGTGGCGGCCTGCGCTACACCACCAGCCTCCCGGGAGCCACCGCCTGCTACCCCAGCGGCGGCCACCCCACCCTGCTCACCCTCCCGGCAGGGACCGGCGGCGACACCGTCCTCCTCGGATCCGAGACGATCCTCCTCAACGAGAGCCTCGCCGAGGAGGGCAACGCCTCCCTCGCGCTCCAACTCCTCGGCTCCCGCCCGGACCTCGTCTGGTACATGCCGTCCCTCGCGGACTCCGACCCGGACCCCGGCGCCGGCGAGGACAAGACCCTCTTCGAACTGGTCCCGGCCGGCTGGTCCTGGGCCCTGCTCCAGCTCTTCCTCGCCGCCGTCCTCGCCGCCCTGTGGCGCGCCCGCCGGCTCGGCCCCCTCGTCACCGAGAAGCTGCCCGTCGCCATCCGCGCCTCCGAGGCCACCGAGGGCCGCGCCCGCCTGTACCGCAAGGCCGGCGCCCGCGACCGCGCCGCCACCGTGCTGCGCGCCGCCACCCGCGAACGCCTCGCCGCCCTCACCGGCGTACCGCACACCCGCGCCCACGAGCCCGCCGCCCTGGTCCCGGCGGTCTCCGCCCGGCTGACGAACGGCACGTACGGCAGCACGTCCGGCACGCAGAACGGCACGGGGAACGCCACACAGCACGGCACCCGCGACGTCACCACCCTCCTCTTCGGCCCCACTCCCCCCGACGACGCGGCACTCGTCGCGCTCGCCGACCACCTCGACGCCCTCGAAAGAGAGGTCCGTACGTCATGACGTACCCGGCCACCGAGTCCGCGGCTGTGACCGCGGACAGCGCCCGCGCTTCCCTCGAAGCGCTCCGCACCGAGATCGGCAAGGCCGTGGTCGGCCAGGACTCGGCCGTCACCGGTCTCGTCGTCGCGCTCCTGTGCCGCGGCCACGTCCTCCTCGAAGGCGTCCCCGGCGTCGCGAAGACCCTCCTCGTACGGGCCCTCGCCGCATCCCTCGAACTCGACACCAAGCGCGTCCAGTTCACCCCCGACCTGATGCCGAGCGATGTCACCGGCTCCCTCGTCTACGACGCCCGCACCGCCGAGTTCTCCTTCCAGAACGGCCCGGTCTTCACCAACCTCCTCCTCGCGGACGAGATCAACCGCACCCCGCCCAAGACCCAGTCCTCCCTCCTCGAAGCAATGGAGGAACGCCAGGTCACGGTCGACGGCACCCCGCGCAAGCTCCCCGAGCCCTTCCTCGTCGCCGCCACCATGAACCCGGTCGAGTACGAGGGCACGTACCCCCTCCCGGAAGCCCAGCTCGACCGCTTCCTCCTCAAGCTCACCGTCCCCCTCCCCTCCCGCGAGGACGAGATCGGCGTCCTGACCCGCCACGCCGCCGGCTTCAACCCCCGTGACCTGCACGCCGCCGGCGTCCGCCCGGTCGCCGGCCCGGCCCAGCTCGAAGCGGCCCGCGAGGCCGTCGCCAAGGTCTCCGTATCGCCCGAGATCGCCGGCTACGTCGTCGACATCTGCCGCGCCACCCGCGAATCGCCCTCGCTCACCCTCGGCGTCTCCCCCCGCGGCGCGACCGCCCTGCTGGCCACCGCCCGCGCCTGGGCCTGGCTCACCGGCCGCGACTACGTCACCCCCGACGACGTCAAGGCCCTCTCCCTGCCGACCCTGCGCCACCGCGTCCAGCTGCGCCCGGAAGCGGAGATGGAGGGAGTCACCGCCGACGCCGTCATCACGGCGATCCTCTCCCACGTCCCCGTCCCCCGCTGATGGCCCTCACCGGACGCGCCGCCCTGCTGGCGGCCCTCGGCAGCATTCCGGTCGGCGTCCTGGAACCGAGCTGGACGGGGATGCTCGCGGTCAACGGTCCGATCGCCCTGGCCTGCGCGGTCGACTACGCCCTGGCAGCGCCGGTCCGCGGCCTCAAGCTGGCCCGCTCGGGCGACACTTCGGTCCGCCTCGGCGAACCGGCGGACGTGCACCTCACCGTCACCAACCCCAGCGGCCGCACCCTACGGGCCCGCGTCCGCGACGCCTGGCCCCCGAGCAGCTGGCTCCCGGGCACGGAGCAGGCGGCCTCCCGCCACTCCGTGACCATCCCCGCGGGCGAGCGCCGCCGGCTGACCACCCGTCTGCTCCCCACCCGCCGCGGCGACCGCCGGGCGGACCGCGTCACGATCCGCTCGTACGGCCCCCTGGGCCTGTGGGCCCGCCAGGGCTCCCACCCCGCCCCCTGGACGGTCCGGGTCCTGCCGCCCTTCACCAGCCGCAAGCACCTGCCCTCCCGGCTGGCCCGGCTGCGCGAACTGGACGGCCGTACCAGCGTTCTGACGCGCGGTGAGGGCACCGAGTTCGACAGCCTCCGCGACTACGTCCCGGGCGACGACACCCGCTCCATCGACTGGCGCGCCACCGCCCGCCAGCAGAAGGTGGCCGTCCGCACCTGGCGCCCCGAACGCGACCGGCACATCCTGATCTGCCTCGACACCGGCCGTACCTCGGCGGGCCGCGTCGGCGACGCCCCCCGCCTGGACTCCGCGATGGACGCGGCCCTGCTCCTCGCCGCCCTGGCCACCCGCGCCGGCGACCGCGTCGACCTGCTGGCCCACGACCGCCGCCCCCGCGCCCAGATCCAGGGACGCGCGGCGGCCGACATCCTCCCGTCCTTCGTCAACGCGATGGCCTCCCTCGAACCGGAACTGGTCGAGACGGACGCCCGCACCCTGGTCTCCACCATCCTCCGCAGCGCCCCGCGCCGGTCCCTGGTGGTCCTCCTGACGAGCCTGGACGCGGCCCCGATCGAAGAGGGCCTGCTCCCGCTGCTCCCCCAACTCACACAGCGCCACACGGTTCTGCTGGCCTCGGTCGCCGACCCGCACGTCGAGGAGATGACGAAGTCCCGCGGCAGCGTGGACGCGGTCTACGAAGCCGCGGCCGGCACCCAGGCCCGGTCCCAGCGCCACCGCACCGCCGACCAGCTCTCCCGCCACGGCGTCCACGTCGTCGACGCCACCCCGGACACCCTGGCCCCAGCCCTGGCCGACGCCTACCTCTCCCTCAAGGCCGCCGGCCGCCTGTAGGCGTGCCCTAGGTCGTCTCTTTCGGATCTTGCCTGACCCGCGCCGCCTGGCACCGCACCTCGCCGCGTTGTCGGGGCACCCAAGTACGTCCAGTACTCGGGCGCCCCTCCGCCTTGCGATGCACGGCACCAGACGACGCGGGCTTAACCGGCAAGATCCAAAAGAGACGACCTAGTACTGCCAGCGCGGCTGGCTGCCGTCCAGCCGGCAATGGATCAGGCGCCCGTTACCCGCGTGCGTGGACCGCCCCAGGTCGGTCTTCCGGCAGAACTGGCCCGCGTTGTAGCAGTTCCCGGCGTTGGAGACGATCTCGCACTCGCCCGTCGCCTGCCGGCTCGGCGCCTTCGTCGTGGGCGGAGCCACCGGCTTCGTCGCCTGCGTCGCGGCCGGCTTCGGGTCGGCCGAGCGGGTCGCCACCGGAACCGACCGGCTCGGCAGGGCCGAAGGGGAGGCGGAGGGCGTGGGTGTCGGTGACGGCGGCAGCGACTCGGAAGGCTGAGCGGACGTCGGCGACGGCGACGGAACGGCCGCCGCCGAGGAGGCCACCGGCGGCAGGGACACAGCCGGCCCGTCACCCTCCGCAGGACCACACGCGACGGAAACACCCGCCACCAGCAACCCGACCAGCACCCGCTGGACGAGCCTTCTCCTGCGTCTTCCGCCCCGCTCGTCACTGACGCTGACTCTGCGCACCCGTACCCCCACCCAAAGCGTTCGAAGGAGGCACATCATATGAACAGATGTCCGCCCCGGAAGGCTTTCGCCCGAATCGGCGCTAGGCGGCCCTGTTCGCGATCTCCATCGCCCAGGCCCGGAAGGCGGCACGGTCATCGGGCCTGATCCGCAGGTGCTCGGGGATCCACTCGGCCTCGGCTGCGTCCAACAGGTCGGTGAGCCCCATAGATCGCCCCACACGTCGTATTCCACGACGGCCAGGATGCCGGAGTCGAACATGATCGTCCACGGACGATCCGTCTCCGGAACGCAGAAAAGCCCCGCACCGGGCCCGAAGGCTTGGTGCGGGGCTTCCCCACAATGATTGTTCGGCGGCGTCCTACTCTCCCACAGGGTCCCCCCTGCAGTACCATCGGCGCTGAAAGGCTTAGCTTCCGGGTTCGGAATGTAACCGGGCGTTTCCCTAACGCTATGACCACCGAAACACTATGAAATTTGAACGCTGGCATGGACACAGCTGTTCGTTATTTCAGAACTAACACAGTGGACGCGAGCAACTGAGGACAAGCCCTCGGCCTATTAGTACCAGTCAGCTTCACCCGTTACCGGGCTTCCACATCTGG
>NZ_JBIAVU010000011.1:0-319881 GCF_042894695.1 Streptomyces sp. NPDC001513
CGTGCATCGCAAGGCGGAGGGGCGCCCGAGTACTGGACGTACTTGGGCGCCCCGACAACGCGGCGAGGTGCGGTGCCAGACGACGCGGGTCAGGCAAGATCCGGAAGAGACGGCCTAGAGGCTGCGCAGCAGGACCGCCGGGGATTCCACGCAGTCGGCGACGTAGCGGAGGAAGCCGCCCGCCGTGCCGCCGTCGCAGACCCGGTGGTCGAAGGTCAGCGACAGCTGGACGACCTTGCGGACCGCCAGCTGCCCCTCGTGGACCCACGGCTTGTCGATGATCCGGCCCACGCCGAGCATCGCCGCCTCCGGGTGGTTGATGATCGGCGTGGAGCCGTCGACCCCGAACACCCCGTAGTTGTTCAGGGTGAAGGTGCCGCCCGTCAGGTCGGCCGGCGCCAGCTTCCCGGTCCGTGCCAGCTCCGTCAGGCGGGCGAACTCCGCCGACAGGGACTCCGGGTTCCGGTCCTGCGCGTCACGGACCACCGGGACCATCAGGCCCCGCTCGGTCTGCGCGGCGAAGCTCAGGTGCACGGCCGGGAGCCGGACGATCTCCTTCGCCTCCAGGTCCACCGTGGAGTTGAGCTCCGGGTGGCGGGCCAGCGCCGCCGTGCAGATCCGGGCCAGCAGCGCCAGCACCGAGATCTTGGGGCCGCCCACCGCGTTCATCGCGGCGCGGGCCGCCATCAGCTCGGTGGCGTCCGCGTCGACCCAGCAGGTGGCGTCCGGGATCTCCCGCCGGCTGCGCGACAGCTTCTCGGCGACCGCGCCCCGTACGCCCTTGAGCGGGATCCGCTCGCCCTGCGCGGCCGGAGCGGCCGACACCGGTGCGGCCACCGGCTGCGCGGGGCGAAGCGCCGCCTCGACGTCCGCCCGCAGGATCAGCCCTTCCGGGCCCGAGCCGTGCAGGGCACGCAGGTCGACGCCGTTGTCCTTGGCCAGCTTGCGCACCAGCGGCGAGATGACGGGCACCGGCCCGGCGGGAGCGACCGGAACCACCGGAACCACCGGAGCCACCGGGGCCGGGGCCACGGGCGCCGACACCGCGGCGGTGACGGGTCGCACCCGTCGCCGACGCGCCGGGCGCGAGTGGTCCGAGCCGTAGCCGATCAGGGGGCGGGGCGCGTTGCCGGAGCCTTCGGCTTCGGCCGCCGGAGCCGCCGGGGCCTCGGGGAGCGATGCCGCTCCCACCGCCACGGTGATCAGCGGAGCCCCGACCGGCAGTTCCTGCCCCTCCTCGCCGAAGCGGGCGGTGACCACTCCGCCGTACGGGCAGGGCACCTCCACCATCGCCTTGGCCGTCTCGACCTCGACGACCGGCTGGTCGATGGCGACGACATCGCCGACCGCCACCAGCCAGCGCACGATCTCCGCCTCGGTGAGGCCCTCACCGAGGTCCGGCAGCTTGAATTCCATGACCTGCGGCATCAGTTCTCCCACTGCAGGCGTGCCACGGTGTCCAGGATCCGGTCCACGCCCGGCAGGTGGTGCTTCTCCAGCATCGGCGGCGGGTACGGGATGTCGAAGCCCGTCACCCGCAGCACCGGCGCCTCCAGGTGGTGGAAGCACCGCTCCGTGACGCGAGCGACGATCTCCGCGCCCGGTCCGCCGAAGCCGTTCGCCTCGTGGACGACCACCGCGCGCCCGGTGCGGCGTACGGACTCCACGACCGTCTCCTCGTCGAAGGGGACGAGCGAGCGCAGGTCCACGACCTCCAGCTCCCAGCCCTCCTCGCGCGCCGCCTCGGCCGCCTCCAGGCAGACCGGCAGCGAAGGCCCGTAGGTGATCAGCGTCGCGCTCGTGCCCGTCCGCCGGACCAGGGCCTTGCCGATGCCCGGCACGGCCGCCGGCGCCTCGGGCGACCAGTCGGCCTTCGACCAGTAGAGCCGCTTCGGCTCCAGGAAGACCACCGGGTCGTCGCTGGCGATCGACGCGCGCAGCAGCCCGTACGCGTCCTCGACGGTCGCCGGGGTCACCACGTGCAGGCCCGGCGTCGCCAGGTAGTACGCCTCGGAGGAGTCGCAGTGGTGCTCCACGCCGCCGATCCCGCCGCCGTACGGCACACGGATGGTGATGGGCAGCGGCATCGCGCCGCGCGTGCGGTTGCGCATCTTCGCCACGTGCGAGATCAGCTGCTCGAACGCCGGGTAGGCGAAGGCGTCGAACTGCATCTCCACCACCGGCCGCAGCCCGTACATGGCCATGCCGACCGCCGCGCCCAGGATGCCGGCCTCCGCGAGCGGGGTGTCCGTGCACCGGTCCTCGCCGAACTCCTTCGCGAGGCCGTCCGTGATCCGGAAGACCCCGCCGAGCGTGCCGACGTCCTCGCCCATGACGTGGACCGTCGGGTCCTCGGCCATGGCGTCGCGCATGGCCCGGGTCAGGGCCTGCGCCATCGTCGAGGGCTTGGCCCCCGGCTTCGCGGACTTCGCCGCCGCCACCGTCGTCACGCCTGGTCCTCGGCTTCCAGCTCTGCACGGAGCATGGCCGCCTGCTCGCGCAGCCGGTCGGTCTGCTCCGCGTACACGTGCGCGAACAGGTCCATCGGGTCCACCACCGGGTCCGCGTTCATCCCCTCGCGGAGCGCCGCGGCCATCACCTCGGCCTCGTCGCGCGCCGCCTGGACGGCCGCCTCGTCGATGATCCCGCGCGCGGTCAGCTCGCGCTCCAGGAGAACGATCGGGTCGTGCGCCTTCCAGGCCTCGACCTCGGCGTCACCGCGGTAGCGGGTCGCGTCGTCGGCGTTCGTGTGCGCCTCCATCCGGTACGTGACCGCCTCGATCAGCGTCGGACCGCCGCCGGCCCGGGCCCGCCGGACCGCCTCGGCCAGCACTTCGTGCACCGCGGCGATGTCGTTGCCGTCGACCAGCCGGCCGGGCATCCCGTACCCCACGGCCTTGTGGGCCAGCGTCGGGGCGGCGGTCTGCTTGGCGAGCGGGACGGAGATCGCGAAGCCGTTGTTCTGCACGAGGAAGACGACCGGGGCCTGCCAGACGGCGGCGAAGTTCAGCGCCTCGTGGAAGTCGCCCTCGCTGGTGCCGCCGTCGCCGACCATGGCGAGGGCGACGACGTCGTCGCCGCGCAGCCGGGCCGCGTGCGCCAGGCCCACCGCGTGCGGCAGCTGGGTGGCGAGCGGGGTGGACAGCGGGGCTATGCGGTGCTCACGCGGGTCGTAGCCGGTGTGCCAGTCGCCGCGCAGCAGGGTCAGCGCCTGTACGGGGTCCAGTCCGCGCGCCACGGCCGCCAGGGTGTCGCGGTAGCTCGGGAAGAGCCAGTCCCGGTCCTCCAGGACCATGGCGGCCGCGATCTCGCAGGCCTCCTGGCCGACGGTGGAGGGGTAGACGGCGAGCCGGCCCTGCTTGGTCAGTGCCGTGGCCTGGGCGTTGTAGCGGCGGCCGCGCACCAGCTCGGCGTAGCAGCGCCGCATGAGCGCGGGGTCCAGCCGGTCGGCCGCCTCGGTGCCCAGGACCCGGTAGGGCTCGGCGTCCGGGAGCAGCGGAGCGGCGTCCGTACGGGGCCTCCAGGCGGGCGGCGGGGTGGGACGGTGGGACGCACCGGCACCGGGCAGCTCTTGGACCGTCATGGCGGCGTACACCTCCTCGTGGGAAGTCGATTGGACGCTCTGGGGGTACCCCCGGCGGTAGCCGGGGGAGTGTGAGGCGCCTCACCTACCGATTGTTCGGTTGTCCGCGCAATTTGGCTACAGGCGACTCCAGGCTGTGGACAAACTGGCGCCGGGGCCCTGGTATGGATGCAGGACGTCCAGGAGAGGGAGGCATCGGGCAATGCCGGATGAACAAATGGCCGGAGCTGGTTCCGCACCGGTTCCACCGGGGGGCGCACCGGGCACACCTGGTGCCCCGGCCGTCCCGCCGGTCACACCCCGCCCCCTGGACCCGATCGACCGCTCGATCATGCGGCTGCTCCAAGCCGACGGCCGCGCGTCGATACGGTCGGTGGCGGAGCAGGTGCACGTCTCGCGCGCGAACGCCTACGCCCGTATCAACCGGCTCATCGACGACGGGGTGATCCGCGGCTTCACGGCCCGCGTCAACCACGAACGCGCGGGCCAGGGCGCATCCGCCTACATCACCCTGAAGATCGTCCAGAACTCCTGGCGGACGGTCCGCGAGCAGCTGCGCGAGCTTCCGGGCGCCGCCCACATCGCCCTGGTCAGCGGGGACTTCGACGTCCTGCTGCTGGTGCACACGCCGGACAACCGGACGCTGCGCGAGCTGGTCCTGACCCGCCTCCAGGCCATCCCGGAGGTCCTCTCCACGCGCACCCTGCTGGTCTTCGAGGAAACGGATCTCCTGGACACGGGTCCGGGCCCTGCCGGCGGGGCCCCCGCGATCGCCGAGGAGTAGGCCGTACGTGCGACAGCGCCCCGGGAAGGGCCTGGAGGCCGTTCCCGGGGCGCTGTGCGCGGTGTCCACCGGACACCTACCGGTGGATCACTCGGTGTCGTAGAAGCCGAACAGGTCGACCACGAGGTCGGTGTCGTCCCAGCCCTGGTTCCAGAAGTCGACGAGGCCGTGCTTGCCCGTGTCGGCCTGGACCAGGTTCGCGACCGTCTTGCCCTTCGTCCAGTTCAGCGTCGAGGAGGTGGGCCGCTCCGGCGTGACCGCGGTGCCCTCCTCGTACTGCTGGGACGAGTTCGGGTCCGGGGAGACGGAGAGGAAGCCCCCGCCGGCCGTGTTGGTGACGGTGGTGTTCAGCACGACGCCGGAGACGCCGGTGTCCCCCGGCTCCCAGTGGGACAGCTGGCTGGCGATGTAGCTGCGGCCCTCCAGCGGTCCGAACTCGCCCTTGGGGTCACGCGTGTCCAGCCAGCGCAGCGGCGAGAAGGACATGAGGGCGCCCTTGCTCTCGGGGCTGTAGTAGCCGACGACGTCGACGATCACGTCGGCGCCGGCCCAGGCGCTGTTGCGGACGCTGACGGACCCGTCGGGGCCGACCGGGACGATCACCGAGTTGGCGACGGTCTGGCCGGCGGTGAAGTTCACGTTGGACGCGAGCGGGATCCGGCCGCCGCTCGGGTAGACGACCAGGTGGCCGGCTTCCTTCGGGTTGGTCACCGTCACGTTCAGCGCCACCGCCGTGACGCCCTGGGGAACCCCGCGCAGGCCGCTGATCTGCGTGCCGAAGCTCGTCTGACCGGGGACCTGGCCCTTCGTCGTGCCGAGGCCCTCGCGGGTGTCGACGAAGCGGGCCGGGGCCATCGGGGTGTAGCCGCTGGCCGCGGTCTGCGTGAAGTAGCCGGTGATGTCGGCGATCAGGTCGACCGACTCCCAGCCTCCGTTGAACAACTCGACGGAGCCGTCCTCGCCGACCGGCACGATCACCAGGTTCGGCACGGACTGGCCCGCCTCGTAGTTCACGTTCGACGCGATCGGCCGCTGGGTGCCCGAGGGGTAGGCGCTGATGTGCCCGCCACCGGTGGTGTTGGTGACGGTGACGTTGAGGACCACCGCGGTGATCTTCTTCGGGATGAGGCCGTAGTCGGCGACCTGCACGCGGACGCTGCTGCGCGGGCCGACCTTGGCCTTCGGCGCGCGGAACCCGTCGCGGGTGTCCAGCAGGCGCGTGGGCGTGTGCGGGGTGAACTCGGAGCCCGTGGTCACGATCGTGACGTCGTTCTCCAGGTAGACCTTGTTGGCGGGGTCGTCCACGCCGACCGTGATCTTGTACGTGCCGGCCTTCGCGTAGACGTGGTGGTTCTCCAGCGTGGCGGCGCCGGCCGCGTCGATCCTCTCCAGGACGCCGTCGCCCCAGCTGACGACGACATCGAGCGACGAGGGAACGCTCGTGATGACGGTTTTCAGGTGGATCCCGCGCGCCGTGGTGTTCGTGGCGGTCAGGGCGATCTTCAGGTCCGGATTGCCCGCGACGGCGCCGTCCGCCTGCGCGGTGGCGGCCGCCCCGCCCCGGTGGGTCTTCTCGGCACCGCTCTTGAAGGTCTTGATGTTCGACGCTCCGGCCTTCTTCAGGTCCGGAGCCTTCGCCGCGTGTCGGGCCACGGGCGCGGACGGATCCGCGGCCTGGGCCGTTCCGGGCAGGAAACCCACGGCGGCCGCGACGATGGCGGCAGCGGAAACTACGAGACGGCGACTACGCACCGGCCCCCCCCCTTTTTTGTTTTGAACATGATTGTCTTGAACACGCCGTTTGAACGTGCTCAAGACCGAAATCATGATCAGAGTACAGAACCGTCCGACGGTCCGTCAGGGGGGTTTTACCCGCTGGTCAGCGGGCGGTGCGCAGACCGTCCAGGGCCATGCTGACCACCGCGTCCGCGAGTTGGTCCTGGCTGGTTCCCGGGTGCGGCCGGTACCACTCGACGAGGGAGTTGACCATGCCGAAGAGCAGCCGGGTGGCCAGCCGGATGTCCACGTCCGCCCGCAGGTCGCCGTCCGCCGCGGCCGCCTTGAGCAGGTCGGCCACCTGGTGGTCGAACTCGCGGCGGCGCTCCAGCGCCCAGCGCTCGGTCCGGGTGTTGCCGCGCACCCGCAGCAGCAGCGTCACGTACGGCAGCTCGGAGACGAGCACCTCGACCGTGCGGCGGGTGACGTACTCGACGCGCTCGACCGCCCGGCCGCGGACCGCCCCCGACTCCTCCAGGACCGCGAAGAGGCCGTCGAGGGCGCGGCTGACGGCCCGCCGCAGCAGCTCCTCCTTGCCCGTGACGTGGTGGTAGATCGAGGACTTCGAGATGCCCGCGGCCTTGGAGAGGTGCTCCATCGAGGTGCCGTCGTAGCCGCGCTCGTTGAAGACCTGGACCGCGACGGACAGCAGCGTCTCGGGGGTGTACGTGTCCCGCTTGACCGTGGTCATTCGGCCTCCTCCTCGTCACCTGCGGCGTAGCCCAGCTTGAACAGCGCCAGCGAGGGCGCGTACCGGCCGCCGGGACAGCGCTCGTCGAGGTTGTGCAGCAGGTCGTAGGCGAAGTCCCGACCGAGCCGTTCGTGCCATTCGCTCGGGCCCACCGGGTAGTTGACCCCGAGCCGCATCGCCGTGTCGATGTCCTCGGCCGAGGCCACGCCGCGGGCCACCGCGTCCGCCGTGAGGTCGATCAGCATCGCCACGGTCCGGGCGACGATCATGCCGGGGACGTCGCCGATGACGGAGACCTGCTTGCCCAGCTTCTGGAAGAGGCCGATCGCCTCGGCGAGGGTCCGCTCGCTGGTGTCCTCGCTGGCGGCGAGCGCGATCCGGGTGGCGCCGCGGTAGTCGAGCGCGAGGTCGAAGTACACGACGTCCGCGAACTCGACCGAGGTCTTCCCGTCCGCGAGGACCAGCTGGCCCTCGCCGGGCAGCTGGATGTACGGGCCCCCGTGCTCGGTGGCCGTGACCGCGATCCCGGCCTCCTCCAGCAGGTCGGCCAGCTCCGCCGCGGGCCCGAGGTCGCCGACCACGGTGACCTTGGCCGGGGCCTCCTCGGGTCCGGCGGTGTGCGGCTGCGCGGCGACGGCCTCCGGGCCGTACGGGAACCAGCCGTGGCCCGTCTTGCGGCCGAGGCGGCCCGACTGGACCAGCCGGCGCTGCGCGAGGGAGGGGGTGAACTTGGGGCTGCGGAAGAAGGACTCCCACACGGAGCGGGTCACGGCCTCGTTGACGTCCTGGCCGATCAGGTCGGTCAGCTGGAACGGGCCCATCTTGAAGCCGCCGCTCTCGCGGAGCACGGCGTCGATGGTGGCCGGGTCGGCGCCCTGCTCCTCGTACACCGCGAAGGCCTCGGCGTAGAAGGGGCGGGCGATCCGGTTGACGATGAAGCCGGGGGTGTCGGCGCAGCGGACCGGCGTCTTCCCCCAGCCGAGGACGGTGGCGTACGCGCGCTCGGCGGCGGCCGGGTCGGTCGCGAAGCCGCTGACCACCTCGACGAGCGGGAGCAGCGGGGCCGGGTTGAAGAAGTGCAGGCCGAGGAAGCGGCCGGGGTGCGCGAGTCCGGCGGCGAGCTCGGTGACGGAGAGCGAGGAGGTGTTCGTGGCGAGCAGCGCGTCCGGCGCGACCACCTCTTCGAGTGCGGCGAAGAGCGCCTGCTTGACGGTGACGTTCTCGACCACCGCCTCGATGACGAGGGCGGCCCCGGCGAGGTCCGGGAGGGCGGCCGCCGACGCGATCCGGCCGATCGCTTCCTCGGCCTCGGCCCGGTCCAGGCGGCCCTTGGCGGCCATCCGCTCGACGCGGTCCTGCACGAAGCCCACGCCGTCGGCGGCGAGTGCGGCGTCGATGTCGTAGATCAGCACGCGGTGACCTGCGAGAAGGGCGACCTGGGCGATGCCCTGGCCCATGGTGCCCGCGCCGACGACCGCCACAGTGCGGGACCGCTCGATTGCTGTCATGTCCTGATCCTCCCGCACCGACTTATCCACAGGTCTGCCGGGCCCTCTTGTCCCGACCGATCGTTCGGTTACTCTAACTCCAGTCTGCTGTTCTTCGCCCGGCTCAACGAGGAGTTGGTCCCTGATGGCCGCCGAGCTCACCGTCCCCCAGCTGTCCGCCAAGCACCGGCCCACCCTGGACCAGGCCCTGTCGGCGATCCGCAGCCGCGCCTACTGGTCCCCGCATCCCGAGCACCCCAAGGCGTACGGCGAGACCGCGCCTGCCGACGGGCTCGCCGCCTTCGAGGCCCTGCGCGGCACGCGGCTGGACCTGGGCCAGCCCGGCACCGACGGCTGGACGGGCGCCGAGGTGTCCCCGTACGGCCCGGAGCTCGGCGTCGAGTACCCGCACGCCGACCCGGACGTGCTGCTGCCCGCGATGAAGGCCGGCATGGCCGCCTGGCGCGACGCGGGACCCGAGGCGCGCGCCCTGGTCTGTATCGAGATCCTGGCCCGCATCTCCGCCCGCACCCACGAGTTCGCGCACGCGGTCATGCACACCAGCGGCCAGGCGTTCATGATGGCGTTCCAGGCCGGCGGCCCGCACGCGCAGGACCGCGGCCTGGAGGCCGTGGCCTACGCCTACGAGGAGCAGACCCGGGTCCCGGGGCAGGCCGACTGGTCCAAGCCCCAGGGCAAGAAGGACCCGCTGAACCTCGGCAAGAGCTTCACCGCGGTCCCGCGCGGCATCGCGCTGATGATCGGCTGCAACACCTTCCCGACGTGGAACGGCTACCCGGGCCTGTTCGCCTCCCTCGCCACCGGCAACGCCGTGCTGGTCAAGCCGCACCCGCGGGCCGTGCTGCCGCTCGCGCTGACCGTCCAGGTCGCGCGCGAGGTCCTCGCGGAGGCGGGCTTCGACCCGAACCTGGTGGCGCTCGCCGTCGAGCGCCCGGGCGAGGGCATCGCCAAGACCCTCGCGGTCCGTCCCGAGATCAAGCTGATCGACTACACCGGGTCCACGGAGTTCGGTGACTGGCTGGAGGCCAACGCCCGCCAGGCGCAGGTCTACACGGAGAAGGCCGGCGTCAACACCGTCGTCCTGGACTCCACCGACAACTACAAGGGCATGCTGTCCAACCTGGCGTTCTCGCTGTCCCTGTACAGCGGCCAGATGTGCACCACTCCGCAGAACCTGCTGATCCCGCGCGACGGCATCGCGACGGACGCCGGCCACAAGACCTACGACGAGGTCGTCGCCGACCTCGCCGCCTCGGTCGGCGGCCTGCTCGGCGACGACGCCCGGGCCAACGCGCTGCTCGGCGCGCTGGTCAACCCGGACGTCAAGGCCCGCCTGGAGGCGGCGGCCGGACTGGGCGAGGTCGCGCTGGCCTCCCGCGAGGTCGTGAACCCGGAGTTCCCGGACGCCGTGGTCCGCACCCCCGTCCTGGTCAAGCTGGACGCGGCCAAGCCGGACCCGGACGCGCCCTACCTCTCGGAGTGCTTCGGCCCGGTCGCCTTCGCCGTGGCAGTGGACACCACCGCCGACGCCCTCGACCTGCTGCGCCGCACGGTGCGGGAGAAGGGCGCCATGACGGTGGGCGCGTACACGACGTCCGCGGACACCGAGCGGGCGATCGAGGAGGTCTGCCTGGAGGAGTCCGCGCAGCTCTCGCTGAACCTGACCGGCGGGGTGTACGTCAACCAGACCGCCGCGTTCTCGGACTTCCACGGCTCGGGCGGCAACCCGGCGGCCAACGCCGCGCTGTGCGACGGCGCCTTCGTCGCGAACCGCTTCCGGGTGGTGGAGGTCCGCCGCCAGGCGTAGGACCCCCGCCCCTGATCAGGCGCTGGACGCCTCCTGTCCGAAGATGCGGGCGGAGGCGTCCACCTGGGCCATCCTGCGCAGGGCGGCGAAGACCGCGTCGCCCAGCACCGTGCCGACGACCACCGCCTCCACCAGGTCCTCACGGGCCACCTGGCGGGCGGTGTAGTCCAGGTCCGCGCGGCCCACCCGCTCGGCCGCCTCCGCGTAGTCGTCGAGCACCTCGATGAAGCCGCCCTGCCCCACCCGCGCGAGCGAGGCGAGCGCGGACACCAGCGCCTCGGCCGCCTTGTTGCCGGGCCCGATGCACCAGCCGCGCGCCTCGATCAGCCGCGCCACCCGCTCCCGGGCCAGTACGGTCTCCGCGTCCGGCGCACCGTCGCCGCCGGCGTCGCCACGGCCGTAGTCGGGCACCAGCCGCTGCGCGGCCGAGCCCAGCACCTTGTGGACCGGCCGCTCCTTGTCGTCGATGGCCGCCAGCACCTCGCCGATGGCCGCCACCGACAGGCCGCCGACCTCCAGCAGTGCGCGCACCAGCCGCAGCCGGCGCTCGTGCCCGTCCCCGTAGCTGGCCTGGTTGGGGCTGGTCAGCTCCCCGGGCGGGAGCAGACCCTCCCGGACGTAGTACTTGATCGTCGGGACCGGTACCCCGGTCCGCCGGCTCAGCTCTCCGATGCGCACGCGCGTTCACCCTTTTTTTGCTTGCCCTGTCCGCCTCCATCATAGATAGTGGGGCTATCAGATAGCAGAGAGTGCCGCTATCCATTCATCACGGGGGTATGAATGATGCAGATGAAGTCCTTATGGCCCACCTGGCGTACCCGGCACCGCCCGCTGGTGGTGTTCTCCCTGGTCATGGCCGTGTGGGCGCTCGGCTCCGCCGTCGGACTCCTGGTCGACGACCGCGTGCTGACCGGGGCGCCGATCTGGGCCAAGCCCTTCAAGTTCTCGGTCTCGTTCGTCGCCTACTGCCTCAGCCTGGCCTGGATGATCTCGCTGCTGGACGAGGCCGGGCCGCGGCTGCGCCGCACCGTCTGGTGGGCCGCGACGGTCGTGGTCGCCGCGAGCGCCCTGGAAATGGTGCTGATCACCCTTCAGGTCCTGCGCGGGGTGCGCAGCCACTTCAACGCCGCGACGCCCTTCGACACCCGGGTCTACTCGCTCATGGGCAACACCGTGGTCGTGCTGTGGCTCGGCACCCTCGTCGTCGCCGCCCTGCTCTGGCGCGCCGGGATCGCCGACCGGGCCACCGCGTGGTCGATCCGGATCTCCACGGTCCTCGCGCTGACCGGTGCCGGACTCGCCATCCTGATGACCCTGCCCACCGCCGAGCAGCAGCGCCGGGGCGCCGCCGGCGGCGAAGTCCTGGAGAACGGCGGGCACAGCGTGGGCGTGCCCGACGGCGGCCCCGGAATGTTCCTCACGGGCTGGTCCACCACCGGCGGCGACCTGCGCATCCCGCACTTCTTCGGCATGCACGCCCTGCAGCTGCTCCCGCTGCTCGTGCTCGTCCTGACCGCCTTCGCCCCGCGCGTGCGCCGGCTGCGCGACGAACGGGTGCGGGTCCGGCTGGTCTTCGTGTCCGGTGCGGTGTACGCGGCGGTGCTCGCCCTGCTGACCTGGCAGGCACTGCGCGGCGAGCCGCTGGTCCACCCGGGCGCGGCCACGCTCGGCGCGGCCGCGCTGATCCTGGCCGGGGGCGGGCTAGGCCTCCTCGTCGCCCTGTTCGCCGGCCGGCGGGCCGCCCCAGTGGAAGAGGGCCATGGCCACGCTGGTGGCGAGGTTGTAGCTGGAGACCTGCGGGCGCATGGGCAGGGAGACGAGGTGGTCCGCCCGGTCCCGGAGCTCCGGTGAGATCCCGTGGCGCTCCGAGCCGAAGGCGAGGAGGGCGTCGTCCGGGAGGGTGAGGGTGCGGATGTCCACGCCCTCGGGGTCGAGCGCGTACAGCGGCCCGGGCGGCAGCTCGTGCAGCGCGAGGCGCTCGACGGTGGTGGCGTAGTGCAGACCGGCCCCGGCCCGGACCACGTTCGGGTGCCAGGGGTCGAGGTCGCCGCGGGTCACCACGCCGGTGGCGCCGAAGCCGGCGGCGAGGCGGACGACGGCGCCGACGTTGCCGAGGTTGCGGGGGTTGTCGAGGACCACGACGGGCGCGGACCTGGGCATCCGCCCGAGCCCGGCGAGAGCGGCCGCGCGGTCGGGGCGTACGGCGAGGGCCGCGACGCCGGTGGGGTGCACGCGGGGGAGCAGCTCCTTGAGGCGGGCCCGGCGCACCAGCCGGGCCACGTCGGCCTCCACGTCGGGAGCCAGCTCGGCGGCGAGCGCGCGGACCTCGGCGGGGTCGTCGGCGAGGGCCAGGCGCACGTCGGCGCCGAAGCGGAGGGCGTGCTTCAGGGTGTGGAACCCGTCGAGCAGAACAAGGTCCCCCCGCCCGGCGGCCTCCCGCCACTCCCGCACCGTCTCGTCCGCGCCCGCCAGCTCACTCATGCCCCGACCCTACGGTCCACGGCACGTACCGCTGCGCGGAGCCCTCCCCGCCCCACCCTTCCGCCGTTCCCTGGGGCTCCGCCCCAGACCCCGCTCCTCAAACGCCGGAGGGGCTGGAAAATGCAGCCCGTCCGGCGTTTGAGGACCGGGGGTCGGGGGCTGGCCCCCGGAACGGCGGCTCGGTCAGGGGAGTGCGGCCGGGACCGGGGTGGACGGCTCCGGGACGGGCTCGGCGGCGGGTACCGCGCGGCGGGCGGGCCGCACCGCGGCCACGCGGGCGCCCAGCCACACCAGGAACCCCGTCGGCAAGAAGACCGCGTCGGCGGCGATCATCGCCAAAGAGAAGAACGGCAGCCCCAGCAGCACCGCGATCCCCACGTGCTCCAGCATCATCACGGCCAGCAGCACGTTCTTGATCCGCCGGTTGAACAGGGTGAACGGGAACGCCACCTGCACCGCCACCGTCCCGTACGACAGCAGCATCACCAGCGTCCCGCTGCCCGCCACCAGCCCCGACAGCCCCGGCCACGGGGTGAAGTAGTCCAGCCCCAGGGGGTAGTACAGCGCCGTGCCGTCCTGCCACCGCGAGCCCTGGATCTTGTACCAGCCCGCCGTCGCGTAGATCAGGCAGACCTCCGCCATGATCACCAACAGGCCCGCGTTGTGCAGCAGGTTGGCCAGGACATCCAGGACCGCCCGCCCCTCGCCCTCCGGCTCGTGGCGGTCCACCAGCCACCACAGCCCGCAGACCACCCACACCGCCGCGAAGGCCGCCAGCCAGCCGTAGCCGAACCGCCCGGTCGCCGCCCCGTACGCGAAGACCACCCCGAGCACGCCCCACAGCACCGGCCCGGCGGCTCCCGCGCAGGCCGACCCGCGCAGCCGGGCCCGCCGCGCGTCCAGCGACCAGACCTGCGCGCACCGGGTCAGCACCAGGTAGATCGCCATCAGGTGGATGACGTTGTCCCCGCCGTCGCCCATGAACACGCTGCGGTTCTGCAGCGACAGCACCCCGACCATGAACAGCACGGACGTCGCCCGCGTGCGCCAGCCCAGCAGCAGCCCCACGCTCGCCAGCACCGAGACGGCGTAGACGATCTCGAACCACAGCGTCGAGTCGGACCACATCAGCACCGTGAAGGCACCGTTGGAGTCGGTCAGCCGCTCCGCGAGGCGCCAGCTCCACGGCCCGTCCGGCCCGTACAGCTCGGCGCGGTTCGGGAACTCGGCCAGCAGGAAGAACAGCCAGGTCCCGGCGAAGCCGATGCGCACTACGGCGCTCTGGTAGGGGCCGAGCGCCTCTCCGGTGACCTTCGCGGCCGCCCGCCCGAGCGCCGCGCGGGCCCGTCTCACACCGTCCACCACGGCAGCTCCCGGTAGTAGGTCTGGGTGTCGGTGGTCTCGGTGCTCCACTCCGGCGCGGGCACCGACGTCGTCGCCGAGCGCAGCTGGATCCGCAGGAGGTGCCCGCCCGGGTGGTGCGGGGAGAGCCGGTTCACGGCGATCCGCCGCAGGTACTCCTCGGACAGCTCGCCGCGCTCGCCGGTGGACTTGTTGTCCTCGTCGTGGGAGCCGGTGAAGAAGTCCCAGGCCCGGCGCAGCTCGTTCTGCCGGGTGTGGCTCGGCAGCAGGCTGTGCCGGATGGCGGCGGCGTCCTCGGCGCTCAGGTCGCGCCAGTCGGTGGTGATCAGCTCGCCGCCGGCGGTGCGCACCTCGGCGCGCGCCTCCACGGCGATGTTCTGCTGGAGCGGGTTGGGGGCGAAGAGCTTCCAGTTCTGTTCGAACTCGGGGTAGATCCAGCTGTCGATCGTCCGCGCGTGCTGCTTGCTGACGGTGTTGGACGGGGCCACGTGCAGGAAGACGAGCGCGAGGTGGGTGCAGGCCGCCACGGCGACCGCCCCCAGGGCCAGGGCCGTCACGACCCGGTACGGGGTGGACAGACCGGCTATTCCGGGCGCCCGGGGCGGTGGCGGAGCGGCCCCTTCGGCGAGCTCGTGCCCGTTCGAATCCATCCCGCCCCGATCGTCCGGCGTCCACAGGGTTGACCACAGAGGTTGACACCCTACGGGCCGCCGTCTCACCATTGAAGCGAATGAACCGAACGATCGGTCGGTCGGGCGGACGGCAGACACTGACAAGGGGCCGGAATGGTGGCAGTGACCCCGGAGACGGGGCCGGACACGGCCCTCGGGGCAGACAGGACGGACGGGACGGGCATGACTGCTGACCTGGGCGCACAGCTCGCGGCGGCGTTCGACGCCGCCGTGGCGGCGGACGAGCGCGTGGAGCCGCGCGACTGGATGCCCGACGAGTACCGCGCCTCCCTGGTTCGTCAGATGGCACAGCACGCCCACTCCGAGATCATCGGCATGCAGCCCGAGGCGAACTGGATCACCCGCGCGCCCTCGCTGCGCCGCAAGGCGATCCTGATGGCCAAGGTGCAGGACGAGGCCGGCCACGGGCTGTACCTCTACAGCGCGGCCGAGACGCTCGGCACCAGCCGCGACGAGCTGCTCGACAAGCTCCACTCGGGGAAGCAGAAGTACTCCTCGATCTTCAACTACCCCACCCTGACCTGGGCCGACGTCGGCGCCATCGGCTGGCTCGTGGACGGCGCGGCGATCACCAACCAGGTGCCGATCTGCCGCTGCTCCTACGGGCCCTACGCCCGCGCCATGGTCCGGATCTGCAAGGAGGAGTCCTTCCACCAGCGCCAGGGGTACGAGCTGCTCCTCGCCCTCTCGCGGGGCACCGAGACCCAGCACGCCATGGCGCAGGACGCGGTGGACCGCTGGTGGTGGCCCTCGCTGATGATGTTCGGCCCGCCGGACGACGAGTCGGCGCACTCGGCGCAGTCGATGGCCTGGCGGATCAAGCGCCACTCCAACGACGAGCTGCGCCAGCGGTTCGTGGACATCGCCGTCCCGCAGGCCGAGTCCCTCGGCCTGACCCTGCCCGACCCGGACCTGAAGTGGAACGAGGAGCGCGGGCACCACGACTTCGGCGCCATCGACTGGGCGGAGTTCTGGGACGTGCTGAAGGGCAACGGCCCCTGCAACGAGCAGCGGATCGGCCAGCGGCGCACGGCCCACGAGGAAGGCGCCTGGGTGCGCGACGCCGCCGCGGCGTACGCGGACAAGCAGGCGGCAAGGCAAGCGGCGGAGCACGCCGAACAGAACGAGGAGGCACGGGTATGACGCAGAACTGGCCCCTGTGGGAGGTCTTCGTGCGTTCGCGCCGCGGCCTCTCGCACACGCACGCGGGAAGCCTGCACGCCCCCGACGCGGAGATGGCCCTGCGCAACGCCCGCGACCTGTACACGCGGCGCGGCGAGGGCATCTCGATCTGGGTGGTGCCCTCCACCGAGATCACCGCCTCCTCGCCGGACGAGCGGGACCCGTTCTTCGCGCCGTCCGCCGACAAGCCGTACCGGCACCCGACCTTCTACGACATCCCGGAGGGGGTGAGCCACCTGTGAGCGGCACCGACACCAGCACCGGCACCGGTACGACCGGCACCACCGGCACCACCGCCGCGGCGGCTCTGGCGCTCGGCGACGACGCGCTGATCCTCTCCCACCGCCTCGCCGAGTGGGCGGGGCACGCCCCCGTCCTGGAGGAGGAGGTCGCCCTCGCGAACATCGCCCTCGACCTGCTCGGCCAGGCTCGCATCCTGCTGTCCATGGCCGGCGACGAGGACGAGCTGGCCTTCCTGCGCGAGGAGCGGTCCTTCCGCAACCTCCAGCTGGTCGAGCAGCCGAACGGCGACTTCGCCCACACCATCGCCCGCCAGCTCTACTTCTCCTTCCACCAGCACGAGCTGTACGGGGAGCTGGCCCGCGGGGACGGCCCGTTCGCCCCGCTCGCGGCCAAGGCCGTCAAGGAGACCGCGTACCACCGCGACCACGCCGAGCAGTGGACCCTGCGGCTCGGCGACGGCACCGAGGAGAGCCGGCTCCGCATGCGGACCGCCCTCGACGCCCTGTGGAAGTACACCGGGGAGATGTTCCAGCCGGTGGAAGGCGTCGACGGCGTGGACTGGGCCGCCCTGGAAGAGCGCTGGCTGTCCGCGCTGAGCGGCGTACTGGAGCGGGCCGGGCTCGCCCTGCCCGAGGGGCCGCGCACCGGCGCCTGGGCCGCGGGCGCCGGCCGGCAGGGCCTGCACACCGAGCCCTTCGGCCGGATGCTCGCCGAGATGCAGCACCTGCACCGCAGCCACCCGGGGGCGTCATGGTGACCACCGACGCCGGAATGACCCGCCTGGAGGCGGAGCTGACCGAGCTGGCCGGTTCCGTCCCGGACCCCGAGCTGCCCGTGCTCACCCTCGGCGAGCTCGGCGTCGTGCGCGGCGTGCGGATGCACGAGGACGGCCACGCCGAGGTCACCCTCACGCCCACCTACACCGGCTGCCCGGCCATCGAGGCCATGTCGGCGGACATCGAGCGGGTCCTGACCGGCCACGGCATACCCGCGGTGCGGGTGACCACCGTGCTGGCCCCCGCCTGGTCGACGGACGACATCAGCGCCGAGGGCCGCCGCAAGCTCGCCGAGTTCGGCATCGCCCCGCCCCGCCCGCACGCGGCCGGCGGGCCGGTCCCGCTCACCCTGTCGGTCCGCTGCCCGAACTGCGGATCGACCGACACCGAACTGCTCAGCCGGTTCTCCTCCACCGCGTGCAAGGCGCTGCGCCGCTGCACCTCCTGCCGCGAACCGTTCGACCACTTCAAGGAGCTGTAGATGGCCGCCCCCCGCCACGGCGCGTTCCACCCGCTGACGGTGGCGGCAGTCGACCGGCTCACCGACGACTCGGTGGCGCTGACCCTCCGGGTTCCCGCGGAACTGCGCGCGGAGTACCGGCACGCCCCCGGCCAGCACCTGACCCTGCGCCGCACCGCCCCCGAGGGCGGCACGGAGGTCCGCCGCACCTACTCGATCTGCTCTCCCGCCCCGGTGCTTGACGGCCCGGGACCGGCAGAGCTGCGGGTCGGGGTGCGGCTGGTGGAGGGCGGGGAGTTCTCCACCTTCGCCCACAAGGAGATCGCCGCCGGGGACGTCCTCGACGTCATGGTCCCGGCCGGCCGGTTCGTGCTGGAGCCCACCGCCGCCCCGGCCTCGGGGCACTATGCGGCGATCGTCGGCGGCAGCGGCATCACGCCCGTGCTGTCCATCGCCGCGAGCCTGCTGGCCGCCCGCCCCGACGCCCGCTTCTGCCTCGTGCGCAGCGACCGTACGGCATCCTCGACGATGTTCCTGGAGGAGGTCGCCGACCTCAAGGACCGGTACCCGGCACGGTTCCAGCTGGTGACGGTCCTCTCCCGGGAGGAGCAGGAGTCCGGGCTGCCCTCCGGACGGCTGGACGAGGAGCGGCTGGCGGCCCTGCTGCCCGCGCTGCTTCCGGTGGCCGAGGTGACGGGCTGGTTCCTGTGCGGCCCCTACGGTCTGGTGCAGGGGGCCGAGCGCGCCCTGAGCGGGCTCGGCGTCGCACGGACCCGGGTGCACGAGGAGATCTTCCACGTCGAGGAGGTCACGGCGCCGGCCCGCACGGCCGCCTCGGCGGTCGCCTCGCACGGGCGGGTCACCGCGCGGCTCGACGGGCGCTCCGGCACCTGGCCGGTCCAGGACGGGGAATCCCTGCTCGACGCGGTGCTGCGCAACCGCGCGGACGCCCCGTACGCCTGCAAGGGCGGGGTCTGCGGCACCTGCCGGGCCTTCCTGGTGTCGGGCGAGGTCCGGATGGACCGGAACTTCGCCCTGGAATCCGAGGAGACGGAGGCCGGGTTCGTCCTGGCCTGCCAGTCGCACCCGCTGACGGAGGAAGTGGAGATCGACTTCGACCGCTAGGGCGGCCTCGCCGGGAGTTCCTGTCCCGGAGTTCCTCTGTCCAATTTCCAGAACGTGTTCTATCTTGACGCACCGTCAGACCTGAACGCGCGCGGGAGGACAGGCAGTGGACTTCACCTTCACCGAGGAGCAGCAGGCGGCCGTCGAGGCGGCCCGGGCCGTGTTCGCGGACGTCGCGCCCGACGGCGTGCCCAGCCCCGCGCTCACCCCGGGCGCCGTCGCCGACGACTTCGACCGCCCGCTGTGGGCCAGGCTCGCCGGGTCCGACCTGCTGGGCCTGGTCCTCGCCGAGGAGCACGGCGGCGCCGGCCTCGACGCCATCGCCCTGTGCCTGGTGCTGCGCGAGGCGGGCCGGGTGCTCGCCCGGGTTCCGCTGCTGGAGCACTGCGCCGCCGCCATGGCGGTCCAGGCCCACGGCAGCCCCGAACTGGCCGCCGCCCTGCTGCCCGGCGCGGCGCGCGGCACGCTCGTGCTCACCGCCGCCGCCCACGGCCGCTCCGGCCACGACCCGGCCGAACTCGCCGTCACCGCCCGCCACGAGGACGGTGCGTGGATCCTGGACGGCACGCAGACCGCCGTGCCCTGGGCGCAGAACGCCGACTGGATCGCCGTACCGGCCCACACCGGCGAGGGCGATGCCGTCCTCGCGCTCGTCCCGCGCACCGCCGAGGGCCTCGCCCTCGCCGAGCAGGTCTCCACCAGCGGGGAGCGGCTCGCCGAACTCGCCCTGGACGGCGTACGGGTGGAAACCGCCCACCTCATCGAGACCCCGGGAGCCTGGGAGCGGCTGCGCCAGCTCCTCGCCACCGGCACCTGCGCACTGGCCCTCGGGCTCGGCGAGAACGTCCTCACGATGACCGGCCAGTACACCGGCAAGCGCGAGCAGTTCGGCTTCCCGGTGGCCACCTTCCAGGCCGTCGCCGTCCAGGCCGCCGACCGCTACATCGACCTGCGCGCCATGGAGGTCACCCTGTGGCAGGCCGCCTGGCGGCTCGACGCCGCGACCGGCGGCGCCGGCGGTCCGCTGCCGAGCTCCGGTGACGTCGCGGTCGCCAAGATCTGGGCCGCGGAGGGCGTACGCCGGGTCGTGCAGACCGCCCAGCACCTGCACGGCGGCTTCGGCGCCGACACCGACTACCCGCTGCACCGCTACCACGCCTGGGCCAAGCAGCTGGAACTCCAGCTCGGCCCGGCCGCCGCCCACGAGGAGGCCCTGGGCGACCTGCTGGCCGCCCACCCCCTCGGCTGAGCCGGGACTACAGCACGAAGGCCGGGTTCCCGTTGTCCGTCACCATCGGGCGCCCGGCACCGTCCCAGGCCTGCATCCCGCCGTCGACGTTCACGGCGTCGATCTCCTGGCGCACCAGGTACTGGGTGACCTGCGCGGAACGGCCGCCGACCCGGCACATCACGTACACCCGGCGGCCGTCCTCGGCGGCCTCCGTGAGCTCACCGAAGCGGGCGACGAAGTCGCTCATCGGGATGTGCAGGGCGCCCTCGACGTGGCCGGCCGCCCATTCGTCGTCCTCACGGACGTCCAGGACAAAGCCTTCGGAGGGCACCGCGGCGGCGTCCACCGAGGGAAGCGGTCCGAAGTTCATACGTCGCCTTCTCTCATCGCAGATGGTCCTCACAACCTATCCGACGGGCACGTTCGGCCCCGCCGACACGACCCCCGGCACAGCCCGCCGCACGGCCCGCCCGCTCACTCCGCGGCGAGCGCCTCCGCCAGCTCCGCCTCGCGCTCGGACACCTGCGCCAGCAGCTGCTCCGCGATCTCCTCCAGCAGCCGGTCCGGTTCCTCGGGCGCCATCCTCAGCATCGACCCGATCGCGCTGTCCTCCAGCTCCCGGGCCACCAGCGCCAGCAGCTCCTTGCGCTGGGCCAGCCACTCCAGCCGGGCGTACAGCTCCTCGCTCTCGCTCGGCGCGGCCGCCTCCGGGGCCGGTCCGGCCGCCCACTCCTCGGCCAGCTCGCGCAGCCGCCCCGCGTCGCCCCGCCCGTAGGCGGCGTTGACCCGCGCGATGAACGCGTCGCGCCGCTCGCGCTCCGCCTCCTCCTGGGCGAGGTCGGGGTGCGCCTGACGGACCAGCTCGCGGTACAGGCGGCGGACCTCCTCCGTGGGGCGCACCCGCTCCGGCGGCCGCACGGGCCGGTCGGTGAGCATCGCGCCGGCGTCGTCGGAGATCCCGTCCGAGCCCAGCCAGTCGTGGAACAGCTCGTCCACACCCGGCATCGGCATGACCAGCGAGCGTGCCTCCCGGGCCTTGCGCAGATCCTCGGGATCCCCGCTGCGGGCCGCCTTCGCCTCGGCGATCAGCGCGTCCAGCTCGTCGAGCCGGGAGTACATCGGGCCGAGCTTCTGGTGGTGCAGGCGGGAGAAGTTCTCCACCTCCACGCGGAAGGTCTCGACCGCGATCTCGAACTCGATCAGCGCCTGCTCGGCGGCCCGTACGGCCCGCTCCAGGCGCGCCTCCGGGCGCTCCTCACCGGTGACGGAGGAGTCGCCGGAATCACCGGGGACTGTCTGCTCAGGCTGCTCGGTCTGCTCGCTCACCCGGCCAGCCTACGGCCCGTCCGCGCGGGCGGTGTTTCACGTGAAACACCGCCCGCGGCGACAGGGCCCGCCGACGCCGTCAGACCCCGGCCTCCGCCGCGATCCGGCCCGCCCGCACGGCCGCCACCAGGTCGGCGTGGTCGGCCTCGGTCCGGTCGGCGTAGGCCACCGCGAAGGCCGCCATCGCCTCGTCCAGCTCCTCGTTCTTGCCGCAGTAGCCGGCCAGCAGCCGCGGGTCGACGCTGTGCGCGTGCGCCCGGGCCAGCAGGGCGCCGGTCATCCGCCCGTAGTCGTCGATCTGGTCGACGGTCAGTGCGGCCGGGTCGACGCTGCCCTTGCGGTTGCGGAACTGCCGGACCTGGAACGGCCGGCCCTCCACCGTGGTCCAGCCCAGCATGATGTCGGAGACCACCTGCATCCGCTTCTGCCCGGCGACCACCCGGCGGCCCTCGTGCTCCTCGGGCGGCGATGTGAAGCCCAGCGCGGGCAGGTGCGGCAGCAGCACCGAGGGCCGGGCCTCCTTCACCTGGAGCACCAGCGCCTCACCGCGGTGGTCCAGCAGCAGCACCACGTACGAGCGGGTGCCGACGCTCCCGGTGCCCACCACGCGGAAGGCCACGTCCTGGATCGCGTACCGGGCCAGCAGCGGCAGCCGGTCGCCCTGCAGCGTCCCGAGGTAGGGGCCGAGCGAGGCCGCCACGGCCGCCGCCTCCCCGTCGCCGACCCGGCGCAGCACGGGCAGCGCGTCGACGAAGCGCAGCCCGCCGTCCGGGCCCGTCCGCGTCGACTTGGCGGCGAACCGGGCGGAGGTGTTGTTGCGGGCCTTCTCCGAGACCCGCTCCAGCGTGCCCAGCAGGTCCCGGGCGTCGGTGTGCGAGACGAGCTCCTCGTCCGCGATGGCGTTCCACGCGTCGAGGGCGGGCAGCCTGGCCAGCAGCCGCATGGTCCGCCGGTACGCGCCCACCGCGTCCAGCGCGGCCGCCCGGCAGGTGTCCTCGTCCGCGCCGGCCACCCGGCCGGCCAGCACCAGCGAGGTCGCCAGCCGCTTGACGTCCCATTCCCACGGGCCGAACACGGTCTCGTCGAAGTCGTTCAGGTCGATGACGAGCCGCCCCTGGGCGTCCCCGTACAGACCGAAGTTCGCCGCGTGGGCGTCGCCGCAGATCTGCGCGCCGACCCCGGTCACGGGGCCGCCCGACAGGTCGTGGGCCATCAGCCCGGCCGCCCCGCGCAGGAACGCGAAGGGGTTCGCGGCCATCCGGCCCACCCTTATGGGAGTCAGCTCGGCGACCCGCCCCGCGTTGGACTCCTCCACCGCCCGGACCGCGTCCGGCCGCCCGGCCGGCGCCACGAAGCCGGCGTGCGCCGACCGCGGCACGCGGACGCGCAGCGCCCGGCCCTCCGCCTTGGGCGAACCCGCCGCCGTTCGCGGCGCGAAGCCCGCCACGTCCGGAATCCGCTGCCCCGCTACCGCCGCCATCGGCGCCGCCCCCACCCGTTCATCGATCGTCTTCGAACGGGCTGACCGTATCTACAGCCCGGCGTCCCTGGCCAGCAGTGCGGCCTGGACCCGGTTCTCGCAGCCCAGCTTCGCCAGGATGCGGCTCACGTACGTCTTCACGGTCGCCTCGCTCATGTGCAGCCGCCGGCCCGCGTCCGCGTTGGACAGCCCCTCGCCCAGCAGCGCCAGCACACCGCGCTCCCGCTCGCTCAGCGCCGCCACCTGCCGCCGGGCCTCCTCGCCGCGCGCGGCGGCCTTCCCGGACGCCAGCTGGTCCACGACGTGCCGGGTGGCCCCCGGCGAGAGGTACGCGTCCCCGGCCGCGGCGGCCCGGACCGCCCCGATCAGCTCGCCCGGCGCCGAGTCCTTCAGCAGGAACCCCGCGCCGCCCTGGCCCAGCGCCCGCAGCACGTTCTCCTTCTCGCCGAAGGTGGTCAGGATCAGCGCGCGCACCTCCGGCGCGGCCCGCCGCAGTTCCCCCAGCGCGGTCAGCCCGTCCATCACCGGCATCTGGATGTCGAGGAGCATCACGTCGGGCGCGTGCGAGCGGGCCAGCTCCACCGCCTCCCGGCCGTTCGCCGCCTCCGCGACGACCTCGATGTCCGGCGCCGAGGTCAGGATCATCCTGATCCCGGCCCGGATCAGCGGCTCGTCGTCGGCGATCACCACGCGGATCACTTCGGCTGTCACCCGTGCTCCTACTGCTTGACCTCGTAGACCTGCTTGTCGACGAGCTTGCCGTCCTGGAAGCAGAACCGGAAAACCAGGTCCGTGCCCCAGCTTCCCGAGGCTTCCTCGGCGAGCAGGGCCAGGCACTCCGAGCCCGGCGGCCTGGCCGGCCCCTTGCGCACCGCCCCCGCCGTCATGAAGCTCTCGCCGCTCGGCAGCCGGTCGCGGACGGACTGCTCCGACTCGCCCACGTGCACGGCGTCGTACTCGTCCCGGCCGATCATCGCGTCACCCGCCGAGTCCGCCAGCAGCACCGCCCCGGCGCCGAGCACGATCACCAGCAGCACCACCGCCGCGAAGGCGATCCCGCAGCCCACCGCGACGCCGCCGGTCCGGCTGCGCACCCGTACGGCCAGCTCCCGGTCCACCGCCGCCCAGTCCATCGGCTGCTCCCCGGCCGGCCCCCGCACCCCGTCCGGCGCGTACGTCTGCGCGTGGGCCCGCTGCCCGAAGTCGTCGGCCACGTCCTCCACACCGGCCGGCTCGGTCCCGTACGGGAGCACCCCGGCGACCCGGAACCCGCCGCCCTCGGTGGCGCCCGCGTGCACCATCCCGCCGACCAGCCGCGCCCGCTCGCGCAGCCCCGTCAGGCCCTGCCCGCCCGAGACCACCTCGGCGTCCGCCGGGCCGGCCGCCGGCCCGTTGGCGATCTCCACCACCAGCGAGTCGTCCTCGTACCGCAGCTCGACGGCGATCGGCGCCCCCGGAGCGTGCTTGTACGCGTTCGTCAGCGCCTCCTGGACGATCCGGTACGCGGCGTGGTCGCACGCCGCGACCAGCGGCCTCGGCTGCCCCGACGTGGTCAGCCGTACGTCGGTGCCCGAACCCCGCGCCGCCTCCACGACCCCCGCGATCCCGGCCACGCCGCGCGCCGCGGGCTGGGCCTCCTCCACCGGCGCGGGCGCCTCCACGCCGTCGCGCAGGATGCCGACGACCTCGCGCAGTTCGTGCATCGCGGCCACCGAGGCCTGCCGCAGCACGCCCACCGCCTCGCGCTGACGGCCGGTGAGTTCCGGATCCACCTCCAGCGCCCCGGTGTGCACCGAGATCAGGGCCAGCTGGTGCCCGAGGCTGTCGTGCATGTCCTGGGCGATGCGCTGCCGCTCGCGCAGCCTCGCCTGCCCGGCGACCATGGCCCGCTCGCGCAGCAGCTGTCCGTTGCGCTCGTGGAGCGCCCGCAGCAGGGTGCGCCGCTGCGACCAGTACCGGCTGGCCAGACCCGGCATCACGATCATGGCCAGGAACATCAGCGTGGAGAAGACGATCACCAGCAGCGGCTGCATCTGCGCCGAGTTGTCCGTCACGCTGGCGCCGACCGCCGCGACGAAGGCCAGCGCGAAGGCGGCCACCGCCCGGCCCACCCCGACGATCCGCCGCCCCGCCGACCAGGCCAGCAGGGGCGTGACGAAGAACGTCCCCGGCAGGAGGGCGCCCACCGCCGAGGCGACGACGAGCGCGGTCCCCGGCAGCCGCCGGCGCATCAGGGTCAGCGCCACCACGGCCACGGAACTCACGAGCATCCGCAGACCGGACCCGTCGCTGAGCTCGTCGACGCCCAGCCCGAGGATGGCCAGCACCCCGCCGACCGCCAGGTCCCCCGCCACCATCCGCCGGGTCCAGGGCTCCGGACCCCTCAGCCACGCCCAGCCCGCCCGCGCCTTCGCCTTCACATCCACCCGCCCGACCCTAGACACCCGGCCCCCCGCCCGACTGCCCTCTTTCGTCGCACCCACCCCGACGAAAGTCGGACAACGGAAGTCGAACGGGCGGCGACTTCGACGACGTGTCCTGGATCACCCTCGGCCGGGCCGCAGAAGTGACCGGGGAAACAGAAAGGACGGGGAAACACGAAACGGCCGCCACCGCTTTCGCAGTGACGACCGTCTCGTCGATGTGGGCGAGGGGGGATTTGAACCCCCACGTCCCGAAGGACACTGGCACCTGAAGCCAGCGCGTCTGCCGTTCCGCCACTCGCCCGAGCAGCGTCCCAGTGGTTCTTCCCTTTCGGGCCGTTCCCCTGGCGACGTCGAAACATTAGCACGGTGAACGGGGTGGTTTGAAATCGCTTTCCCGGGACAGCCGCACCCCGCCGTGGACGGCCCCTCCCGCACTCCGCTCCCGGTGCGGGACACTGTTCCTGCGGCGCCCCTACGATCCCTTGTGAGGACCAACACTCGTCCTCACAGGAGCGATGGGGAACCACTCGAATCCGCCACGCGTGGATACGATCAGTAAGCAGTACAGGGCGACAACGACGGAGGAGGTGCCCCATGGGAGTTCTGAAGCGGTTCGAGCAGCGACTCGAAGGTCTGGTGAACGGCACCTTCGCCAAGGTGTTCAAGTCCGAGGTCCAGCCGGTGGAGATCGCCGGAGCCCTCCAGCGGGAGTGCGACAACAACGCCACCATCTGGAACCGCGAGCGGACCGTCGTCCCCAACGACTTCATCGTCGAGCTCAGCGCCGGCGACTACGACCGTCTGAGCCCCTACTCCGGGCAGCTCGGCGACGAGCTCGCGGGCCTCGTCCGCGACTACGCCAAGCAGCAGCGCTACAGCTTCATGGGCCCCATCAAGGTCCAGCTGGAGAAGGCCGACGACCTCGACACCGGGCTCTACCGGGTCCGCAGCCGCACCCTCGCCTCCAGCACCTCCCAGCCGCAGGCAGGGCCACCGTCACCGCAGGGCGGCTACGGCTACCCGCCGGAGAACCAGCCGCAGGGCGGATACGGCTACCCGCCGGTCGCCGCCCCGCCCATGCCCAGCGCGCCGCCTCCCGGCGGCGCGGGCGCGCGCAGGCCCGCCCCCGGCGGACCTCCCGGAGCGGCCCCCGCGGCCGGCTCTGGCGGCCCCCGGCGGCACTGGATCGAGATCAACGGCACCCGCCACCAGATCTCGCGCCCCACGCTCGTACTCGGCCGAAGCACGGAAGCCGACGTGCGGATCGACGACCCCGGCGTATCCCGCCGGCACTGTGAGATCCGGACCGGAACGCCCTCGACGATCCAGGATCTCGGGTCCACCAACGGCATCGTGGTGGACGGGCAGCACACCACCCGCGCTACGCTCCGCGACGGCTCGCGGATCGTCGTGGGCAGCACCACCATCATTTACCGGCAAGCCGAAGGGTGAAGCGGGGGCAATGTCAGAGCTGACCCTGACGGTCATGCGGTTGGGTTTCCTAGCCGTTCTGTGGCTGTTCGTCATCGTGGCCGTCCAGGTCATCCGCAGCGATCTCTTCGGGACGAGAGTGACCCAGCGCGGCTCCCGCCGCGGTGGCGCCACGAGCGCCCCGCAGCAGGCGGGCCGCCAGGCCGCGCCTCCGCAGCAGCGCCAGCGCCGCGGTGCGCCCACCAAGCTCGTCGTCTCCGAGGGCACCCTCACGGGCACCACGGTGGCCCTCGCAGGCCAGACGATCACGCTGGGCCGCGCCCACGACTCCACGATCGTGCTGGACGACGACTACGCGTCCAGCCGCCATGCCAGGATCTATCCCGACCGTGACGGCCAGTGGATCGTCGAGGATCTCGGGTCCACCAACGGCACGTATCTCGACCGGACCCGGCTGACCACCCCGACGCCCATTCCGCCGGGCGCACCGATCCGCATCGGCAAGACCGTCATCGAGCTGCGGAAGTAGTACGAGAATGAGCGAGCGGAGCGAGCGCGCGACGGCGATCCGTCCCACCGAGGACACGGACACGCGCGCGCTCCCGACCGGAGGGTGGGCAGTGTGGCTCGAGACCGGTTGTACCCGGAGCCGACCGGCGAGGTGCGCATGAGTCTGTCCCTGCGGTTCGCCGCCGGATCACACAAGGGCATGATCCGCGAGGGGAACGAGGACTCCGGCTACGCCGGCCCCCGTCTCCTCGCGATCGCCGACGGCATGGGAGGCCAGGCCGCCGGCGAGGTCGCGAGCTCCGAGGTGATCTCCACCCTCGTGCAGCTCGACGACGACGTCCCGGGCTCCGACATCCTCACCTCCCTCGCCACCGCCGTGCAGCGGGCCAACGACCAGCTGCGCGTCATGGTCGAGGAGGACCCCCAGCTCGAAGGCATGGGGACCACCCTGACCGCCCTGCTGTGGACCGGTCAGCGCCTCGGCCTCGTCCACGTCGGCGACTCCCGCGCCTACCTGCTCCGCGACGGCGTCCTCACCCAGATCACCCAGGACCACACCTGGGTGCAGCGCCTCGTCGACGAGGGCCGCATCACGGAAGAGGAAGCCACCACCCACCCGCAGCGCTCCCTGCTGATGCGCGCGCTGGGCAGCGGCGACATCGTCGAACCCGACCTCTCCATCCGTGAGGTCCGGGCCGGCGACCGCTACCTGATCTGCTCCGACGGGCTCTCCGGCGTCGTCTCGCACCAGACCCTGGAAGAGACCCTCGCCGACTACCACGGCCCCCGCGAGACCGTGCAGTCGCTGATCCAGCTGGCGCTGCGCGGCGGCGGACCCGACAACATCACCTGCATCGTCGCGGACGTCCTCGACACGGACAGCGGCGACACCCTCGCCGCCCAGGTCAGCGACACCCCTGTGGTCGTCGGCGCGGTCGCCGAGAACCAGCACCAGCTCTTCGACGGCGGCAACGCCATGCAGACGCCGGCCGGCCGGGCCTCGGGCCTCGGCCGCCAGGCCCCGCCGCCCGCCGGTGCCTTCGGCCCCCCCGGCAGCGGCGACGCCCCCGGCTACGGGTACTCCGAGCAGGGCCAGGGCGGCGGCGGTTACGGCAGCTTCGGCGAAGCCGACGGCTACGACGCCGACTCCGGCTACGAGGACACGTACGACCACCCCCGCAGGCGCCGCGGCAAAGGGCGCAAGTGGACCACCCGTACGCTGACCCTGCTCATCGTCGTCGGCGTCATCGGCGGCGGCCTGTACGCCGGCTGGCGCTGGACCCAGACCCAGTTCTACGTCGGCAAGAAGGGCGAGCACGTCGCGCTCTTCCGCGGCATCAGCCCGAAGCTCGGCCCGCTGGAGCTCTCCAAGGTGGAGACCGACCGCCCCGACATCGAACTGAAGTACCTGCCGCCCTTCAAGCGCAAGCTGGTCGAGGCCACCATCAGCGAGGGCAACCTCGACGTCGCCAAGAGGAAGCTCGACGACCTCGGCGTCCAGGCCGCCGCCTGCAAGAAGGACGAAGAGCGCCGCAACGCCGAGGCGCAGAACCCTCCGGCAACCGGTCCCAGCCTGACTGCCGAGGAGCAGCAGCTGGTCGGCCTGTGCGAGAAGTAGCAGTCACACGCGGGCGCAGGGGGCCTGCCACACCATGAGCGTTGTCACCAACACGACCACCATCGGGGCCATCGAGCTGCCGAGCCGGCGGAACACCGAGCTCCTGCTGCTCGTCTTCGCCGTGGTCATCCCGATGTTCGCCTACGCCAACGTGGGTCTCGCGATCAACGGCAGCCTGCCGCCCGGCATGGTGCTCTACGGGCTCGGCCTCGGCTGCCTCGCCGGGATCGCGCACCTCGTGGTGCGCCGGTACGCCAAGTACGCCGACCCGCTGCTGCTGCCGCTGGCCACGCTCCTCAACGGGCTGGGCCTCGTCCTGATCTGGCGCCTGGACCAGTCCGAGCGGCTGCAGAACCTGGCGAAGCGGTCCTTCGGCACGTTCTCCCCGTCGGCTCCCCGCCAGATGATGTACACGGCGGTGGCCATCGCCCTGTTCGCCGCCGTGCTGCTGATCCTCAAGGACCACCGCGTCCTGCAGCGGTTCACGTACATCTCCATGGCCGGCGCCCTGGTCCTGCTGATCCTGCCGGTCATCCCGGGCCTCGGCGCCGACGTCTTCGGCGCCAAGATCTGGATCAGCGTCGGCGGCTTCTCCATCCAGCCCGGCGAGTTCGCGAAGATCGTCATCGCGATCTTCTTCGCCGGCTATCTCATGGTGAAGCGCGACGCGCTCGCGCTGGCCAGCCGCCGCTTCATGGGCCTCTACCTGCCGCGCGGCCGCGACCTCGGCCCGATCCTGATGATCTGGGCGATGAGCCTGCTCGTCCTCGTCTTCGAGAACGACCTCGGCACCTCGCTGCTCTTCTTCGGCATGTTCGTGATCATGCTGTACGTGGCCACCGAGCGCACCAGCTGGATCGTCATCGGCCTGCTGATGTCGGTCGGCGGCGCCACCGTCGTCGGGGCCACCGCCAGCCACGTCAAGGCCCGCGTCACCGCCTGGCTCGACCCCTTCGCCTGCTACTCCACCTCCGGCGCCTGCGAGCAGGTCGGCCAGTCGATCATGAGCTTCGGCTCGGGCGGGGTCCTCGGCACCGGATGGGGCCAGGGCAACTCCGACCTCATCGGCTTCGCCGCCAACTCGGACTTCATCTTCTCCACCGTCGGCGAAGAGCTCGGGCTCGCCGGTGTGATGGCCTTCCTCCTGATCTACGGCCTGATCATCGAGCGGGGCGTCCGCACCGCCCTCGCCGCCCGCGACCCCTTCGGCAAGCTCTTCGCCATCGGCCTCTCCGGCGCCTTCGCGCTCCAGATCTTCGTGGTCGCCGGCGGAGTCATGGGCCTCATCCCCCTCACCGGCATGACGATGCCCTTCCTCGCGTCCGGCGGTTCCTCCGTCCTGGCCAACTGGATCCTCATCGCCGTCCTCATCCGGATCAGCGACACCGCACGCCGCCCCGCACCGGCCCCCGCCCCGTCCCCCGACTCCGAGATGACCCAGGTGGTCCGCCCGTCATGAACAAGCCCCTGCGCCGCATCTCGCTGTTCTGCGGGCTGCTCGTCCTCGCCCTGCTGATCCGTACGAACTGGCTGCAGTACGTCCAGGCCGAGGAACTCAGCACGCGCAAGGAGAACCGCCGGGTCCAGATCGCCCAGTACGCGACGGAGCGCGGCAACATCATCGTGAGGGGCGGCGAGCCGATCACCGGCTCCGCGGAGACCGACGGCAGCGACTACAAGTTCAAGCGCACCTACAAGGACGGCGCACTGTGGTCGCCCGTCACCGGGTACGCCTCGCAGGCCTTCGGCTCCACCCAGCTCGAATCGCTCGAGGACGGCATCCTCACCGGCAACGACGACCGGCTGTTCTTCGACCGCACCATCGGCATGTTCACCGGGGAGAAGAAGCAGGGCGGCAACGTCGTCACCACGCTCAACCCCGACGCGCAGCGCGCCGCCTTCAAGGAGCTCGGCGAGAAGAAGGGCGCGGTCGCCGCCATCGACCCGCGCACCGGCGCCATCCTCGCCCTGGTCTCCACCCCCTCGTACGACCCCTCCAGCTTCGCGGGCAACTCCAAGGCCGACGAGAAGGCCTGGGTCGAGCTGAAGGACAGCGAGGACAAGAAGCTCGTCAACCGCGCCCTGCGCGAGACCTATCCGCCGGGCTCCACCTTCAAGGTGGTCACCGCGGCCGCGGCCCTGGAGCACGGCGTCGTCAAGAACATCGACGACCCGACGGACACCCCCGAGCCGTACATCCTGCCCGGCACCCAGACCAAGCTGCCCAACTCCCACACCGGTTGTGAGAAGGCCAGCCTCAACGAGGCCCTGCGCATCTCCTGCAACTCCGTCTTCGCGAACATGGGCGACAAGGTCACCCGCGACAAGATGGTGGAGACCGCGGAGAAGTTCGGCTTCAACAACGACAAGATCGACATTCCGGTCCGCGCCTTCGCCAGCATCTACGACAAGAAGATGGGCAAGGACGGCAACGCCCAGAGCGCCATCGGCCAGTTCAACACCGCGGCCACCCCGCTGCAGATGGCCATGGTCACCGCCGCGATCGCCAACGACGGCAAGCTGATGAAGCCGTACATGGTCGACATGCTCACGGCCCCCAACCTGGACGTCATCGAGAAGCACGAGCCGCAGGAGATGAGCCGGCCGCTCTCCCCCGCCAACGCGCAGAAGGTCCAGGAGATGATGGTCAACGTCGTCGAGAAGGGCACCGGCACCAACGCCAAGATCAAGGACGTGAAGGTCGGCGGCAAGACCGGTACGGCGCAGCACGGCGAGGGCAACAAGAAGCGCCCCTACGCCTGGTTCATCTCCTACGCCGAGGCAGCGGACGGCACCTCGCCCGTCGCCGTCGCCGTCGTCATCGAGGACAGCGAGGGCACCGCCCGCGACGACATCAGCGGTGGCGGTCTCGCCGCCCCCGTCGCCCAGGCGGTCATGAAGGCAGTGCTCAACAGCCAGAAGTGACCAAGCAATGACGGGCCGGAGCGGAGTGACGCACCTCACTGAAATCCGCCCGGATCCGAGCGTACGGTACCGGTCCAGTATCAGCCTGTGGCCACGAACCGATCACGGACGATCGGCCGGTAGCCTTTGCGCGAACAGCACACCGCCGGACCACACACAGGTGCGGTCGGGACTGACGGAGAGGGCTGCAACGTTATGGAAGAGCCGCGTCGCCTCGGCGGCCGGTACGAGCTGAGCCACGTGCTCGGCCGTGGTGGCATGGCCGAGGTCTACCTCGCCCACGACACCCGGCTCGGCCGTACCGTCGCCGTCAAGACCCTGCGTGCCGACCTCGCCCGTGACCCGTCCTTCCAGGCCCGGTTCCGGCGCGAGGCCCAGTCGGCCGCGTCGCTGAACCATCCCGCGATCGTCGCCGTCTACGACACCGGCGAGGACTACGTCGACAACATCTCCATCCCGTACATCGTGATGGAGTACGTCGACGGCTCCACCCTGCGCGAGCTGCTGCACTCGGGCCGCAAGCTGCTGCCCGAGCGCACCCTGGAGATGTGCATCGGCATCCTCCAGGCCCTGGAGTACTCGCACCGGGCCGGCATCGTGCACCGCGACATCAAGCCCGCGAACGTGATGCTGACGCGCACGGGCCAGGTCAAGGTCATGGACTTCGGCATCGCCCGCGCCATGGGCGACTCCGGCATGACCATGACGCAGACGGCCGCCGTCATCGGCACCGCCCAGTACCTCTCCCCGGAGCAGGCCAAGGGCGAGCAGGTCGACGCGCGCTCCGACCTCTACTCCGCGGGCTGCCTGCTCTACGAGCTGCTCAGCGTGCGGCCCCCGTTCGTCGGCGACTCCCCCGTGGCCGTCGCCTACCAGCACGTACGGGAAGAGCCGCAGCCTCCGTCGAACTTCGACCCCGAGATCACGCCCGAGATGGACGCCATCGTCCTCAAGGCCCTGGTCAAGGACCCCGATTACCGCTACCAGTCGGCCGACGAGATGCGCGCCGACATCGAGGCCTGCCTCGACGGGCAGCCCGTCGCCGCCACCGCCTCCATGGGCGCGGCCGGCTACGGCTACCCCGACCAGGGCCACGGATACGGGCAGCCCGGCTACGACCAGCCCACCACCGCGCTGCGCGCCACCGAAGGCGGCCAGACCGCGATGATGGCGCCGATGCCCCCGGGCGACGGCGGCTACGGCTACGGCGACCAGGGCCACGGCGGCTACGACCAGGGCCCGAACCGCCGCCAGCAGAAGAAGAGCAAGGCCTCCACGGTCCTGCTCGTGCTGGCCGGCGTCCTCGTCCTCGTCGGCGCGATCCTCATCGGCCGCTCCCTCTTCAGCGAGACGGCCGACAACCGGCCCGCCGTGCCCAAGCTCATCGGCCAGACCTTCGAACAGGCGCAGCGGAGCGGCACCAACGTCGGCCTGAGTGTGGTCAAGGGCGGCGACGCGCCATGCGACGACCAGCCCAAGGGCAACGTCTGCAAGCAGGACCCGGCGGACGGCACCAAGGTCAAGGACGGTTCCACGGTCACGGTGACCGTCTCCTCGGGCGCGCCCAAGGTGCAGGTCCCCAACGTGCTGCGGCTCACGTACGAGGAGGCCGAGAAGACCCTGAAGGACCGGGGCTTCCAGGTCGAGCGCAAGACCGAGGAGTCCGACCAGACCCCCGGGATCGTGCTGGAGCAGGACCCGAAGGGCGGCGAGGCGGAGAAGAACTCCGTCATCAAGCTGACGGTCTCCAAGGAGCTGGCCAAGGCCGTGGTCCCCGACCTCAAGGGCAAGACCAGGGACGACGCGGAGAAGGCGCTCAAGGACGTCAAGCTCAAGCTCGGCAGCGTGACGGAGAACGAGCAGCCCGGAGCCGCTCCGGGAACGGTCGTCTTCCAGCAGTTCGCGGCGGGGCAGCAGCTCGAGGTGGGCAAGACGGTGAACATCACCATCGTCAAGGCCTCGACGGCGGCCGTGGTGCCGAACTTCACCGGCCGGACGCTGGGCCAGTACAAGGACGATCTCCAGCGCGCCAATCTGAGGGTCGGCATCGTCGGCGGTCCGTCGGACGACACCGCGCTCGTGGTGGGCACCAACCCGCCGCCCGGCACCCCGCTCACCTCGGGCCAGCCCGTCAACATCGCCACCACCCAGGGCCAGCAGGACGGCGGCGGCATCATCTCCGGCCTGACCGGCGGCAACGGCCGCAGGTAGCGCGGAAGCCCGGTACGAAGGGTCCGGCCCTCCTCCCCCGTCGAAGGGGAGGAGGGCCGGACCTTTTTCGTACCCGCCGCGCGGACCGCCGCCCGGACCCGCCTTCCGTACCCGCCGCTGCGCGGCCGCCTGCGCCCCGCCCGGGGCCGTGCGGGTCCCGGGTGACCCCGGAGGCCCCGTGGGGCTCAGGAGGCGCCACAGGAGCCCGCAGGAGCCTTCCTCAGCGCAGCTCCGCCGGCAGCGTCCGCTTCGCGTCGACCTTCTCCGTGCGGACCAGCTCGCCCCACACGATGTACCGGTACTTCGAGGTGTAGACCGGCGTGCAGGTGGTGAGGGTGATGTACCGGCCCGGGGCGGTCTTCCCCGACTCCTTCGGGACCGGGTTGATCACGTCGGTGTTGTACTTCGACGTCTGGCGCAGCTCCGCGAAGACCTTGTAGACGTACCAGGTGTCCCGGGTCTCGAAGACGATCGCGTCGCCGTTGCGCACCTTGTCGATGTTGTGGAACTTCGCCCCGTGCCCGTCGCGGTGCGCGGCGAGCGAGAAGTTCCCGTTCTCGTCCCACGGCAGCGCCGACTTCACCGGCTCCGTGTAGTACCCGGCCACGCCGTCGTCGAGGATGTCCGGCGCCGTTCCCGGCTTGACGAGCACCTCGCCGTTCTTCATCGCCGGTACGTGCAGGAAGCCGACGCCGTCCCCGGTGTCCAGCGCCCCGGGCTCCGCGGGCCCGTCCGGTGTCTGCCACTGCTGGCGGACCTCGTCGCCCTTCGCGGAGGCCTGCCGGTCCGCGAGCACGTTCGTCCACCACAGCGAGTAGGCCACGAACAGGCCCAGCACCAGGCCGACCGTGATCAGGACCTCGCCCAGCAGGCTCAGGAACCCGGCGAGCACACTGCGGTTGCCGGCGGGCGGGGCCGCGGCGCGGCGGCGGGCTCGAGACACTGCTTGTTTCGTCCTTAACTGGTCAGCGCGGGCGGCGGGCCCTGGCTGCGGGGCCGTTCCTCGGTCATCCTGCCCCATACGATCATCCGGTAGGTGCTGGTGAACTCGGGGGTGCAGGTGGTCAGCGTGATGTACCGGCCCTCGGATGTGAATCCCGATCCCTCCGGCACGGGCTTGATCACCGCCACGTTCGTCGGCGGGGTCTGCGCGAGCGACGAGGTCATCTCGTACGTGTAGTACGCGTCCCGGGTCTCGACCACGACGGGATCCCCGGGCACCAGCCGGTTGATGTAGCGGAAGGGCTCGCCGTGGGTGTTGCGGTGGCCGGCCAACGCGAAGTTGCCCTGCTCGTCCGAGGGCATCGCCGTCTTCAGCGCGCCCTCGCCGTAGTGCCCGACCATGCCCCGGTCCAGCACCTTGGGCTTGCTGATGCCCTCCGCCACCGGGACCTTCACGTCGAGCTTCGGGATGTGGAGGATGGCGAAGCCCTGGCCGGGCTCGAAGGCCGTCACCGGCGGCGCCGCGGCCCCGTCACCGCCGGGCGGGTGCTCCCAGGTCTGGCGCAGCGAGCCGGCGGCCCCGTTCGCCGCCCGCTCCGCCACGACGTTCGTGTACCAGAGCTGATAGGCGACGAACAGCAGCATCACCAGCCCCACCGTGATGAACAGCTCTCCGCCCAGCCGGCTCGCGATGACCACCGGGCCGCCCGAAGCCGGCCGCCTGCGCCGCCGTCCGCCCCGCCTCCGGGTGTGTCTGGCGGCCCGTTTCGCGGCCTCCTGAGCTGCCCTGCGTCGCGCGGCCCGGCCCTCCGTGGGCGCGGACGGCGCGACCGTCGTCACGCGACGGCCTTGCCCACCACCGGGGCCAGCCCCACCGAGCGCTCCACGGCACCCGCGTCACCGCAGCGCACCAGCCAGTTCGCGAGCATCCGGTGACCCCACTCGGTCAGCACGGACTCGGGGTGGAACTGCACGCCCTCGACGTCGTGCTCACGGTGGCGCAGGCCCATGATGATCCCGTCCTCGGTGCGCGCCGTGACCTCCAGCGCGTCGGGCAGGGTGCCGGGCTCGGCGGCGAGGGAGTGGTAGCGGGTCGCGGTGAACGGCGAGGGCAGTCCCTCGAAGACGCCCAGCCCCTCGTGGATCACGGGTGAGGTCTTGCCGTGCAGCAGCTCGGGCGCCCGGCCCACGACACCGCCGTAGGCGACCGCCATCGACTGCATGCCGAGGCACACGCCGAAGACGGGAACGGCCGTCTTCGCGCAGTGCCGGACCATGTCGATGCAGACGCCCGCCTCCTCGGGCGTGCCCGGCCCGGGGGACAGCAGGACTCCGTCGAAACCGTCCTGCGCGTGGGCGAGCTCGACCTCGTCGTTGCGCAGCACCTCGCATTCGGCGCCGAGCTGGTAGAGGTACTGGACCAGGTTGAAGACAAAGCTGTCGTAGTTGTCGACAACCAGAATGCGCGCGCTCACGGAGTGGCTCCCGATCCCTCGTCCACCGTCACATCGTTGAACGGCAGGAGCGGCTCGGCCCAGGGGAAGACGTACTGGAACAGCACGAAGACCACCGCGAGGACCAGTACGAGTGAGATCAGCGCGCGGACCCACGCGTTGCCCGGCAGGTGCCGCCAGATCCAGCCGTACATGCCGCCTGTTTCCTTTTCGTCCACATTCGTTCAACGCACCGCGGGGGCGGTACGCGAACAGACTAAAGGCAGCGGCCCGACGGGGTGGGTCACCCGGACAAACCCTCCGGCCGGCCCTGCCCCACGGCGCGGGTGCCGGTCAGCTCCGCCCAGACGACCAGCCGGTGACTGTGGCCCCACTCCGGATCGCAGGTCGTCAGGGTCAGGTAGCGGCCGGGCGTGGTGAACGGCGACCTCTCCGGGACCGGGGCGACCACCCCGACCTGGGTCGGCAGCGTGCGCAGGGGCCCGCCCCGCACGGTGTACGTGTACCAGGTGCTCTCGTCCTTGAGGATCACCTCGTCCCCCGTGCGCAGCTCCGGGAAGTCCTTGAAGGGATCGCCGTAGGTGCGCCGGTGCCCGGCCACCGAGAAGTTCCCGGTGGCGCCGAGGCGGGCGGTGCCGGCGTAGTGGCCGAGGCCCCTCTTCAGCAGCTCGGTGTCCGTGCCCTCCAGGACGGGCTTGACCCAGTCCGGGCCGAAGCGCGGGACGTACATCTCGGCGAAGGCCCGGCCGGCGGGGTAGGGGGGCGGTTCGGCGGGCTCGGCCGGTTTGGCGGGGTCCGCCGCCGTCTCGGACGGTGCGGGCTGCGGCGCGGCCGCCGGGGCCGCCGCCGCCCAGCGATCGCGCAGCCCGGCCCTCTCCCCGTCCATGGCCCGGTCGGCCTTCACCCCGGTCCACAGGAGGACGTACGCGACGAAGAGCACGATCAGCGTGCCCGCCGTCAGGCACACCTCGCTGAACGTCCGTACCACCAGGCGCAGTACGACGTCGGAACGGACCCGCTCACGGGGTGGGCGCCACCGGCTTCGCATAGTGGAGGTCCACTGTGCCGGAGTAGCCGGGCAGTGTCAGCGCCTTGTGCTCGTCCACTTTCCAGCCGAGCCCGTACGCGTTCACGTACAGCTGGTAGTTCTGCAGGGCCGGCGAGGCGGCCAGGGCCTTCTTCAGCGCGCTCGGGTCGCCGACCGCCGAGATCTTGTACGGGGGCGAGTAGACGCGGCCCTGGAGGATCAGGGTGTTGCCCACGCAGCGCACCGCGCTGGTGGAGATGAGCCGCTGGTCCATGACCTGGATGCCCTGGGCGCCACCCTGCCAGAGGGCGTTCACCACGGCCTGCAGGTCCTGCTGGTGGATCACCAGGTCGTTGGGCTGCGGCTCGGGCACGTTGGGGATGCGGGCGGTGGCGTTCGGCGGGGCGTCGTTGAGGGTGACCGTCAGCCCCTTGCCGGACAGCTCCTCGGTGCCCGAGGCCGCGCGCAGGGCGGCCAGCTTCGCGTCCTCGGCCTTGGTGCTGCCGTCGTCGCGGTCCGCGAGGGCGTCCACCCGCCGGCGGGCCACGCCGGTGCTCTGCTCCAGCTCCGCGTTGTCCTGGCTGCGCTCCTTGATGAGGTCCGACAGCTTGAGGAGCGACGCGTCCGTCCGGATGTTCGTACCCTTGGAGGTGTTGAAACTGGTGACGAAGAGAAGCCCGGCCAGGGCGAAGACGGCGGCCGTCAGCAGCCGGACCGGCCTGGCCCGGCGACGGGGACCCACGGAGGAGTCGTCGGAATTGCTCAACGTACCCTTCTCCTTCAACGCCACAGGTCCACTACGCTAACGGACGCCCGGGGCAGGCAAGGTCCCCAGCGCATCGACAGGAGAGCCCCTCGTGCCGAAGTCACGTATCCGCAAGAAGGACGACTACACGCCGCCGCCCACGCGGCAGCCGCAGAGCATCCGGCTGACGAACCGCAGCTGGGTCGCCCCGGTCATGCTGGCGTTCTTCCTGATCGGACTCGCGTGGATCGTCGTCTTCTACGTGACCGAGACCCAGCTGCCGATCGAGGCACTGGGCAATTGGAACATCGTGGTCGGTTTCGGCTTCATCGCCGCAGGATTCGGCGTGTCCACGCAGTGGAAGTAGCACCTCTCGACCGCTGACGGAAGCTCTCCCCATGAGTTATCCACAGCGTCATCCACACCTGAGGAAAAGACAGAAGATCTGTGGATAACTCTGTGGAGAGTTGACGCCGGTGTGATCAGGTGAGTTCCGCCGTGCGGGCCACGATCACCGCCGCGACCAGCAGGAACGCCACCGCGCAGGTGCCCCACTGAACGAGTGCGCGCATCCTGCCCGTGGTGGGCATGAGCATGCCCACGCCCACCAGCGCACCGGTGACCAGGCCGCCCACATGGGCCTGCCAGGACACGCTGAGCGCACCGCCGAGCGGTACGAAGGTCAACACCAGCATCAGCACGACCATGACGATCACCGGCCGCATCTCGTACCGCAGCCGCTTCGCCAGCACGACGGTGGCGCCGAGCAGGCCGAAGACGGCGCCCGAAGCGCCGAGGGTCTGCACGTACGGCTCGCTCAGCAGATAGACGAGCGCGCTGCCGCCCAGGCCCGAGAGCAGGAAGACCGCGAGATATCGGACCCGGCCCAGTGCCGCCTCCAGCGGGCCGCCGATCACCCACAGGGCGATCATGTTGCCGATGATGTGCCACCACTGAACGTGCAGGAACACCGACGTCAGCAGCCGGTAGTACTCGCCCGACGCGACGCCGTGGATCGGGCCGCCGGGGTACTCCCGGTACTGGCCTCCGATCAGCTCCAGCCGGAGCACGAGCGCCGGGTCGAAGAGCACCACCAGGAACAGCAGCACGTTGATCCCGATGAGGATCTTGGTGACGAGGTGGGGGTCGGAGGCGACCACCCCGCCCGCGATGGTGCGCGGCGCGTTCGCGGCCGGCCGGTGCCCGGTGCCGGAACCCTCGCGGACGCACTCGGGGCACTGGAAGCCGACCGATGCGCTGATCATGCAATCGGGGCAGATGGGGCGCTCGCACCGGGTGCAGCTGATCCCCGTGTCGCGGTCCGGGTGGCGGTAGCAGCCCGGCAGACGGTCGGTGTCCATCGGTTCCCTCGATCAGCGGCGAGGCAGGGGCGCGCCCCGCCGGTCCGGTATGCCCCATCACTTCATACGCATGCAGGACGGACGGGCGGGGCGGAAAGGTTCCCGGGGGCCGTCAGCGCTTCTCGACGACCACGGACTGGATGATCACGTCGTCCAGGGGGCGCTCGGTGCGCGGGTTCGTGGCGCTGCCGGCGATGGCGTCGACGACCTTCTGGCTGGCCGGGTCGCCGACCTCGCCGAAGATGGTGTGCTTGCGCGTCAGCCAGGCGGTGGGCGCCACGGTGATGAAGAACTGCGAGCCGTTGGTGCCCGGGCCCGCGTTGGCCATGGCGAGCAGGTACGGCTTGGTGAAGGCCAGGTCGGGGTGGAACTCGTCGGCGAACTGGTAGCCGGGGCCGCCGGTGCCGTTGCCGAGCGGGTCGCCGCCCTGGATCATGAAGCCGCTGATGACGCGGTGGAAGACGGTGCCGTCGTACAGCGGGTCCGTGGTCTTCTGACCGTCGGTGGGACGGGTCCACTCCCGGGCGCCGGTGGCGAGCTCCACGAAGTTCCGGACGGTCTTCGGGGCGAAGTTCTCCAGCAGCTCGATCTCGATGTCGCCGTGGGTCGTCTTCAGGGTGGCGTAGAGCTTCTCGGCCACGGATCTGCCTTCCATAGTCATCACTGTCGGTCCAGATGGTCGCACGGAGCGCTCCGCAGCACTGAAATCGTCCACCCGTATGCCCTGTCACGCATGCCTGTCGGCGATAGGAGAGGCATGATCCGACAAAGGGTGGAAAGGTGAACTGTGTCCGCCACCGAGGAGGAGGATCCCGTGACCCGCAAGGACAGCGTGCGCCTGGCAGCCGAGAGCGCCAGGGAGAGTTTCCTGCACGCGGCGGAAGTGGTGGCACCGTACGCGGAATCCGCCAGGGACGCCGCGGTGCACTACGCCCAAGAAGCCAACGAACTGCTCGCGCCCAAGATGTCGTACGCGGCCGACGCGGCCGCCCGGCAGGCGCGTACGACCTACGACAGCCATCTGCATCCCCGGCTCAAGGCGGCGCGCGCGCACGTGCCGCCGAACGTGGACCGGGCGGCGACGAAGGCGGTGCACCAGACCCGCGTCGCGGCGCGACAGGCCGCCGACTACACCCAGCCGCGGCTCGAGAGCGCGATCGCGGCCGCCACGCCGGTGGCCGAGGAGGCCGCCTCGCGGTCGGCGGCGGCGTTCGCGGCGCTGCGCGGCCAGGTGACCGCCAAGGAAGTGCAGAAGCTGGTGCGGCGCCATGAGCGGCGGGCGCGCTGCAAGGGCCTGCTCAAGGGTGCCGTCGTGGTCGGCCTGGTGGCCGGCGCCGCCTTCGCCGCGTGGAAGTGGTGGGACCAGCAGTCGAACCCGGACTGGCTCGTCGAGCCGCCGGCCGCCACGGAGCTGTCGACGCAGGACGCCGCTCCGGCGAGCTTCGACGACGAGCTCGCGGCCAAGGAACACGAGTCCGGTTCGGCTGCGGACGACCAGCAGCGCTGAACGCTCGGCCACGCGGAAGGGGCCCGGATCCGATCGGATCCGGGCCCCTTCGGCATGCGCCCGCGGGACTCAGCCGGGGAGGGTGAGGACCATGCCCGGGCGGATCAGGTCGGGGTTGGCGCCGACGACGCCCTTGTTCATGGCGTAGAGCTCGCGCCAGCGGGCCTCGTTGCCCAGCTCGCGGCGGGCGATCGCGGGGAGCGAGTCGCCGGTCCGGACCGTGTACGTGCGCTTCTTCGCGGCCGCCCCCGGCTTGGGCATCGGGGCCGCGGGCACGGCCTTGTGCGCGGCCGACGTGGGGGAGGGGGTGTGCGCGGCGCCCGCCGGCGCGGCGGGCGGGGGACCGGGCTTCGGCATCGCGGCGGGCCTGGGAGGGGCCGGCACGGCCTTGTGCGCGGCGGACGTGGGGCTCGGGGTCGCGGGGGCGGGAGGCCTGGGCTTGGGCTTGGGCGGTGCGGCGGCCGCCATCCGCTCGGCGGTGGCCCTGGTGGCCGCGGCGGCGTCGGCGGCCGAGCTCGCGGGAGGTGTCGCCCGCGCGGCCGGCTGCTGCTCCACCTGCCCCTTCGCCTTCTCGGCGGCCTCGTGTTCCTTCTGCTTTTCGGACTTCAGGAAGTCGAAGAGTCCCATGTCTGTACGCCTCCGGCGTGTGGTGCCCCCTGGGCTCGGTGCCTTCCCCCACTGTCGGACACGGTACGCCGGGCGGCCCTGTGACGGGGCCATCCGGGGGACCTGCGGCGATACGGCGGCGCCAGGGCGGCGACAAGGCGGCGATACGGCGGCCGGCGGCCGGGAACACGGCGGGAACCGACCGGGAACGCCCGGCGCCAGCATCGTGGGACACGATGGAGGAGAATTCTGTGATCATCAACCAGTCCGCGGAACAGGTCGTGCTCGTCAGGCCCGGACCAGGGCTCGTAAGCGCCGCTGTCGTGGCGGGCCTGGACGTCTGGGTGGTGACGGACACCGGCCCGTGTCCGCACCGGGCACGGCTTCCCGCAGAGCTGCCCCCGCAGCGACTCCTCCGGGTGGACTTCGACGACACGGCCGCACTGCGCGCCCTGTTGACGGACACGGTCGTCGAGCACGGCATCGGGCACGTCCTGTACCTCGCGAGCGATCTCGAGAAGGGTCTCGGCAGCGGCGCGGCGGCCGCCGCCGGGCAGGTGCTGCAGGAACTCTCCTTGTGCCGGGAGACCCCCTCGGGGCGGCTGCCCGACGTGGTGACGATCCGGCGCATCCTCAACGAGAGCCGGACCTCGGCCGTACGCGCCGAGGAGGCGAGGTCCGTCGCCGAGGCGCGCTCGCTGGCGGAGGACTTCCCGCTGCCGGTGGTGATCAAGTCGGCCGACAAGGCTGGCTGTTGGTGGACCGTGCCGGTGCACGACCGGCCCGCTCTCGACCGGTGGGCCGAACAGGCCGTCACCTCCCGGCATTCGGCCCCCTATCTCGTCGAAGAGCTCTTGACGGGAGCCAAGTTCCGGGTGGAGACCCTGACGGTCGACGGAATGCACCTCGTCGCCGACATCACCCCCGAGGGGAACGCCGTACCGCTGCACGAGACGGAGCAGGCCGGGATCCGCGCGACGGTACGGGCCCTGCTGGATCTGGCCGGCTACGAATCGGGCACCACGCGGACGGACGTGCTGGTCAGCGCGCGGGGATCGCGGATCGCGGCGGCCACCGAGCCGGACCGGGAACAGGCCGGTAACGGCCGTTCCCGCGCGGCGGCCGCGAACGGGATCGAGAGGGGAACGGACCGGTAAGGGCCTCGGCCAGTCTGTGTCTTGTCGAGAGCGGCCACCGCACCACACGGGAGCCGCGCCGGTACACAACCTGGGGGTTCAACACATGCGCAGCAAGCTGGCCGGACTGATCGGGATCTTCGCGGCGACCCTCGTGATCGGCGTCGGTGTGACGGTCCAGTCCGCGGACACCGGTCAGCCCTCCGGGTACGAGGTCCTCGCCGACGACAAGGGGCCGGGCGCCCCCTCCCCGGGCCCCACCACCCGCTGAACAGGCCGCTTCCCCGCGCACCACGCGGATGTGCCCCGCACCGGATTCCGGTGCGGGGCACATCCGTGTGCGGGCTCAGTACGTCCGGCGGTGCTCCGGCAGCCCCATGAACTCGAATAACCCCTCGGCGGCCGCCCGGTGTCCGGCCGCCGCCTGCGACTCGCCGAGCGCCTCCGCCGCACGGGCGAGGCCCACCAGCGCGGACGCCTCCTCGGCCCGGAAGCTCATCGGGGCCGCGATCTTGTGGGCGTGGGCGTGCAGGCCCTGCGCCTCCTCGTACTCCCCCCACGTCATGTGGAGCCGCCCGATGACGTTCTCGACCTTGGCGAGCCGGATCGGGGCGCCGCTCGTACGGCCGAGGAGCAGGGCCCGCTCGGCGAACGAACGGGCCTGCGTGCCGTCCCCCCGCTCCTGCGCCACCTGGGCGGACACCGCGAGCACCAGGGCCACGTCACCCGGCGACCTCGTCTCGTCGCACAGGTCGCGGGCGCGCTTGAGGGTCTCGTGCGCGTCCGTGTAGTCGCCGAGGCCCACCTGGGCGAAGGCCAGATCGGCCAGGGCCACGATCTCGTTGCTGCGGTAGCCGAGGTCGCGGCCGATCCCGATCGCCCGGCGGGCGGCCTGGGCCGCTTCCGGGTAGCGGCCCCACCGCTCGTACAGCGTGCTGAGGGTGGTCAGGTTCTCGGCCTCCGCGCGCGGATTGCCCAGCTCCCTGGACATGCCGAGAGAGCGCTCCAGAAGGGGCAGCGCCTCCCCGTACCTCCCGAGCATCGACAGCAGCAGCCCGATGGTCGATTCGCTGTGCGCCTCGGTGTGCCGGTCCCCGGCGCGTACCGCGGTGTCGCGCGCTTCCCTGGCCACCTCCAGCCCTTCCTCGAAGCGGCCGAGCTTCCAGCAGGCCGCGCCCAGATTGGCCAGGCTGATCCCGAGGAGCGCCGGGTCGTCGACCCGGCGGGCGGCGGCGACCGCGAGGTGCCCGACGCTCCAGAACTCGTCGAGCTGACCGCGCGCGTGCAGGTGGAAGCCGACGTTGCGGCTCAGGCAGGCGGCGTACCGGTCGTGGCCGGACCGCTCGGCGAGGGACACGGCCGCCAGCAGCCCGGCCTGCTCCCGGTCGAACCAGCTCACCGCCTGTTCGGCCAGCGTGAACGCCGGCCGTTCGCCCTGGTAGGGCGGGATGCCGGTGGGCCGGCGCTCGCGGCCCGGGAACAGCACCTCGCACGCCGCGTTGGAGGTCGTCAGGTAGTAGCCGAGCAGCCGCTCGACGGCCGCCGCGTCGTCCTCCGCCGTCGCCGGTCCCCGCAGGCTCTGCGCGAAGCTGCGCACCAGGTCGTGGAAGGTGTAGAGACCGATGTCGGGCTGCTGCACGAGGTGGACGTCGAGCAGGAACTCCAGCGCGTCCTCGGCGTCCCGGACGGCCGTGCCCAGCAGGGCCGCCGCCGAGTACACGTCGGTTCCCGCACACGGGTACAGGCTCAGGATGCGGAACGCCGTGCGGTACTCCTCGTCCATCGCCAGGTACGACAGGCGCAGGGTCGCCGCGACGCTGCGCTCGCCCGAACTCAGCTCGTCCATCCGGCGTTTCTCGTCGCGCAGCCGCTCGACCAGGTAACGCACCGTCCAGCGCGGCCTGTTGCGCAGCCGGGCGGTCGCGATCCGCAGGGCCAGCGGCAGGTGGCCGCACAGCTCGGCCAGTTCGGCGGAGGCCTCCGGCTCGGCGGCCACCCGGGTGGTGCCGAGCGTCTCGGTCATCAGGCTGGTGCTGTCCTCGGGCTCCATCATCCCGATCGACACCCACTCGACGCCGTCGAGGTCCAGCAGCCGGCCCCGGCTGGTGATCAGGACCAGACAGCCGGGCGAGGCCGGCAGCAGCGGCCGGATCTGCGCGGCGTCGACGGCGTTGTCGAACAGCAGGAGCATCCGCCGGCCGTCCAGCTTCGAGCGCCACAGGGCCGTGCGGCCCTCCAGGTCCTCGGGGATCCGGTCGCCCGGCGTACCGACGGTCCGCAGCAGGCTGTCGAGGGCGCTGGCCGGTGACACCGGCAGGCCGCCCGGGGTGAATCCGTGCAGGTCGATGTGGAGCTGCCCGTCGGGATAGCCCCCGGCCAGACGGTGTGCGGCGCGTACGGCCAGGGTGGTCTTGCCCATGCCGCCCATGCCGTCGATGGCCACGATCCGGGAGTACCGCTCGGCGCCCCGGCCCTCGTCCTGCACGTAGTCGAAGAGCTCGGCCAGCTCCTTGGCGCGGCCGGTGAAGTCGGGCAGGTCGTACGGCAGGGTGCACGGGGCGTCCGCCGGTACGGCCGTCCCCGCCTGCGCCCCCGGCTCCCCGGCGGCGGGCGCCGGCGCCCCGGCCGCCGCGGGCTCGGCAGCCGTCCCCACGGGACCGGCCGGCTCGGGCGCCGGCGGTACGGGGGCCGGCTGCTCGGCCGGTTCCGGACGCACGGCCGCGGCCGGTACGGGCGCCACGGCCACGGGTACGGGCTGCGGGCGCTCGGGCGCGGCCAGCTCGGGGCTGTCCCGCAGGATCGCCTCGTACAGCCGGGCCAGCCGCGGTCCCGGATCGATCCCGAGCTCGTCGACGAGGAGCTCGCGGACCTCCCCGTACTCCTTGAGCGCCTCGGCCTGCCGGCCCGAGCGGTACAGGGCGAGCATCAGCTGGCCGCGCAGCGTCTCCCGCAGCGGATGCTGGGTGATCAGCGCGCGTAGCGCGGAGATGAGCTCGCCGCTCTCGCCCAGGGCCAGGCACAGCTCGAAGCGCTGCTCGGCCGCGGCCAGCCGGCGCTCTTCCAGCGCGGTCGCCGCGGCCTCGATCACCGGCCCGCCCGCGCCGGACAGCACCGAGCCCCGCCACAGCGCGAGGGCGGCCCGCAGGGTCTCGGCGGCCTCGGACTGCCGGCCTTCCCGTACGGCCTGGCCCGCCGCCCTGGTCAGTGCGTCGAACTCCAGGAGGTCAACCTGGTCGTCCGTCACCACCACGCGGTATCCGGGCCCGTCGGTCGCGATGACCTCGTTGCCGGCCGGTATGCGCCGCCGCAGATCGGCGACTGCCTTGCGGACCTGGTGCGCCGCGGTCACCGGCGGGTCCTTCTCCCAGGTGGCCTCGACCAGCCGGGCAACGGGCACCACCCGCCCGGCCTCCAGAAGGAGCATGCACAGGACCCGTTCCTGAATCGCTCCCCCCAGTCTCAGCCGTACTTCTCCGTCCCACCCCTCAAGTGATCCGAGCACATGGAAACGCGGTCTTCCCCCCACGGGAACCGCGCTTCGTCTCTCCCCGGATTCCGCATCCGCCCCCGGCATCGGCTATCCACCCCCCAAGAACACGACCCCTGGCCAGGTCATGTCACCCGGATCATAGGGGTTCCCCCTAGCAGGCGGTAAGCATCCGGTAGCAGATCAGGAAGGGCGACACAGACAGTTCATGGGCAGGCCGGAGGAGCTGGCAGCACACAGAACGAGTGCCAAAGGAGCAAGGTGTGGGAAGACTGGAGCGACCACTGGCCCCCGATGCCGGACCAGTCACCGCGTTCGCCCGGGAGTTGCGCAGGCTGCGGACCGCGGCCGGCAGTCCCGGTTACCGCGACATGGCCACACGGGCCATGTTCTCCGCCTCGGTGCTCTCCGACGCGGCCGCCGGCTACCGCCTCCCGACCCTTCAGGTGGCCCTCGCCTTCGCGGAAGCCTGCGGCGGGGACCGCGCCACCTGGGAGCGCCGCTGGCACGAGGCGGCGCGCGCCGACGGTGACGAGGGCGCGGCCCGCCCGGCGGCCAAGGCCGTGCAGCAGCACCAGGAGAACGAGTTGCGCGCCGCCGACGTGCGCGCCGTCCTGCCGCCGCCCGCCCAGCTGCCGATGGAGCCTCATCCCCTGGTGGGACGGGCCGAACTGCTCCAGCGGGCCCGCGCCCTGACGGCCCCCTGCTACGGCGAACAGCGCCCGCCGGGGCCGCTGCTGATCAGTGGTCAGGTCGGTGCGGGCAAGTCGGCCTTCGCCCTGCGGCTCGCCCACGAACTGGCGCCCGGCCTGCCGGACGGACAGCTCTACGCGAACCTGGACCCGGCCGCCGACGGACGCAAGGACGCGGCGGGAATCGCGGGCGGTTTCCTGGAGGCGCTCGGCATCCCCGCCGACCGCATCCCGAACGATCCCGGGCAGCGCATCGGCCTGTACCGGTCGCTGCTCCACCGGCGCCGGCTGCTCGTGGTGCTGGACGGTGTGCAGCACGAGCGGCAGGTACGGGAACTGCTCACCGCGGCGCCCGAAAGCCGCATCCTCGTCACCAGCCGCTCAAGGCTCCTGGGCCTCGACGGAATTGGCCGAATAAGGCTGCCCTCACTGGACCGCGACGAGTCCATGGAGCTGCTCGCCGGACTGATCGGCGGGGACCGGGTCGGCACCGAGCCGCGCGCCTGCCTGCGGCTCGCCGACGCGTGCGGGGACCTGCCGCTCGCGCTGAACCTGGCGGGCCGGCGGATCGCGGCGCGGCCCGAGTGGATGCTGCAGGACTCCGTGTCCGAGCTGCTCGGCGACGGACGGCGGGAACCCGGCCGTTTCCTGGGCCGGCTCCAGGTCGGGGACGACAGCCTGGGCAGCCGACTGGACAGCGCCTACCGGCTGCTGACCCCGTGGGCCCGCCTGATGCTGCGCCAGTTCGCCGGCTCCGAGAACCCGCCCTCCGTGGACAACGTGGTGTACGAGTCCACGGACGCGCTCGCCGTCCTGGTCGAGCGCTCCGCCCAGCCGGTGGAAGACCTCCTCGAACGCCTCCTCGACGCGGGCCTGGTCGAGCACTCCGATCTGCCGGGGCAGTACGGGCTGACGCCGATGGCCAGGGCGTTCGCGCTGGCCCAGCCCGACCCGACGGAGGAGGAGCAGGTGCCCGTGGCCCGCTCCGAGGCGCTCGCCCGGATCTCCCGCTAGCACCGCCCGGCCCCTTGGTGCGCAGGCGCCCCGCAGCTCCGGCTGCGGGGCGCCGTCGTACGTCGCCCCCTCAGGCGTCTCGGGCGTCGGAGCGCTGCCGGGCCGCCGCGTGGGTGATCGTGAGGTAGAGGTGTTCGTCGAGGATCTTGGCGAGGGAGATCCCGGGGCGGCCGAGGTCGGCGCACAGGATCCGCTCGTCCGCGCCGCCGCCCTCCGCGAGCGCCGCGCGTGCCCAGGCCCGGCCGGTCTCCAGGTGGCGGGCGAAGGCGGCCCCGTCCCGTACGCCGTAGAGCCGGTCGGCGATGGCCGCGTCCCACGGCATGACCGAGTCGGGGCGCAGGGCGTACAGCGCCTTGGCCGCCGCGGTCGGGCCGAGGCTGCGGCGGCCGATCGGCAGCGCGGCCAGTTCCTCGTAGGCCCGTGCGAAGCGGGAGATGTCGCGGGGGGTGAGCCGGGACAGCGGTGCGTCCGGCAGGGGGTGGCGTCCCCACCAGGCGGCGAGCCCCGCGCCGAACAGGTCGGGCTCCCCCTCCCGCGGGTAGCGGATCCGGCAGCCCCAGGAGTTCAGCCAGCGGTGCAGGGCGGTGCGGTGGGCGGCGGTGGAGAGGTCGAGACCGGGCGCGGTCTCCTCGCGCAGCGCCAGCCAGCTCCGGTCCACCCCGGCGAAGCCGTTGAACACCTCGGCCGAGGCGTGCAGTTCGGCCAGGGTGGGCGCGGGCGGGAGCGGCGGTGCGGCCGGGGCCGGGTACGCGCGCGCCACCTTGGCCGGCACCACCATCCGCCAGGCCTCGGTGACCAGTTCCGTCAGCTCCTCCGGGTCCAGGGCCGCCATCCTGGCCTCGACCCAGTTGAAGCGCAGGTCGGACTCACGGGGCATGAGGAACTTCGCCGGTTCGGCGGCGACGAGCGCCGCCCGCTCCTCCTTGGGGAAGGCGAAGCCCAGCTCGGTCTCGTCCCGGGAGAGGGCGAGATAGACGATCTTCCCGATCCGGAACTTCACCCGGTCCCGGATCAGGTGCTCCTCCGTCCTCGGCAGGCCGAGCGCGAGCCTGCGCACGTCGTCCGTCGTGACCACCGTTTCCTCCTTCGCCTTCGGCTTCACCCTCGGCCGCCCGCTCACCGGCCCGCGAGCTGCGGGGCGAGCGCGTCGAGCGGCGGCCCGTCGAGCGCGCCGAGCCCGATCGGTGACGGGATCCGGCCGGTCAGCCGGTCCGCCAGCGACCGCGCGATGAGCGGCGCGAACTTGAAGGATGTGCCACCGCAGGCCGCGTACGCGTACGCGTCGCCGCCGAGGGCGACCACCAGCGGCCCGCCGGTCTCGGAGAAGGAGGAGTAGTAGGCGTCCTTGGCGGCGGTGACCCAGGCCGGGCCGAAGCCGGGCAGCAGGTCCCCGAACTCCTTCTCCAGCCTGCGCTGCCAGTACGGGTCGGTGGCGTGGTCGGTGAGTTCGTCCACCACCCGGCAGGCGGTGGCCGAGGTCAGCTTGAGGGCCGTGCCCGCCACCGGCGGGATCAGCCAGGCTCCCCCCTTGGTTCCGAGGGCGGGGATGGCCGGGGTGGACGCCCAGGCCCGGGCCTGGTGCCGGGGCACCCGGCAGTAGAGGAGGGACTGGCGGAACAGCGTCAGCCGTTCGGCGATGCTCTCCGGCATCAGCCCGCGGGACCAGGGGCCCACCGCGACCAGGACCGCGTCGCCGTGCAGCACCCGTCCGTCCACCAGCCGTACGGTGCCGCTCTCGCCGTCGACGGCGGTCACGGCCCGGTGCTCGATGAGCTCGATGCCGGACTGCCACTTCAGCCAGCCGACGCAAGCGGCCAGGACCCGTTCGGCGAGCAGGACCCCCGCCTCGTCCTCGAGTACCGCGCCGAGACCGCCGTCCACGTGCAGGTGCGGATAGCGGTCGGACAGGCCGGCCGCGGTCAGTTCCCTGACGCTGCCTCCGGCGTTGCCGAGCATCGCCGCCGCTTCCGCCGCCGCCGCGGGCGGCAGCACGGTGAGGGCGCCGACCTGCTCGTAGAAGCGGGTCAGGAAGAGGTCTTCCAGTTCGACCCAGCGGTGGTGCGCGCGCAGCGCGGCCGCCGTGGCCTGCGGATCCGCGGGGTGCAGGGCCCGCAGGATCCGGTGCTGGTCGAAAGAGGTGGCTCTGCTGTGCGGGATGGGGCCTTGGTCCACGACCGTGACCTTGTGTCCGTCGAGCACGCATTCGACTGCCGTGAGCAGGGCGATCACACCGCCGCCCACTACCGTCACCCTCGCCGACATCACACACCTCCTTTCCGTGTTCCGGTGCCGACGTGTCAGCTGTCGAGGACGATCGTGGTCAGTGCGGCGGCCTTGGCGAGGTACTCCTCGCAGCCCGGCCGGTCGTCGCCGGCGCAGATGACGTTGGCGTACCGGCTGAGGTAGCCGTCCGGCGGCAGCAGCAGCGTCGTCCCGGGCCCGACCATGACGTTCGCCTCCAGCAGCCCCGGGGTGTCGGACGCTGCGGGCACGTCGACCGAGCGGACGGTGCCGTTCTGGGGCGGGTAGAGGAAGCGGATGCCCACGGTGCGGGCCCGGGTCGGCGTCCACTCGGGGCGGGTGCCGGTCGCCAGCTCCGCGGCCACCTCGCCCGGCTCGATGCCGGTGGCGAGACTGCCGAGGTACGGGATGAGGTCGCCGCCCAGGCGGGCGTTCACCTCGATGATCACCGGCCCGCGGGAGGTCAGCTTCACCTCCGTGTGGGTGATCCCGTAGCCGACTCCCAGTTCCCGGTGGGCGTCCCGGAGGATGCCCAGCAGTTCCTCGTCGGCCAGCAGCGGATCGGTGGCGCTGACGATGTGCCCGGTCTCCTCGAAGTAGGGCTCCAGGCCCACTTCCTTGTGCGCGAGGAAGAGCGGGGTGTAGCCGCCGTCGAAGACCGCGCCGTCGATGCTGATCTCGGGCCCGATCACGCACTCCTCGACCAGCGCCCCGCCCTCGTAGTCGCTGTTCCCGCCGCGGCCGGCGGCGTCGGCGACCTCGAAGGCCGCGCGGACCGCATCGGGTCCGTCGACCCGGATGACGCCGATGCTCGCCCCCATGCCGCGGGGCTTGAGCACCACCGGGTAGCCGAAGGAGTCGGCCGCCGCGAGCGCCTGATCGGCGTCGGTCACGTAGGCGAAGTGCGGCTGGGGCAGTCCGGCGGCGGTCAGCAGCTGCCGGGTGTTGTGCTTGTTGCGGCAGTTGTCGGCGCCCCGCGAGGTCAGTCCGGGCAGGCCCAGCCGCTCGGCTATGAGCGCGGTGGTCACCACGAGCGTCTCGTCGTAGCTGAACACCCCGATCACGCGGTGCTCGGCGGCCACCGCCTCGGCGGCCTTGATCAGCCCCTCCTGGTCGGGCACCAGGCGTTCCCGGTCGAGCAGCCCGACGGTGGTCGAGCCGATCACGTACTCCTTCTGCCAGGTCGGGTCCACCGCGTCCAGGATCCAGATCGGGCGCCGGCGGGCGGCGCCCGCGAGCAGGTACTCGCGGTAGGCGCGCTGTCCGCTGCCGACCAGGATCACCACGCCGTCATCGGTCGTCTTGGCGTCTTCCGTCATCTTCGTCACCTCGCGGAGTGGGTCAGGACCCGGTCGCCGGCCGTCGCGATCGCCGCGAGCTGCGGCTGGGCGATGGCCAGGTAGTCGGGGGTGGACAGGGCCACGGAGCGGTCCAGGCGGGCCGCGTTGAAGTAGATCTCTTCGGTGAGGATCAGGCCCTCGTCGACGACGAGGTGCAGATCGGGGTGGAAGCTGAGCGGCATCACCGTGCCGCAGACGCTGCCGGCCAGCCGCTCGGCGATCTCCGGCGTCGCGAAGGCCGTCCGGCCGCCGCCGAACAGCGCGCCCACCGCCTCCAGGTCGACCTGCCGGTCACCGGGCACCACCGCGAGGACGTACTTGCCGACCCGCTTGGTGATGCTCACGCGGACGACGATGCACTTCGCGGCCTGCTCCAGCGGGTGGCCGCGCAGCACGCTCGCCAGGTCCGTGCGGCCCTCGGAGGGGTGGTCGATCAGCCGGTAGCGGGCCTGGTGCCCGTCGAGGTGGTCGAGCAGCCTCTGGTACATCACAGCACCTCGCCGACGTAGTGCCAGTCCTCGGGATTGATCAGCCCGAAGGGGTTGATCGGGGCCACGCCGCGGAGGTCCTTGGCGACCTCCAGGAGACGGAAGGGGAAGTTGGGCATCCAGATGACCGGGACCTGCTGCGCGATGTGGTCCTGGTAGGCGTAGAGGTCCTCCAGATCGTCGCTGACCACGGTGCGGGCGATCAGTTCGTCGGCCTTCGGGTCGCTGTAGCTGCCGAAGTTGACCGAGGATCCGGTCGAGTAGAGGGCCTCTCCGGTGGGGTAGAAGCCCGGGCCGTAGCCCCAGCCGCCGTTCCAGTCGCTGAACTCCCACAGGCACGGGCTGTCGGGGCCCGGGGTGCAGGTCGTGTCCTCCAGGACCAGCACGCTCGCCTCGACCTCGGTGAGTTCGATCTCGATGCCGGCCTGTGCGGCGTCCGCGGCGAACTTGCGCATGACCGCGGTCAGCGTCTCGTGGCCCTTGGCGTACCGCATCGAGAAGCGCAGCGGGGTGCCGGCCGGGATGCCCTCCCCCGCCTCGCCGGGTCCGGTGCCCTCGCGGACGCAGATGCCCGGAGTGGTGCCGGTGTCCCAGCCGTTCTCGGTCAGGAAGCGGCGGGCCGCGTCGATATCGAAGGGGTACGGGTCCTCGTGCGCGGCGGGTGAGAGCAGCGGGCTGTCGGGCAGGGCCGGGATGGGCCCGGTGGTCGGATAGCCGTAGCCCTTGTAGACGTCGCGGATGGCGCCCCGGGAGTCGAGGCTGGACTGGAGTGCCTGGCGGAAGTAGAGCTGCTTGAAGATCTTTCCGGCAACGGTCGGGTTGTTGAAGTTGATCGGGAAGTAATGGATCTTGTAAGTGAGCTGGGGCACGAGGTCGTAGTGCTCGCCGAGCGGGTTGGGCCCGCCGAGCAGCGGGTCCTCGGCCGGCTCGGTGACCTCGTCGAAGGGCAGGAAGCCGATCTGTACGCCGTCGAGGGCCTCGGGGCCGCGGCGGAGCATCTCGTACTGGTCGGTGTCCGAGTCGGTGGGCACCAGCCGGAACTCGTCCAGGTAGGGCTTGTTGGGGCCCGAGTAGCGCTCGTTGGGCACCAGGACGCATTCGCCCGAGGTCCCGTCGATGGTGTAACTGCTGAGCCTCCAGGGTCCGTTGACCACGCTCCAGACGGGGCTGGTGTCCCAGCCCTTGCGCTCGTCGTTGCAGGCCCGCAGGTAGGCGTAGACCGCGGAGGCCTGGGCCGGGTCGTGGGTGGCGTCGGCCGGGCGCTCGTCGCCGGTGCGGTCCCAGGCCTTCGGCAGCGGGGTGATGGTGCTGAACTGGTTCATCAGCACCCAGTTGTGCGAGTAGGCGCGGTCGAAGGTGAAACTGACCTTGTCCTCGGCGACCTTCTCGTAGCCGGCCAGGTTGTCCGGGAAGAAGCCCGGCGTGTAGCCGCCGAAGCTGTCCTTCTCGGCCTCCAGGAGGTGCATCCACAGCATCACGTTGTCGGCGTTGACCGTCTCGCCGTTCGACCACGCGTACGGCTTGACGGTGATCGTCGCCGTGAGTCCGTCCTCGCTCCACTCGGGGGGCTCGGCGAGGCTGCGCTCGTAGTCGACGGTCGGCTGGCCGCCGGTGCCGTACCAGTACAGCGGCCGGTACATCAGGGTCTGGAACTCGTGCAGGTTGGCCACCCCGTAGTACTCGCCGGGGGTGAACGGGAAGATGAAGACCGGGCTGAAGCCGCTGGTGCAGGCCCAGGTCACGCTGCCCCCGCGGAGCGGGGTGGTGGGCGGGGTCATCTCGGTACCTCCTCCAGTGCGGATTCGCCGCTGTCCGAGTGGGCTCCGTAGCGCTCCCAGCGCTCGTTGAGCCGGATCCTTCCGTCGTCCAGGAACTCGGGGGTGCTCCAGCACCTGCCCGCGATCACCTCGCCGTCCGCGAGGACCATCGTGTAGGCGAATTCGAGGTTCCCGTCGGGCTCCACCCGGCCGTTCAGCGAGCCCCGTCGGACGGGGCCGCCGTCGAAGTCGGCCCAGAGCAGGTCGCCTTCCTGGCGGTAGTGGCCGACGGGGGCGTCCTCGCCCGCCGGGTATCCGGTGTTGCGGAAGCTTCTGCCGTCGTAGTCGATCACCGGTGTCGTATCTCCTGAGTGATGCACTTGACCGCGCCACCGGCCTTCAGCAGTTCCGACATGTCCACGCCGTGCACCTCGAAGCCGCGCTCGCGCAGCTCACCGATCAGGTGCGTGGCCGTCTCCGTCAGGACCACGTTCAGTCCGTCGCTGACCGCGTTCAGACCGAAGGCCTCGGCATCGTCCCGGGTCGCGAGGATCGCGTCCGGGTAGAGCTCCCGCAGCACCTCCCGGCTCTCTTCGGAGAACGCGGCGGGGTAGTACGTCACCAGGTCGTCGTCGAGGACGCACAGTGCGGTGTCCAGGTGGTAGAAGCGGGGGTCGATCAGGTCCAGGCCGACCACCGGCAGGCCGAAGAACGCGCGGAGCTCCTCGTGCGCGACGGGGTCGCTGCGGAATCCGGCGCCGGCCAGCACGCGCCGGCCGGCGGGGGCGAAGTCCCCCTCGCCCTCGTTGACGTGCTCCGGTACGAGGACCTCGGTGTGGCCGTGCCCTTCGAACCAGGCCCGGTACGCGTCGGCCTCGGCCGCCCGCTCCTCGTGGCGGAACTTCGCGATGAGCACCTTGTCGTCGATCACGGTGGCGCCGTTGGCGGAGAACACCATGTCCGGCAGGCCCGGGACGGGGTCGATGAAGGAGACCTCGTGGCCGAAGCCGAGGTAGAGGTCCCGGATCCGCTCCCACTGGGCCAGCGCCAGCTCGGCGTCCATCGGCTTGTCCGGGTGCATCCACGGGTTGATCGCGTAGCTCACCTCGAAGTGGGTGGGCCGGCACATCAGGTAGTGGCGCCTGGTGGCCGTGCGCCGCGGGGACTCAGCCATGCTCCGGCCTCATCTCGGTGCTGATGCGGCCGGCCGCGAGGTGCGCGGTGGTCAGCGCCTCCGTCAGGGAGGTGCCGGTGGCACCGATGAAACCGAGGATGTTGTTGCCCGCCGGCGGGCGCTTGATGACGGTTCCCGCCGTGGCCGTGATCTTGAGGAAGAACAGCGCGGGGTCCTCGGCGACCTCGGTCGGCACCTCGATGGCCTCGACCGTTCCGGCCCCGCTGATCAGGCACATCGCGGCGGTGTGCACACCCGTCGGCGCGTAGTGGGAGACGTCCGGCCGCAGGCCCCGGGCCACGTCCGCCACGCACCGGATGGGGTCGTGGCCGGCGCTGATCCGCGCCATGTGGTCGAGTCCGCCGCCGCCGGGACGGATCGCTATCTCCAGGATGAAGGGCTTGCCCTGGTGGAACCTCACCTCGGCGTGCAGGACGGACCGGCGCAGTCCCTGGGCGTGGGCCGCGTCCCGGACCACCTCGTGGACCGCGGCGATCTGCTCGGGGGTCAGGGAGCTCGGCGCGTGGTGGACGTCGTCGTCGAAGGTCCCGCTCTCCACGGTGATCCGGTCCACGATGGAGCCGAGGTACACCTCCTCGTCCCAGGCGAGCGCCTCGATGAGGTGCTCGTGGCCGTCGAGGTAGCCCTCGACGATGATCCCGTTCGGGCCGAGGTCCAGTCCGTCGGCCTCCATCAGGGCCCAGGTCATGGTCTCGATGCCCGAGGTGGCGTCCGCGAAGCGGGCCCGCATCTCCTGCGGGTCGTCGACCTTGAACACGAAGTTGCTGGCCGCGCCCAGGGTGGGCTTCAGGATCAGCGGGTAGCCGAGCTCCTCACCGGCCGCCAGGGCGGCCTCGACGTCGGGGGCGTAACGGAAGCCGGGGTGCGCCGCGCTGCCGCGCTCGTGGGCCTGGCGCATCAGGAACTTGTTGCGGCTGGTGCGGGCGGCCTCCAGGCCGATGCTCGGCAGGCCGAGCGCCTCGGCGACGACCGCCACCGTGACGACCCCGGACTCCGAGAAGGTCAGGACCCCCTCGAACTCCTCCTCCGCGTGCCAGACCTTGGCGGCGGTGACGATGTCCTCGATGTGCTTGGAGCCGGCGATCCGGTAGCGGTCCGCGTCCCAGAAGTCCTCCGTGCCGATGCCGTTGAGGACGTGGACCTCGGCTCCGAGGGCCTCGATCTGCCGGTACCGCGAGACGTAGTAGGTGGCGTTCTGACTGGCTTCGATCGCGAGCAGCTTCATCTGTGCCGCCCCCCTCAGACCTTGGCCGGGACGGCTTCGGCCGGGGCGGCCTCGGCGACGGGCTCGGACACGGTGGCGGCAGCGGCGGCGGGCTCGGAGACGATCTCGGCGGCGGCAGCGGCGGCCTCGGCGGCGGCGACCTCACGGTCGTGCTTGCTGAGGGAGATGACGGTGATGGTGGCGATGACGACGACCAGGGCGGAGAGGGCGTAGAAGCCGTTCTTCACGTTGGTGGAGTCGACCAGGAGCGAGATCAGGACGACGGCGGTGGTGCCGGCCGCGAGGCCGAAGGCGTTGGTGGCACCGAAGACGAAGCCCGTCTTCTCCTCGGGCGCCGCGCTCATCAGGGCGGTACGGGCCGAGATGCGGGCCACGCAGAAGGCGATGGCGGCGAAGGGGATGACGGCCATCATCGCGTAGAGGTGGATGGACTCCATGGACAGGAGCACCGCGAAGGCGAGGTAGCCGATCAGGGCGGTCTTCAGCACGGTGGCCTTGGAGCTGATCTTCTTGAAGGCCCAGGCCGCGAACAGCGCACCGATGCCGAACAGGGCGTCGACGATGCCGAGGTAGCCGGCGTTGGACTTGAAGCCCTCGATGACCAGGACCAGCATGATGCTGTTGCCGACGATGATGACGATGTTGCCGATGATGTAGAGCACCGCGAGGCGGGCCAGCGGCGGGCGGGAGGCGGACAGCTTGGCGGCAGCGGCCGACGCGGCCTTGGCCGCGGCCTCGGTGACGGCCTGGCCGGCCGGACGACGGCCGATGAGGAACAGCAGGGCGGCGGAGAGCAGGAACGTGATCGCGTTGAAGTAGAAGAGGGACGTGGTGCCGACCCAGACGATCACCCAGCCGCCGAGGGCCGCCGAGGCGAGCGTGCCGGCCTGGATGGCGATCTCGGCGTTGCCGTTGAACTGGGCCAGCCGGGACTCCGGGATGCGCTCCTTGATCAGGGCGTTGCTGGCCGGGAAGAAGAGGGCCGCGGAGATCGACAGGATGAAGCTGGCGACGTAGCTGACGGTCGAGGGGTTGCCGCCGAGGGCCAGCCAGACGGGCAGACCGAGCGCGGCGGCGGCGCTGGCCAGGTCGGAGATCATCGCCAGGGTGCGGCGGTCGAAGCGGTCGGCGAGCTTGCCGAAGAACAGGGAGAGCGCCACCTGCGGGATGGTGACGGCGATCATCAGCCAGCTGACCGCGAGCATGGTGTTGGCCTCGGTGAAGACCAGGTACGAGGCGGCGGTGAGCTGGATGCCGTTGCCCAGGTTGGTGATGAAGGTCGCGGGGATCAGCAGGCGTTCTGCCCGATTGGAACGGGGCGGGGCGATCGTGGACACAGTGCTCCTCGGAGGTCAGGCTCGGATGTCGGCCGGCTCGGCCACGGGCGCGAACGCCCCGACCGCGGTGGACAGGAGGGGGAGTCGCAGCGGAGCGACGGGGTCGGTGGTGAACGCGCCGGCCGGGAGGGCCAGATCGGCCCCGGCCCGCTCGGCACGGGCCGCGAGGTCGACGAGCAGCGGAGCGGCGCAGGCCGTCAGCGTCCGGACCGCGAGGACCAGGTCACCGAGGTCGCTCGGGACGTCCGCGGCCACCCGGTCCGCCTGCTTCAGCAGCCGGTCGAGGTGGACGACGACCAGGTCGGCCGCCCGGTGGAGGCTGAAGCTCTCCAGCTCGTAGTGGGAGCGGAAGCGCTCGACGACGATGCCCGCGTGGTCGGCGCCGGTACGCGACACCGGGAGCAGCGCGTCCGCCGGGACGGCGGCGAGCAGTTCCTCCACGCGGCGGGCCAGCCGGTTCCACGGCTCGACCAGCCGGGAACTCGCCAGGGTGTCGAGCGCCTCGCGGCTGAAGTTCGTCCGGGAGTGCTCCGGCGCGGTGAGCGCCAGGTAGAAGCGGACCAGGTCGCGGGGCACCTCGGCCACCAGATCGGCGGCCCAGACCACGTGGCCTTTGCTTGTTGAGAACTTCTGGTTCTCCAGCTCGTAGAACTCGTTCGACACGATGGCGTGGGGCTCGACGTACCGGTCGCCGTGCGCCATCAGCAGGGCCAGGTGCGTCATGCCCCAGAAGTAGACGTTGTCGAATCCGAGGAAGTACACGAGGTCGATGCCGTGCTCGGACAGCCAGTGCTCGTCGTAGCGGTCGGTGTGCTCACCGAGCTGCTCGGCCGCGTACCAGGTGCAGTACATCGAGGCGGCCATGCCCTCGGCCCAGGCGTTGAGGACCTGTCCGGGCGTCTCGACGAACGGCGCCGGGATGCCCCAGCCGGTGGGGTAGGTGATCGGGAAGTCCGGCAGCGGACGCTCCAGCGCCTCGCGGACCAGCTGCGCGGTGTGCGGCCGCAGCACGTCCCGGTGGCGGACGTAGTAGTCGGCGAGGCGGTCGCGGTACTCCTCCATCGGCAGGACCAGGATCTGCGCCTCGCGGTGCGTGACCACGGCGTCCGGGTCGACGGTGGAGCGCGGACGCAGCAGCTCGTCGAAGTTGTTGGGGTGTCCGCAGGACTCGCAGAGTCCGCCGCGGCTCTCCACCAGGCACACCGGGCAGTCGCCGGCGACCAGGCCCTCCATGAGGTACTCGCCGGTGGCCTCGACGTACGGCAGGAGCACGGTCTTCAGCCGGAACGCGCCGTCGTTGTGGAGGTCGGTGACGAAGTCGATGACGGTCTGCCGGTACCCCTTGTCGAAGGGGGCGAAGCCGTCCACGGAGATGCCCGCCGCCTCCAGGGTGGCGCGGATCTGCGTCGCGGAGCGCAGGGCCAGCTCCTCGGGCGTCAGGCCCGCCTTGGCCGCGCTGGACACCACGTAGGTCTGGCTGTCGTCGGTGCCGCTGGTGAAGATCACCGGCCGGCCGGAGGCCCGCAGGTAGCGTGCGTGCACGTCACCCGCCAGGTACGGGCCCGCCAGGTGCCCGGTGTGCAGATCCCCGTTGGGGGTCGGCGGCGGCGCGATGATGACCGTACGGCGTGTCATGCCCGGACTCCTTCGTGGCGTGCTGCGAACCGCTGCGTCATGTCGAGGTCCCACCAGACCGAATACATCTCGAAGTCCTCCGCGGACTCGTTGATCACCCGGTGGTCCGAGCCGGGGGCGAAGTAGACGATGTCGCCGGTCACGAGGGGCCTGCGGACGCCCTGCGACTCCAGGACCGCGGTGCCGGAGACGGCGATGAAGATCTCGTACTCGTGGTGGGCGTGGGCCGTCGACGCGGTGCCGGGGCGGATCACGCACCAGGAGCCCTCGAAGGGGGCGTTGAGTTCGGGCCAGGGCAGCAGGCGCTGGGCGTCCAGCCCGTTCTCGTGCGTCAGTCCGTCGCGGTCGAGTTGCTTGGTGAGCATGGGGGTCGGTCTCTCCTCGTCAGGCGGGTACGGCTCGTGAGGGGCGCGCGGTACTCAGACCGCGCCGGCGAGTGCCAGCTCGCGCTCCTGGGCCGGGATCTCCACGGATCTCGTCCGGCGGTGCGCGAGGATGTCCTCGGTGATCTCGGCGGAGCGGCCGGCGAGCACGCTGAGCAGCGAGTCGGCGATGCCGTGGGTGGCCTCGTTGACGCCCTGCAGGTAGCAGGCGGCGGTCGCGGGGCGGCCCAGGTCGAGCCGGTAGCTCCGGCTCACGTTGATCTCGTCGAGTCCGATCGACTGCGCGAGGGCCTTGACCGCCCACGGCATCTCCCGGACGAAACCGGTGCCCAGCAGCACGAGGTCCGTGCGCAGCTCCCGCTCGGCACCCGACTTGCGGTCGACGAGGGTCAGGACGATCTCCTCGCCGTCCGTCCGCGCGCCGGTCACGTCGGTCATGGGGTGGAGCGCCAGGCGCTCCTGGCCGCTGCGGCGGTCCTGGTAGAACTGCCGGTAGAGGCCGTCGAGGGTGGCCGGGGACAGACCGCCGTAGTTGGAGCGGTACATCTCGGCGAGCAGCTGCTGGCGGGCCTCGGGCGAGGACTCGTAGAACTCGTCGATGAAGGACGTGTAGTACAGCTCGTTGGTGAACTTGCTGCTCTCGTAGCCGTTCAGGCCGATGGACCGCATGATCATGGTCGGCCTGCACTCGGGCAGGTCCCGCAGCGCGGCGCCGAACAGCTCGGCCGCGCTCTGCGCGCCGCCGATGACGGCGACCCGGTGCGGCAGGTCCGCGCGCACCTCGGCGATGCGCTGCGTGTACTGCGTGCTGTGGATGACGCGCTCGGCCGGCAGGCCCTCGAACACCGCGGGGACGTGGGCGTCGCGGCCGGCACCGATCACCAGGTAGCGGCAGCCGATGGTGTCGCCGTTGGCGAGGGTGACCACCCAGCCGGAGAGCTCGCCGTCCGCGCCGTTCACGGCCTCGACGGAGGTGCACTCGCGGCCGTATTCGACCTTTACCGTGGCGAGTTCGTCGGCCACCCACTGCAAGTACTCGGATATCTCACTGCGGTACGGAACGAAGCTGGCCAGATTGACGAAAGCGTCGAGCCGTTCCTGCGAGTGAAGGAAGTTGACAAAGGAAAAGCGGCTGCACGGATTGCGCATGGTGACCAGGTCCTTGAGGAAGGAGACCTGGCTGAGCGCGTCGGGCAGCAGCATGCCGCGCTGCCACACGATGTCCTGCTCGCGCTCGATCAGCAGGGTGTCGCCGGCCAGCTCGGGGGCGAGCTCCTCGACGGCGACCGCCAGCGCGAGGTTCGCCGGTCCTGCACCGACTGCGAGCAGTTCGACGTTGCGATGCGCCATGGAAGTACCTCCAGATGGAACAGGTGGACAGGTTTGTTCGGTCGGTCAGGACGGTCCGGGGTCTCTTTCCCGTCCTTGCGTTGCCTCCCGAAACCGGGTGATGTCCACATTCCACGGGAGCGCCCGATTGCCCGGAAGCGAAGTCGGACACGGACAATCAACTCCGCCGAGGTCCTGGTCAGAGGGTTGATTGGCCGGTGTTCCCGATTACTTCCGGTCAATGTGGGACCCCATTTCCATGGGTCCCAGTGATCCATCGCGTTCGCACTTCCGGCCGGCCCGCACATCCCGCGGGCGGCCGGGCTTCCATCCCCACCCCATGAGAAGGAGCCCTCGTGCCGCTCACCGAGCCCATCACCCCCGCCGGCGCTCTCTACCGTTCCGAAAGCCCCACCCGGGTCGCCACCCGCCGCCGCCTGCTGATGTGCCGGCCCCGGCACTACGACGTCACGTACTCGATCAACCCGTGGATGAACCCGCAGCACGCCACGGACAACGCGCTCGCCGTGAAGCAGTGGGAGGGGCTGCGCGAGCTCTACCTCGAACTCGGCCACGTGGTCGAGGAGATAGACCCCATCGAGGGCCTGCCCGACATGGTGTTCGCGGCCAACGGCGCCACCGTGGTCGACGGCAAGGTCTTCGGGGCGCGTTTCCGCCACGCGGAGCGCACCGCGGAGGGGCCCGCGTACCTGAGATGGCTGGAAGGCCGCGGTTACACGGACACGCTGTGGCCCGAGTTCGTCAACGAGGGCGAGGGCGACATCCTCACCGTCGGGCGGCGCCTGCTGGCCGGCACCGGATTCCGCACCGACCCGCGCTCACACGCGGAGGCGCAGGAGTTCTTCGGTCTCCCGGTCACCTCGCTGACGCTGGTGAACCCGGAGTTCTACCACCTGGACACGGCGCTCTCCGTGCTGTCGGACGACGAGGTCATGTACTACCCGGCCGCCTTCTCCCAGGGCAGCCAGGCGGTCCTGCGCGCCATGTTCCCCAGCGCGATCCTGGCCGACGCCGAGGACGCCGCCGTGTTCGGGCTCAACGCCTTCTCCGACGGCCGCCACGTGCTGCTGCCCGCCGCGGCCACCGGCCTGCACGCGAAGCTGCGCGCGCGGGGCTTCGAGCCGATCGGGGTCGAGCTCTCCGAGCTGCTCAAGGCCGGCGGCAGCGTGAAGTGCTGCACGCTGGAACTCCGCGACCGCTGAGCGGGAAGGTGACGGCCCCGCGCCTTCCGTGCCCGTGCGGCGGTACGGAAGGCGGGCCGGGCAGGGGCGGCCGGGCGGCAGCGGTCCGCGCGTCACACGGTGGCCGGGCGGCAGCTGCGGCACCCCCTGAATCCGGCGGCGGCGGCCTCGTCGGCCGAGGTGAACGGCACCTCGTGCCGGGCCGTGATCCGGCGCGCGTGCGCGCACGTCGGATAGCAGAAGATCCGCGTGGTCCCGCTGCCCAGGAACCGGGCACCGAGGCGCACGAACCGCTCCACCCGCTCGGCGTCCACGCCCTCCCCTTCCCGCAGTCCCCGCTCGAACCCGGCCGGCAGCCCGCAGTCCGCCGGCAGTCCGTCGTCCCGGCACACCCGGTGCGCCGGGACCAGCACGGGGACGGGATTGGCCCGGACCGCCGCCATCACCTCCGCCGGGGCGAGGCCGGGCAGTCCGGCCTCGCGGGCCAGCCAGGCCGTAGGGCGCAGCTGCCCGAAGGGGATGAGCCGGCAGGCCTCCAGTACGGCACGCTGTTCCTCGGGCAGCGGCCCGAAGTCGTAGCGCAGGGTGCGGTCCCGCCCGCGCAGGGCCCGTGCCAGACCCGGCGGGGGCTTGGCCCCCGAGAGCACCGACCGCCGGGTGCGGGCCCGGTAGGCGTCCTCGAACTCCCCCTCGTCGGCGTACCAGTCCGTGGCGGCGACACCGGTCACCGCTCCCCGCCCGTGAGCGACGTAGAGGGGGCCGACCGGGGAGTCGGTGCGTACGTAGCAGTCGTAGCGGTTCGCCGGAACACCGGCGCGCTCCAGCACACGTACCGCGAACCCCGCGGGTGCCACCTGGCGCAGGGTGCTCAACTCGTCCGGCAGTCTCATCCCGCCGCCTCCTTCCGTTCCTCTCGGGCCGGTCCGTGCCGGGTGCGGTCGGCGGCTAAAGCGGGCTCGGCGCGCAGAGTGGCCAGACCCCGCGACACCTGCGCCTTCACCGTTCCGACCGGACAGTCCAGCACGGTGGCCATTTCCTGGTAACTCAGCTCGCCGATGTACCGCAGGACCACCGGCAGCCGGTGGTGGTCCGGCAGACCCGACAGCGCGGCCACCAGCCGGGCCCGCCGCGCCCCTTCGAGCGCGCGCTGTTCCGGCCCCGGAGCATCGTCCGAGGCCTCGACACACGCCGCTTCGACTCCGTCGGCCACTCCGGGCCGGCGGCTCAGGGTGCGGAGGTGGTTGCGCCACACATTCGCCGCGATGGTGAGCAGCCAGGCACGCGGCTGGAGCTGCCGGCGCCGCTCGGCGGAGTACTCGCGCAGGGCCGCATAGGCCCGCAGGAAAGTCTCCTGGCCCAGGTCGTCGGCTTCCCGCGCGGAGCCCGAGAGGCGCAGCAGAACGGAGCGCACGGCGCCCGCCTGGGTGCGGACGAGTTCGGTGAACCCGTCGTCCAGGTCGGTCGCCAGCAGTTCCGTCAGCGGGAGCGCCATCTCGTCCATCGTCCGGGTAAACACCGGACCGCGCGAGACCGTTGCACCGGGCGCGCGCCGGCACACAAGAATTTTTTGCTTATGGCCAAAACAGCGGTGTTCTTGGCCAGAACCTACCCGTGGTCATCAAGGCTTTGGAGTTACGGTCGGATCGTGGGCGCTGAGCCGCGCCCCCACGGTTCGAATTGTTCACGGTCCTGCGGGATTTCGGGGGGCACGATGTCAACCATTGTGCACGGGGTATTGGGAAGATTTTTTTCCGGGCGTTTTCCTCTCCCGCTCCTTCCTGTCGCGGCGCGCCGTCCGGCACCGCACAGTGACCCGATATCCGAAGATCCCAAAAGATCCCCACGGACTGCGCCTCGCGCGTTCCGTCGCCGCGCACCTTCCGCTCGCAGCCGCTGGAAAGGGACCACCGCGCTGCACCTCAGCCACCAGGGGGAACGTTGGAGAACCGCGTTTTCGGGACGAGATCCACGGAGGAATGCTGCTGGTCGTTCGGTGAACGGCTCCGCTCGTTCCGGGGCCGGGCCGGCCTGCCCCAGCACGAACTGGCCGAACGCGCCGGGGTGAGCGTACGGACGCTGCGCGACATCGAGCAGGGCCGGGTGCGCCGGCCGCAGACACGGACCATGCAACTGCTGGCCGACGCACTGGGCCTCGACGCGGACGCGGCGCGGCAGCTCTCCCTGCCCGCGCGCGGTGCCGTACGCCCCGCCGGCGGGCGACCCGGTGACCGGCGCCCGGGTGACGAGCGCCTCCACATCGGCATCCTCGGGCCGCTCGCCGTCCGGTACCGGGGGGTGGAGACGCCCGTACAGGCGACCAAGGTGCGGCGATTACTGGCCCTGCTGGCGCTCCAGCACCCGGAGCCGGCCAGCCTGGGGGAGATCACCCACACCCTGTGGCCGAACGACCCGCCCCGGTCGTACCAGAGCCTGGTCCACACCTACGTCAGCCAGGCGCGCCGGCTGCTGCTGCCCTCCGACTCCGTCGCGGGGGTGCCGGTCGACTCGTTCCTGACGCGTACGCACACGGGGTACGTGCTGGCCCTGGACCGCGACCAGGTCGACCTGACCCGCTTCCAGGACCTTTCGCTGCGGGCGCGGCAGGCGCACGCGGCCGGGGACGCCGCGTCCGCCCACGAGCTGGCCGGACGCGCCTACCGGTGCTGGCGCGGACCTCTCCTGGCGGGCGAACCGCTGTTGCCGCACCACCCCGCCGCCACGGCGGCCGCCCGGCAGCGGGTGGAGAGCCTGCTGCTGTACGCCGACCTCGCCCTGCAACTGCACCGGCCCGGGCAGGTGGTGCAGGCGCTGCGCGGCGCCGCCGAGGAGGAGCCGCTGCACGAGGGTCTCCAGGCCTCGCTGATGCTCGCGCTGGCGAGCTGCGGGGAACAGCAGGAGGCGCTGCGGGTCTTCGCCGCGGTGACGCACCGGCTCGACCAGGAGCTGGGCGTCCAGCCGGGCGAGGAACTGCGCCGCGCCCATCTGCGGATCCTGCACCAGGAACTTCCCTGGCCGAGGACGGGACCGGTGGCCGAACGGACGCCTTCCGGCACGGGGGCACCGCCCGTACGGCCGCCGGCCGCCGCGCCGCCGCCGCACCCCCTGCCGTCCCAGATCCCGGCCGCGAGCACGGGCTTCGTCGGCCGCGGCGCCGAGCTGGACCTGCTGGACCGGCTGCTCCTGCCCGCCTGCGAGCGGGGCGGACAGGTCCCGGCGGCGCTGATCACCGGCTTTCCCGGCGTGGGCAAGACGGCACTGGCCGTTCGCTGGGCGCACCGGGTCAGAGAGCGCTTCCCGGACGGGCAGTTGTACGGCGACCTGCACGGGTACGGCGACCGGCGCGCCCTGAATCCGGGGAAGGTGCTCGCCTCGTTCCTGCGGGCGCTGGGCGTGCGGGACGCGGAGATCCCCGGCACCCTCGACGAAGCCGCGAACCTGTACCGCACCCTGCTGTCGGACAGGAGGATGCTGATCGTGCTGGACAACGCCCACGAGGAGAGCCAGATCCGGCCGCTCGTGCCGGGGACGGCGGGGTGCGCGGTCCTGGTCACGAGCCGCAACACCCTGCCGGGGCTGGTGGCCCGGGACGGTGTGCCCCGGATCGACCTCGACGTGCTCGACCGGGACGAGGGCCTCGCGCTGCTGGGCCAGCTGGTGCGCGGCGGCCGCGTGGAGGCCGAGCCGCTGGCCGCGATGGCGCTGGTCCGGCACTGCGGCGGGCTCCCGCTGGCGATCCGGCTGCTCGCGGCACGGCTCGCGGACTATCCCGGGAGCGGTATCGCCCAGCTGTGCGTCGAGTTGCAGGAGGCCGGGGCGTTCGCGGACCTGCCGGTCGCGAGCGACGACCTGTTCGCCGCGGCCCACGCGGCGTTCGAACCGTCCTACCGGTCCATGCCGGAACCCGTGCGCCGGTGTTTCCGGCTGCTCGCGCGGACCGGGGGACGGCTGGTCAACGCGTACACCATGGCCGAAGTGGCCCAGACGACCCCGCTGGAGGCGACGCACGTGCTGCGGCGCCTGGTCGGTGCGAGCCTGCTCCGCGAGTGCGTGCCCGGCCGGTTCTCGCTCCCCGCGCCGCTCCTGCGCTACGCGCGCAGGCTGGCGCTGCAGGAGGACACGGAGCATCTGCATGCGGTGTGACGCGGGTGGCGGCCGCGTCACCCGCCGAGTGCCAGCCGGACGGCGAACACGCCGAACACGACGGCGGTGAGCCCGTCGGCGATGCGCAGCGTCCGCGGGGACCGCAGGTGCCGGGCGAGCCGGTGGACCAGTCGCATCCAGGTCAGCAGCCAGACCAGGCCCAGGGCCAGGTAGCAGGCGGCCAGCAGGGGCACGCCCGCCTCGGGGGTCATGCCGGCGGGCACGAACTGGGGCAGGAACGCCATCAGGAAGATGCCCACCTTGGGGTTGGACCCGGTGCACAGCAGGCCCTGCACGAAGGCCTGCCGCTCGGAGGGTCCGGCCGCCATGACCGCGGCGGCCCCGGCCGGAGCCGCCGCGTCCTCGGAGCCGGCCGGGCGGGAGAACCGCCGCAGGGCGAGCACCGCCCAGCCGAGCAGGACCAGCGCGCCGGCCCACCGGAAGGCCGCGAACAGCTCCGGGCTGGCGGCGAGCAACGCGGCCAGCCCGGCCGCACCGAGGCCGGCCTGGACGGCCCCCGCGGTGATCATGCCGAGGGCCGCCGCGGTGGCCACCCTCAGGGACCCGTTCAGCACCAGACCCGTGATCAGGACGAGGTCGGGGCCCGGCATCATGATCACGATCAGGGAACTCACCAGGAACGCGGCGGTGTTGATCTCTACTCCTCGATGGACAGGAGGCGCTCCGCGGCGCGGACCGCCTCGTAGTCGCGCCGGATCTGCTCCTCGTCGGGGTGGGCGAGGATCACGAACCCGAAGTTGAGGCTGTCGACCAGGTCCCGGGTGGCGCGGACGTGGTCGCCGTCGTTCAGGCTCTGCACCGAGAAGTGGTGACTGGGCAGGTCACGGATGAAGTCCAGGGCCGCCGTGCCGGAGACGGTCCCGGTGCGGGGCGCGATGTGGAAGACGCACATCTGGTGCAGGAGCAGTTCGTAGCCCTGGGGGAGTTCGCCCCCGGTCAGCCAGCGCACGGTGCGGTCGATCTGGCTGTCGGAGGTGGCGTTGCGGTTGAAGCGCGGCTGGCCGCCGCCGTGCGGGCGGGCACCGAGCTCGATGAGCAGCGGACCCTCCGCGGTGCCCATCACCTCGACGTGCGCCGAACCGAAGCGCAGGCCCACCGCGTCCAGGACGCCGAAGACGTACTCCGTGAGGCCCGGGATGGCCGGGTCGTCCGGGGGGAGCCAGCGCATGGTGTCGTAGACGGCCATGTGCGGGCCGTTGTCGACCTTGCGGTAGGCACACACGTCGACCACGGCGTGCTTCCCGTCGTGGCTGAAGGTGTCGATCACGTACTCGGTGCCGGTGACGAACTTCTGGACGATGAGCCGGTCGTCCGTCTCGCCGAACTGGTTGGTCCGGCCCAGCTGGCGGCCGAAGACCGCCCGCCAGTCCGTGCCGCCCGCCAGTTTGATCACGCCGTCGGTGCTCGCGCTCTTGGGCGGTTTGACCACCAGGTCCGCCCCGGCCAGGCCCTCGCGTCCCAGCCAGGCCGCCACCTCCTCGGCGTCGTCGGTGCAGATCTGCGGGATGACCGGCAGGCCGGCCGCCGCGACGGCGGCCGCCATGCTGCTCTTGTCCCGCCGGGCCGCGGCCAGTCCGGGCACGTTGCTGCGCGCGGGCACCACCCGGGGGGCGAGCCGCTCGGCCAGTTCCACCCCGGACTCGCAGCCGGCCAGGACGGCTCGCGGATCCAGCTCCCGCAGCCGCTCGACGACCGGCTCCAGGTCCCCCTCGAACACGATGATCTCGGCGAAGTCCTCCGGCTGCCACGAGGAGGCGTAGGCCTCCGGCGGGCGGGGGCCCGTGACCACCGCCACCACCGGCACGCCGTGTTCGGTCAGCGGCTCGGCGAAGAGGGCCCCCGAGGAGTAGGGGTCGACGATCACGCAGGGCCCGTCGCCCCGCGCTGCGCCCGTCCCGCCGTCAGCGCCCGTCACGCGGTCAGCGTCCGTCACGGCCGGCCGCCTTTCCGTCCGGACCGGCCGGCGCCGCCAGCGCGGCCACGGCGTCGCAGTAGCGGGCGAAGAACTCCCCGGCCGGTTCGCTGATGCGGCGGGCGCGCACCGGAGCGTGCACCATGCCCGGCTCCATCACGTACGTCACCGGCGTCCCGTTCTGCCGCAGCCGCTCGGTGTACTTCTCGGCGTCCACGCGCAGCGAGTCCATCTCGCAGCCCACCACGTAGGCGGGCGGCAGGTCGTGGAAGTCTCCGGTCAGCAGCGGCGAGACGTACGGGTCCTCCGCCTGTTCGGGCTCGGGGCAGTAGCAGGCGGTGTAGAACTCCATCTCGCCGCCGGAGAGCAACGGGGCGTCCTCGCCGCCGTGCCGCCACCGGGTGAAGTCCAGTACCGGGCTGATCACGGCCTGGCCGCGCAGCCGGGGGCCGCCCCGGTCGCGCGCCATCATCGAGAGGACCACGGCCATGTTGGCCCCCGAGCTCTCCCCGCAGAGCACCGCGGCCTCGGGGTCGATGCCGTCGAGCCCGAGCGCGGGCAGGTCGGCCAGGGTCCCGCACAGTCCGGCGTAACAGTCCTCCAGCGGCCCGGGGTACGGGTTCTCCGGGGCCATGCCGAAGTCCAGGGCGACCGCCACCAGACCGGTGCGGTCGGCGAGTTCGGCGACCAGGCTGTGGTGGCTGTGGAGCGAGCCGATGACGAATCCGCCGCCTCGTATGTAGAACAGCGGGGCGTCGCCCGTGCGCCGGGCCGGTTCGTACACGCGGATCCGGGCGGTGCGGCCCGCGTGGGTGACGGTCGCGTCCCGGTGGCTGACCCCCTCGGGCACCGGGATGGGCAGCACCTCGGTCAACGCGTCGTACAGGGCGCGCTGTCGTTCGACGGGGTAGGTGTAGAAGTCGGGTGGCAGGGCGCCGTCGACGGTCTCCACGAACTTCTCGATGCCGTCTGCGTAGGCCATGGGCAGCTTCGCTCACTTCCGGATGCGGGGCGGGGAGGTGCTCAGGGGGTTTCTGCGGTGGCCGGTGCGGCCGGGCCGGGCGTTGCCGTGGTCGGCTCGGCGGGACGGGCGTCGGCCGGAGCGGGTTCGGCGTCCGGTTCCTTCCCGGTGGCCGCGGGTTCGGCCATGCCGATGAGGGTGGCGACGACCGCCACCGCGGTCAGGCCGCCGCACAACCACCACACGGAGGCCGCCGAGGCCTGCCAGGCGGCGATGCCGATCACCGGTCCGACGGCGTAGCCGATCTGCATGGGAAACGCGCAGGCGGCGATGTACCGGCCGCGCAGGTGTGCGGGGGCGACCCGGCCGGGCCAGGCGGAGGCGGTCGGGGTGCCGACGATCTCGCCGATCGTCCACACCACGGTCGCGACGACGAACATGGCCATGCCGGGGCCGGCCACGTACAGGTTCATGCCGACGCCGACCAGACCGATGCCCAGGGCGACCGCGAACCGGGCCGGGAGGTGCTGCACGTACTTGGTGAACAGCAGCTCCAGGCAGATGACCATGGCCGCGTTCATCGACAGCAGGACCGAGTAGAAGGTCGGGCCGTGGCCGTCGGCCTTGAGCTGGAGCGGCAGGGCGGAGGTGTGCTGGATGTAGACGACGGCGTTGAGGAACAGCGCCAGCAGGAAGAACATGTAGCGCTTGTCCCGCAGCACGGCCGCGTACGACCGGCTGCCCTCCTCCGGCTTCGGCCCGGCGGAGGAGGCGGTCGTGCCGGTGCGGACCAGGACCAGCGCGAGCAGGGCGAAGCCCGCCTGCGCCCCCGCCTCGGCGTAGAACATCAGGTTGTACGAGTACGTGATGAGCAGGGCGCCGATCAGCGGTCCCGCGGTGGTGCCGAGGTTGAACGCCATCCGGTAGACGGCGAACACCATCACGTGGTGTTCCTCCGGGGTGGCCTCCACCAGCAGCGCCGAGGAGGCGGGCCGGTAGGCCTGCGCCACCACGCCGATCACCGCGGCCACCCCGATCACCAGGGGCAGGGTGTCCAGGAAGACCAGGCTGAGGGTGAGCAGGCTGGCGAAGGCCATGGAACCGACGATGGTCCGCGCGTAGCCGATCCGGTCCGAGACCGAGCCGCCGACCAGGACGCCGACGACCGAGCCCACTCCGTACGCGCCGAGCGCGAAGGCGGCCGCGGAGGTGCTGAAGCCCTTGTCGGTGAGGTAGAGCACCAGGTAGATCTGGAGGAAGGTGCCCAGCCGGTTGATCAGCATGCCGACCAGGACCAGCCAGATCGGGCCGGGGATCCCCCTCAGTGTCTCGGTGACGGAAGGCCGGACGGCCTTCTGCCCCTCCGGGGAGCCTTGTCCGGTGGTGCTCACGGAGCCGGCACCTCCACCGGACGGGAGGCGACTTCCACGATCTCCGGGACGCGCAGCAGCGCGGCGCGCGCCTGCTCGACGGTGTCGGACAGGGCGATCACGCGGGCGTAGCGGGAGATGTAGCCGCGGGGCGGCAGGCGCAGCACCGCACCGGGATCGACCATGGCCTCGGCACTGTGCACATCGGGACCGAAGCGGTCCTCGTGGACGGTCACGCCGTCGATCTCGACGTCCTCGTCGGGGTAGAGGAACGCGATCGCGGCGGCCTTGCGGTGCTGCGCCGCGGTGTCCGGGGTGCGGCCCGCGGCGGTGTCGGCCGCCGCCATCGCCACGTCGACGCCGCTGGCCAGCTGCCCGAGGTAGGGGATCATGTCGCCGCCGAGGCGGGCGTTGACCTCCATCAGGCGCAGACCGCCGGCGGTGATCCGGAATTCGGTGTGGCTGACTCCCGTGTGGAAGCCGAGCGCGGAGTGCGCGGCGCGCAGGGCCTCCAGCAGCTCGGGGTCGGTCAGCAGCGGGTCGGCCCCGTCGACCTCGTGGCCCGTCTCCTCGAAGAAGGGTGCCAGGCCGACCTGCTTGCGGGCCACGACGAGCGGCACGCACACGCCGTCGAAGAAGACCGCGTCGACGCTGATCTCCGGGCCGTCGGCGTACTCCTCCACCAGGACCGACACGTCGAAGACGGGCACTCCGGGGTAGGAGGCGCCGGAGGCGGCCCGGTAGGCGTTCTCCATGTCCTCGGGTCCGTCCGCCTTGCGCACGCCCATCCCGCCGGCCAGACCGCGCGGCTTCACCACGACGGGGAAGCCGATCTTCTCCGCCGCGGCCCGCGCCTCGCCCAGCGAGCGGACGCCGATCGAGGCCGGCTGCGGGACCCGGGCCGCGTCCAGCGCGATCCGGGTGGCGTTCTTGTCGCGGCAGGCGGTCACCGCCTCGGGGGAGTTGCCCGGCAGCCCGAGCGCCTGCGCCACGTGGGCGGCGGGCGTGACCAGTCCCTCGTCGTAGCAGAACACGCCGGCCACCTGGTGCGCGGCGGCCACCTCACGGGCGGCCTCGACCAGGGCGTGCGGGTCGGTGTTGTCGACGACCGTGCTCCCCGCCACGTACGGGTCCTCCCAGCTCACCGGTGCGGGCTGGAGGAGCCATAACGCGTAGCGCCGGCTCACCGTCCGCAGGATGAACTCCCTGCTGCGCCGGCCACTGCTGCCGATCAACAGCAGAAGGGGCTTCTCCCCGTCCCACGCCATGGTCCACTCTCCTCGTTCGTCGTCATGCGTCCGGCGGGTGCGGTGCGGGGCCCCTCACGGCCCGGCACCGCACCCGCCATCACCTGTAGAACACCGGCCCGGCCCAGGGCGTTGCAGCCTCCCGCGGGCTTGGCCGGAAGGGGGTCAGACAGCCGCGCCGGGGCGGGCGAGTTCGGGTGACAGCGGCCGGTACTCCCGGCTTGTGACCCCGCACGGCCGGCCGGATACCGCCGGCCGCCCGGCCGGCCGGCGGTCGGGGATGACCGCGGTGACCCGGCTGCCGGCCCGTACCGCCGGGATCTCGGCGCGCAGCCGCGCCGCGGACGTCTTCCGGTCGTGCCAGGGGCAGACGAGCCGGGAGGCGTCCGGCGTCACGCCGGCCAGGTGCAGCGGACCGCCGCGGTGCGGGCACTCGGCGTTCATCACGAAACCCCGGCCGTCGACCGTCGCGTACACGTACGACGTGCCCGCGACGACCACACAGTTGTCCCGCCCGGCGACGGGGAAGGTCACTACAGGCATTTGCGGTAGTCCCCCACCGAGTGGATCTCGTAGACGCATTCCTCGGACAGGATGTCGGCGCCGTGCAGCCGGTTGCGCCGGATGACCACGCCCTCGCCTGCCTCCAGGGTCAGCGAGGAGCCCAGCCCGCTCTCGAAGCGCATGGTGCCCGAGACGATGTGGCAGAGCTCGTCGCCCTCGTGGCAATGGGTGTTCGACAGCTCGTTGAAGGGCTCGACCAGGTGCGCCACCGGCGCCTCCACCCGGCCCTCCCGGATGGCCTCGTAGACGGGACCGTGCAGCTTCTTGAGCTCCGGCTGGTCGTCCATCCAGGAGATCTGCGCGCAGAAGTCCTGGTCGGCGACCTCCAGGAGCACGCGGTACTCCTCGATGCCCCGGACGATCTCGGGGATGATCCCCTCGCCGTGGGCCTCGATCAGCGGCGCGATGATCTTCTCGCGCGCCATGCGGCCGTGGTGCTGGTCGATGTGGACGTGCTCGGTGAAGTACGTGGTGTCGACGGATTCGCCGAAGACCCCGTGCAGCAGCCGGTCGGCGCGCTGACAGAAGTCGACCAGCGAGCTCTCCGTGTAGAACAGCGCGCCCACGTAACGGAAGAACAGCTCGTGGTTCTTGCCGAGGTAGTGGAAGTAGTTGTTCAGCAGCAGGCTGCTGTTGAGGTAGTACTGCCAGTACCGGTGGAGGTCGGCCCGGAGGCCGACGGACTCCAGCGTCTGCTCGAACAGCGTGCTGTGCTTGGTGTCGTGCACGCCGTAGCCGTACTCGTCGATGACGACCTTGAACCACTCGGACTGGACGGGACCGTAGTAGCCGAGCACGTTGCGGATCATCGGCGACGCCTCGGAGAGGAAGTCGGCGGCGAACTGCACCAGCCACATCCGCGCCGCCCGCTCGGGGTCGGCGGAGCCGGTGATGGCCTGCTCCACGGGCGTCGGCTCCTCGCCGCCGCCCATGTCGAGCGAGTCCAGGTAGCTGTCGAGGCTGGCCCTGGTCCACTTCCCCGAGGTCTCGACCTCGTCGTCGAGGAAGCCGAAGGCGTACCGCTCCAGGGCGGGGCGGACCCGCTCGCCGAGCGCGCGGTTGGCCGGGCTGTAGAACGCCCGGAAGTCCTCCTCCTTCCCCTTGAGCCCGGACTTGGGGAAGAACACCAGGTCGGCCTCGTATATGGAGGTGAGCAGGCGCTGCGCGGCCAGGCTCGTGTAGTCGAGGATGTTCTCCCGGCCCGGCACCTTGTCGAAGTCGAGGTGCGGCAGCACCTGCGGCCGCAGCTGGCGCCGGTACGGATTGTCGTGGTTCTGCCAGTCCAGGTTGTCGAGGAAGATCGGATTCGTGGCGTACTGCACGATGGCGTCGCGCAGGGCGGCGCCGCTGAGCTCGAACGGGATGTGCTCGGGTACGTGACTCATTGCGTGCTCCTTGGTCCGGATCGCAAGACGTACGGCCGTGTGCCTGGTGGGCGGGCCGGGGGCCGGTGTGTCAGATGTGCGCGCTGAGGGAGAAGTCGCTCCAGCGCAGGCGGAGGGGGACCGTCTCACCCGTCTTCACCGACACCGGCTTCTCCAGGGGGACCCACCCCTGCATCCAGTGCGAGCGGGTGTTCTCCGGGGAGTTGCACAGCGTGGTGCCGTGCCCCATGTCCAGTTCGAACCAGACGACCAGGGCGTGCGCCTCCCCGTCGGCGCGCGCGACGAGGTCGACAGGGCGCTCGCCCGGCTCCAGGGTGTCCTCCGCCAGGTCGAACGCCAGCACCTCGGCGGCGTCGGACAGGAACCGGTGGGGCCAGGTGTTGAGCCGCACCGGGAGGTGACCGCGGGTGGCCAGCACGTTCATGAGCGAGACGTCGAAACCCTCGGCCGTCGTCACCTGGTTGAGCCGCAGGATGTCCTCACTGCTGACGAGCCGGCCGTGGAGCCGGCCCGCGGACGGAAGCATGATGCCGTCGGGTTTCAGCAGGTGCCGGCGCGCGTGCCGGATCGACGGCAGGAGGCCCTCGCCGATGAGACCGCAGTCGACGATCTCCGAGATCAGCACGTCCACCGGGCCGTCGAGGTCGTGGCCGATCTCCAGCAGGTTGGAGGGCTTCCCGATCACCGTGATGACATCGCTGAACCCGTGGGCGTCGACCACCTGACGGGCGACCTCCGCGAGCATCGGGTTCATCTCGCAGGTGATCACGCGCCCCGCGCCGGCCCGCGCCGCGGCCATGGCCAGCAGCCCGCTCCCCGAGCCGATGTCCAGAACGGTCGCCCCGGCCGGTATGCCCCGCTCCAGTGCGCCGACGAGGGCCTCGTTGCGCCCGGTGTCGTTCAGCATCGCGAAGTGCCAGCGGGGAACGGTTCTGCGGGCGATCCGCCCGAACACCTCGGAGTCGGTGGCCGCCCCGCCCGCCGGCGTCGTGAGCAGCGCGGACGCCTGTTCGGCGATCTCGTTCATCTGCTGCGCCAGCGTCTGCAGCGAGGCCGTGATCAGGCGGTGCTGCGAGCTGGTGGACGCCGGACCCGGACCGTCCGGTCCGGGGTCCTGCCTCGTTGTCGCGCCCTCCGCGCCCTGGACCTGCTGCATGTTCGCTCCTCCCGTTGAACCGCCGGATCAACCGTGGTGCACGAACGGGCGGCAAGATCCCCCGCGCCGTCGCAAGGTCGACCGTACGGAAGGTCGGTGGTGCGAAACTCCAGCGATCCTCCAGTCGTACCGGCGGTTCTGCCAGGCATTGATTCCCGGTGGATAGGGGTTGACCTGCGAACGTGCCGGTGCTGCCGGTTCACTGGAAGCAGGCGGCAGAAACCGGGTCTCCGCGCCGGTTGATTCCGCCGCTACCGGGCGTCGTGGAAGATGACGCCCAGCACGTGGCGCTGCCCACCGGTCACGGAACTGACCCCGTGCCGCAGGGTCACCCGGCTCCAGCCGCGCACCGAGCGCACCGGACGGTGGCTGACCGTGAAGATCATCCCCTGGCCCTGTCCGGGCCTCCTGACGAGCGGGCGGGACTGGGCGCGCGGACGCTGCTCGACGAAGACGCTCTCGCCGCCGGTGAAGTCCTCGTCCGGGCGGTCGAGCATGATCGCCACCTGGAGCGGGAAGGTCAGGTCCCCGTAGACGTCCTGGTGCAGGCAGTTGTAACCGCCCCGCTCGTACCGGAGCAGCAACGGCGTCGGACGGTGCTGCCCGGCGGCCGCGCACGCCGCGATCAGCCCGTCGAACCCGGGGGCGAACGCCGGCTGCCCCAGGCGCCGCGCCCAGTCGTTGGCGATCCGGGCGAGCGGCGGGTACAGCTGCTCCCGCAGGTCCTGGACGAGTTCGGGCAGCGGGTACGAGAAGTAGCGGTAGAGGCCCTCCCCGAAGCGGTGCCGCGCCATCGTCACGGTGCTGCGGAACGCGGCGGGATCGTCGAAGAGCTCCCGGAGGTCCGCGCACTGCCCGGGCGTCAGCAGCGGCGGGGTCAACGCCACTCCCTCCCGGTCCAGTTCGGCGGCCAGCGCCCGCCAGTCGAGGTTCCCCGGTGCGGGCGCGTCACCCCGCACCGGGGCGCCCTCCGGCGGGTACGGGGCGAAGTCCGGACCGGGCAGATCCAAGCCCGGAAGCTGCGGGGGCTCGTAGACGCTCACGTGCTCTGCTTTCCGTAGCGGGACGGGACGGGGAGAGACAGGAGTCGTGGGAAGGCGCGGGAAGGGCTCAGTGCCCGGACGCTACGCCGGCCGCCTCGAGGGCGAGCAGATCGCGCTTGGCCTCCGGCCCTCCCGCGTACCCGCTGAAGCTCCCCGTGGAGCCGATGATCCGGTGGCAGGGCAGCACCACGCACAGCGGATTCGTGCCCAGCGCGGTGCCCACGGCGCGGGCGGCCCGGGGCCGGTCGAGCGCCTCGGCCAGCTGCCCGTAGGTCGCGGTCCGCCCGTACGGGACGAACTCGGCGAGCGCCAGATTCGTGCGCCGGCTGAACGGGGTGGCCAGTCGCAGGTCCACCGGAACGGTGAATTCGCGGCGCCCGCCGCTCAGGTACTCGTCGATCTGCGCCCGGGACTCGTCCAGCACCTTGAGCCCCGGCGCTCCCGCCTCCCCCGGCTCCACCGGCGCCAGTCCGGCCCGGCCCAACCGCTCCGCCGCGGTCTCCGCCGTGCCGTAGCAGCACAGTACGAGCGCGTCGTCCGTGGCTGCGAGCACGAGCGACCCCAGGCGCGTGGCGTGGAACGCCACCGTGGCGACGCCGGTGGCAGGGCTGGTGGTCGGCATGGCGCGACTCCTTCGTTCGTCGTGGTCGTCGTGGGGTAGAAACACCGCCTTCGTGCGAACAGTTGCGGAACGCCGCGCACCACCGCCGCCGGGCCCGTCCTCAGCACCTGCGCCGGGCACGCAAAAAGGTCCCCTGACCAGCGTTTCCGCAGGTCAGGGGACCTTTGATGATGTGGAGCCTAGGAGATTCGAACTCCTGACATCTGCCTTGCAAAGGCAGCGCTCTACCAACTGAGCTAAGGCCCCGTGAAACTGGACGCACCCGTCCCACGCGGGATGGGGGTCGTTCCGCAGAACAGAGTACCGGGTGTACCCCCTCATCTCGCAAAATGATAGGGACTCCCGTCGTGCGACCACTCTCCGTAAGATGCTCGCGAGGTTCGCACCAGCGAAGGGGAGTAGTAAGAGTGGACGCAGTACAGCAAGAGGCCACGGCCAGAGCCAGAGAGCTTCAGCGCAGTTGGTACGGGGAGCCTCTGGGAGCGCTCTTCCGCCGGCTCATAGATGACCTCGGCTTGAACCAGGCCCGCCTCGCTGCCGTGCTCGGCCTGTCGGCGCCCATGCTGTCCCAGCTGATGAGCGGCCAGCGTGCCAAGATCGGGAACCCGGCCGTGGTGCAGCGCGTCCAGGCCCTCCAGGATCTCGCCGGCCAGGTGGCCGACGGAAGCGTCAGCGCCGGGGAGGCCACCGACCGGATGGACGAGATCAAGAAGACCCAGGGAGGATCCGTCCTGAGCAACAGCGGCCAGACCACCATCAGCTCCGGCGCACCCACGGTCAAGCGGGTCGTCCGCGAGATCCAGTCGCTGCTGCGCTCGGTCTCCGCGGCCGGCGACATCATCGACGCGGCGAACACCCTCGCCCCCAGCCACCCGGAACTGGCAGAGTTCCTCCGGGTGTACGGCGCGGGCCGCACCGCCGACGCGGTCGCCCACTACGAGGCCCACCAGAACTGACGGCACGGGGGCGGACGACGGTGACGGGGGACGGGCGCAGCGATGGGTGAGATCTTCGCCGGTCGGTACGAGCTGATCGATCCGATCGGGCGCGGGGGCGCGGGCGCCGTGTGGCGCGCCTGGGACCACCGCCGTCGCCGCTACGTCGCCGCGAAGGTCCTCCTGCAGAGCGACGCCCACACCCTCCTGCGCTTCGTGCGGGAACAGGCCCTGCGGATCGACCACCCGCACGTGCTCGCTCCCGCCAGCTGGGCGGCCGACGACGACAAGGTCCTCTTCACGATGGACCTGGTCGGCGGCGGCTCCCTCGGCCACGTGATCGGGGACTACGGCCCGCTGCCGCCCCGTTTCGTGTGCCTGCTGCTCGACCAGCTCCTGTCGGGGCTGGCCGCGGTGCACGCGGAAGGCGTGGTCCACCGCGACATCAAACCGGCCAACATCCTGATGGAGGCCACCGGAACCGGGCGGCCGCACCTGCGGCTGTCCGACTTCGGCATCTCCATGCGCAAGGGCGAGCCCCGGCTGACCGAGACCAATTACGTGGTCGGCACCCCGGGCTATTTCGCCCCCGAGCAACTGCTGGGCGCCGAGCCCGACTTCCCTGCCGACCTCTTCGCTGCCGGGCTGGTCGCCCTGTACCTGCTCAAGGGCTCCAAGCCCGACTCCCAGGGCCTCGTGGAGCACTTCCTGGCCCATGGCACCCCGGACGCCCCGGAGGGCGTTCCCGCCCCGCTGTGGGACGTCCTCGCCGGCCTCCTCCAGCCGGACCCCCAGAGCCGGTTCCGTACGGCCACAGGGGCGCGCAAGGCCCTTGCCGAGGCCGTGGAGCTGCTGCCGGCGCCCGCCCCGGACGAGGATCCGGTGGAGGTGTTCGACCAACTCGGCCCGCTCCCGCCCGGTTTCGGCCCGCAGGGACCGGCGGCCACGGCTGCGGTGACCCCGCAGGCACCCACCGCCGGGGTGGTACCGCCGGGTGCGCCCGCCTCCGTGACGACGCCCGCGGAGCCCGCCCGTACCGATCCGCGCGGTACGGCGGCGACGGCGGCCGCGACCGCTCCCACCGCGCCGACGACCCCGTACCCGGCCGTCCCGGCCCAGGTGCCCGCGTACGGGCCCGCGTACGGACCCGCGTACGGACCCTCGGAGACGGGCAGCTTCCACCTGCCGCCGCCCTCCCCGGCGACCGTGCCGACGACGCTCGCCTCCGACGCCCCGCCCGTCCGGGCTGCCGGCGGCATCGCCCCGCCCCCGGCCAAGGCCGTGGCCTCGATCCTCGCCGCGGCGCTCCTCTGCTTCGCCGTAGCGGTCTGGGCCCTCACGCAGCTGTAGGACCGCGCCCCCGCCGCCCCAGCAGGGTCCAGCCGCCGAGGACGAGCAGCAGCACGGTCCCCGTGCCGAAGCCCGCCCCGGCCACGACCCGCATCACGGACCGCTTGTCGGCGGCCCGCGCGGCCTCCGGCGCGGTCAGCCCCTCCTCGGCGGCGGTCCGGTCCTCCGCGCCCACCCCGAAGCCGCCCGCGGCCGGACTCCCCTGGTACGCGGGCGCCTTGGCCGGGGTGCCGCCGACCTCCAGCCGCAGGGTCAGCGGCACCGGCACCGCGTCCTCGGTGAAGTCGGCGACCTTCGAGCCCATCGTCACCGCGACGTAGTACCAGCCCGCGACGGCCACGGACCGCACGGTCCGGTCACCGGCGAACCGGTTCTCGTAGACGACGGGAGGGGTCTTCCCCAGGGTGATCCCGGCCTGCTTGCCGTCGTACGAGACGTCCTTGTCGGAGATCAGGCCCCGGTACGGGCTGTAGAGCGAGACGGTCAGCCCGCCCGAGGCGGAGCCGTACGTCTTGGTCATCCGGGCGGCGGCGAGTTCGGCGCCGACCCCCAGCTGCTGCCCCCAGTCCAGCGGGACCCGGTAGTAGCGGGTCTGGCCGGGCCGCATCTCGTCGCGCCACACGCCCGCGCCGAGGGCGCGCGCGTCGTTGAAGCCGGTGCCCCCGGTGCGGCCCACCGCCTCGGTGCCGGGCAGGGCCGGGGCCCCGGAGGGCCAGCCGCTCGGCGCGGTGGTGGGAGCGCCCGCGCCGCGCCCCGGTTCCCGCTGGACCTTGATCTCCAGCGGCCAGGGGCTCTGGTCGTAGCCCTTGGCCGAGGTACGGGTGATCTTGGCGTAGTACACGCCGGCGGGCGCGCAGTCCTCGTCCTCCCCGCCCCACCGCACGCCGGCCGCGCTGATCGGGTAGGGGTCGTAGCCGAAGTTCGCCCGGCCGACGCTGTCCCGGCAGGAGCTCCCGGCGGTGGTCATGATCTCCACCTCGATGCCGTCGCCGCCGGACACCTTCGCGCCCGCCTCGGGCCGGACCACGGCGGAGACGTAGACGTTCGAGTCGTCCTTCTCCAGGACGAGCCGGTACACGCGCTCCCCGGGGCCGAGGGTGTCCTTGTAGACGCTGCCGGGCTCGATCTGCGGGGCGTCCGCGGTGGAGGCCTTGCCCTCGACCGCCTTGGCGCCGTCCGCGGCCCGGTACGTCGGCACCGGCTGCGGCTGCGTCCCCTCGGCACGGGCGGCCGCCGGCAGACCGGCCGTCAGGCCCAGGGCCGCCGCCCCCACCACGGCTCCCAGCCGCACCGTCGTCCGCACCCGACCCATCACGTCCACCCCGAGTTTGCTAGCGCAAGCCAAATCTTTGCATAACGTAAGTTTTCGTCACAGAACAGCACAAAGCCCCGGCCGCAGCGGCAGCCGGGGCTTCATGGGATCAGCCTTGGGTCTCACACACCGGAACCAGAAGGCACGGAGTCGGTTGCCTCCGTCCACAGGTCCTGCTCGGCGCGGTCCGCCTGGATCTGGCGGTACACGAGGAGCCCGCCGATGGCGGCCAGTGCGACCAGGAGCAGCTTCTTCACCGCGCGACCTCGTCTTTCGTTGACGTAGGGGACTTCTGGCAGCCAACAATACACACCGACCGATACCGATCGGTGACCTGCCAACCCACCAACTGGCCCTACGACAAAGACCCCCAGGCCTTGGCCTGGGGGTCTTCGACACTGTGGGGCTAACAGGATTTGAACCTGTGGCCTCATCCTTATCAGGGATGCGCTCTAACCAACTGAGCTATAGCCCCATCCGCGCTGCGCGCTGACTCCTGAAGATTAGCGCACAGACCCGGTCAGGCCAAAATCCGTTCCGACGGGGCGTCTGCGCAGGTCATCCGACCCCTCGCAGGCGCTTCGGCGAAGGCCCTACTCGTCCTCGGCGAGGGTCAGCTCCACACCGCCGACGAAGCCCGCCGACAGGTTGTAGATGAACGCGCCCAGCGTCGCCAGTGCCGTCGCCAGCACCACGTCGATCACCGCGATCACCGACGTGAAGGTCAGCACGCGCGGCAGCGACAGGAACGACTGGAGGTCGAAGCCGTTGCTCTCGTTCGAGCCGGTCGCCTCACTGATCGTGCCGCCGACGGTCGAGAACACACCCATCGCGTCCATGACCATCCACAGCACCGCCGCCGCCACGATCGTGCAGATGCCCAACGCGATCGACAGCAGGAAGCTGACCTTCATCACCGACCACGGGTCGGCCTTGGCCACCCGCAGCCGCGCCTTGCGCGTCCTGGGCGCCGTACGGACCCCCGTACGCGGCTTGCGCTGCGCGGCGGCTCCCCCGTTCGCCCGCGGCGTCCCCGGGCCCGAGGGCGCCGCGTAGGCCTGCGGCGGCTGGTACGGCGGCGGTGCGGGCCGGTCCTGGCCGGCGTCCGCGCCGGCCGTCGACTGCGGCTCTCGGGTGTCCGTCACGGCGATCCCCCTGCCCTCGGCGGTGGCGTCGCCACCCTGGGAGTCCGCGGCAGGGCCACGGGCACCGTTCGCCCCAGTCTTGGCCGGTCCGGCGCCCGTGGCTCCACTCACGACTTACTCCTCGTGCTCCCCGGCCGAAGGCTGCGTGCCCTCGGCGGCCTCGGCGGCCTGTCCGTCGGCCACCTCGGTCTCGTTCTCGTCGGCCTCGACCTCGTCAGCTTCCTGACCGGCCTCGGCGTTCCGGGCGATGCCGACCACGGCATCGCGCTTGCCCAGGTTGATCAGCTGGACGCCCATGGTGTCACGGCCGGTCTCCCTGACTTCGTTGACGCGCGTACGAATCACACCACCGCCGAGCGTGATGGCGAGAATCTCGTCCGTTTCGTCCACCACGAGCGCCCCTACGAGCGACCCGCGGTCCTCCACGATCTTCGCGGCCTTGATGCCCAGACCGCCACGACCCTGGACGCGGTACTCGTCCACCGGCGTCCGCTTGGCGTAGCCGCCGTCGGTCGCGGTGAAGACGAACGTACCCGGCCTCACCACGCTCATGGAAAGCAGTTCGTCACCTTCACGGAAACTCATGCCCTTCACACCCGAGGTCGCGCGGCCCATCGGGCGCAGCGCGTCGTCGGTCGCCGTGAAGCGGATCGACTGCGCCTTCTTGCTGATCAACAGCAGGTCGTCCTCGGACGACACCAGCTCCGCGCCGATCAGCTCATCATCGCCGCCGGCCTCGGTCTCCCGGAGGTTGATGGCGATCACACCACCCGAACGGGGCGAGTCGTAGTCCTTGAGCGCCGTCTTCTTCACCAGGCCGCCCTTGGTGGCCAGGATCAGGTAGGGCGCCGCCTCGTAGTCGCGGATCGCGAGGATCTGCGCGATCTTCTCGTCCGGCTGGAAGGCCAGCAGGTTCGCCACGTGCTGCCCGCGCGCGTCACGGCCGGCGTCCGGGAGCTCGTACGCCTTGGACCGGTAGACGCGGCCCTTGTTCGTGAAGAACAGCAGCCAGTGGTGCGTGGTGGAGACGAAGAAGTGGTCGACCAGGTCGTCCTGCTTCAGCTTCGTCCCGCGCACGCCCTTGCCGCCGCGCTTCTGCGAGCGGTAGTCCTCGGTCTTGGTCCGCTTGACGTAGCCGCCGTGCGTGATCGTGACGACGATGTCCTCTTCGGCGATCAGGTCCTCGATGGACATGTCACCGTCGAAGGGCACCAGCTTGGAACGCCGGTCGTCGCCGAACCGCTCGACGATGGAGGCCAGTTCCTCGCTCACGATGGAGCGCTGACGCCCCTCCGAGGCCAGGATCGCGTTGTACTCGTTGATCTTCGTCTGGAGTTCGTCGTGCTCGGCGACGATCTTCTGCCGCTCCAGGGCCGCGAGGCGGCGGAGCTGCATCTCCAGGATCGCGTTCGCCTGGATCTCGTCGATCTCCAGCAGGCCCATCAGGCCCTCGCGCGCGATCTCGACCGTGTTGCTGCGCCGGATCAGCGCGATGACCTCGTCGATCGCGTCCAGCGCCTTGAGCAGACCGCGCAGGATGTGCGCGCGCTCCTCCGCCTTGCGCAGGCGGAACTTCGTGCGCCGGACGATGACCTCGATCTGGTGCGTCACCCAGTGGCGGATGAAGGCGTCGATCGACAGCGTGCGCGGCACGCCGTCCACCAGCGCCAGCATGTTCGCACCGAAGTTCGTCTGCAGATCGGTGTGCTTGTAGAGGTTGTTCAGCACGACCTTCGCGACGGCGTCCCGCTTCAGGACGATCACCAGGCGCTGACCGGTCCGCGACGAGGTCTCGTCACGGACGTCGGCGATGCCGCCGACCTTGCCGTCCTTCACCAGGTCGGCGATCTTCTGCGCGAGGTTGTCGGGGTTGGTCTGGTACGGGAGCTCCGTGACCACCAGGCACTGGCGGTTCTGGATCTCCTCGACCTCCACCACCGCGCGCATCGTGATGGAGCCGCGACCGGTCCGGTACGCCTCCTCGATGCCCTTGCGGCCCACGACCAGGGCGCCCGACGGGAAGTCCGGGCCCTTGATCCGCTCGATCAGCGCGTCCTGGAGCTCCTCGTGCGAGGCCTCCGGGTGCTCCAGCGCCCACTGGGCACCGGCCGCGACCTCGCGCAGGTTGTGCGGCGGGATGTTGGTCGCCATGCCGACCGCGATGCCGGCGCTGCCGTTGACCAGCAGGTTCGGGAAGCGCGCCGGCAGGACCGTCGGCTCCTGGTTGCGGCCGTCGTAGTTGTCCTGGAAGTCGACGGTCTCCTCGTCGATGTCCCGGAGCATCTCCATGGCCTGCGGCATCAGCTTGCACTCGGTGTAGCGCATCGCGGCCGCCGGGTCGTTGCCCGGAGAGCCGAAGTTGCCGTTGCTGTCCACCAGCGGCATGCGCATCGACCACGGCTGGGCCAGGCGGACCAGGGCGTCGTAGATCGAGCTGTCACCGTGCGGGTGGTACGTGCCCATGACGTCGCCGACGACGCGGGCGCACTTGTAGAAGCCCTTCTCGGGCCGGTAGCCGCCGTCGTACATCGCGTACAGCACGCGGCGGTGCACCGGCTTGAGGCCGTCCCGCACGTCCGGCAGGGCGCGCGAGACGATGACGGACATCGCGTAGTCGAGGTAGGAGCGCTGCATCTCCGTCTCGAGCCCTACGGGCTCGATGCGCATGACGGGCTGCTCCTCCGCAGTGTTCTCGGCGTTCTCTGCGGTGGGTGTGGTTTCGTCGGCCATTGCTGGTCAGAAGTCCTTTCAGGCGGCGGTCAGCGGAGCCGACTCAGATGTCGAGGAACCGAACGTCCTTGGCGTTGCGCTGGATGAAGGAGCGCCGGGCCTCGACGTCCTCACCCATCAGCACGGAGAACAGGTCGTCGGCCTGCGCCGCGTCGTCCAGCGTGACCTGGCCGAGGACGCGGTGGTCCACGTCCATGGTGGTGACGCGCAGCTCCTCGGCGTTCATCTCGCCCAGGCCCTTGAAGCGCTGGACCGAGTCGTCCTTGATCCGCTTGCCGTTCTGCTTGCCGAGCTCCACCAGCGCGTCGCGCTCGCGGTCCGAGTACGCGTACTCGAAGTCGTCCCGGCCCCACTTGATCTTGTACAGCGGCGGGCGGGACAGGTACACGTGACCGGCCTCGACCAGCGGCCGCATGAAGCGGAACAGGAAGGTCAGCAGCAGGGTGTTGATGTGCTGGCCGTCGACGTCGGCGTCCGCCATCAGGATGATCTTGTGATAGCGGAGCTTCTCGATGTCGAAGTCCTCGTGCACACCGGTACCGAAGGCACTGATCAGCGCCTGGACCTCGGTGTTCTGGAGGATCTTGTCGATCCGGGCCTTCTCGACGTTCAGGATCTTGCCGCGGATCGGCAGGATGGCCTGGTACATCGGGTTGCGGCCGGACTTCGCGGAGCCGCCGGCCGAGTCACCCTCGACGATGAAGATCTCGCACTTGGTCGGGTCGTTCGACTGGCAGTCGGACAGCTTGCCCGGCAGCGAGGCGCTCTCCAGCAGACCCTTGCGACGGGTGAGGTCGCGGGCCTTGCGGGCCGCGACGCGCGCGGTGGCCGCCTGGATCGACTTGCGGATGATGTCCGCGGCCTCGACCGGGTTGCGGTCGAACCAGTCGTTCAGGTGCTCGTGGACGACCTTCTGCACGAAGGTCTTGGCCTCCGTATTGCCCAGCTTGGTCTTCGTCTGGCCCTCGAACTGGGGCTCGCCCAGCTTCACCGAGATGATCGCCGTCAGACCCTCGCGGATGTCCTCGCCGGCGAGGTTGTCGTCCTTCTCGCGCAGCAGCTTCTTCTCGCGCGCGTAACGGTTCACCAGACCCGTCAGCGCCGCACGGAAGCCCTCCTCGTGCGTACCGCCCTCGTGCGTGTGGATCGTGTTCGCGAAGGAGTAGACCCCCTCCGTGTACTGCGAGTTCCACTGCATCGCGATCTCGACCGAGAGCATGCGCTCCTTGTCCTCGGCCTCGACGTCGATGACGGTCGGGTGGATCAGCTCGCCCTTGCGCGAGTTGAGGTACTTCACGAAGTCGACGATGCCGCCCTCGTAGTAGTACTTCACCGTGCGCGCCGCGGGCTCCGCCGCGTCCGCGTCCGGGTCGTCCGCGCCGACGGTCGCCTTCGCCGACTCGCGCTCGTCGGTCAGCGTCAGGGTGAGGCCCTTGTTGAGGAAGGCCATCTCCTGGAAGCGCCGCGACAGCGTCTCGAAGGAGTACTCGGTCGTCTCGAAGATGTCGCCGTCGGCCCAGAAGGTGACCGAGGTGCCGGTCTCCTCGATCGCCTCGTTCTTGGCCAGCGGGGCCGTCGGCACGCCCAGCTTGTAGTCCTGGGTCCAGCGGTGGCCGTCCGTCTTGACCTCGACCGCGACCTTGGTCGACAGGGCGTTCACGACGGACACACCGACGCCGTGCAGACCGCCGGAGACGGCGTAGCCGCCACCGCCGAACTTGCCGCCCGCGTGCAGGACGGTCAGGACGACCTCGACGGCCGGCTTCCCCTCGGACGGCACGATGCCGACCGGGATGCCGCGGCCGTTGTCGATGACCCGCACACCGCCGTCGGCGAGGATCGTCACGTCGATGGTGTCCGCGTGCCCGGCCAGGGCCTCGTCGACCGAGTTGTCCACCACCTCGTATACGAGGTGGTGCAGCCCGCGCTCACCGGTCGAGCCGATGTACATGCCTGGCCGCTTGCGGACCGCGTCCAGGCCCTCGAGGACCTGGATCGCACTGGCGTCGTACGAGGCGGTGACCTCGCCGTTCCCGCCGGCTGTGGACTGGTTGTCGTTGGGGTTGCCGGAATCGGCCACGAAGCGCCCTTTCTGGCACAGCACAGGCCGTACTCCGGGCCAGCAGGCATGCAAGCAGGAGCGGCTGCGTCAATCTGCGTTGTCAGCGTGTATCAGCTAGATCCCGCAAGCGGGCGGGATTCGCTTCAGTCTACCGGTACCACGGACATGAATGGGGGTTTGCCGGTACCTGAGTCCGCATGTGCCGCCCTGAACCTCCTCTCTCCGACTCCCCACATCCGGGAAGGGGCTCAAAGAGGCTCACACGGGCATCCAGCGCTTCGGCCTGTCAACCTCCGGCTACCGTGAGGGACGCCACGAAGTCCAGCCCCGCCGGCGTTTGAGGCGCGGGGTCCGGGGCGCAGCCCCGGGGCCCGCGGAGCGGGCTGTCCGCAGCCGCACGGGCAGCCCCGCAGGGCCGCGGCATCAGCCGTAGGTGTCCCCGGGACCCTTGCTGCCCGGCGCCCGCCACGGCCCGTACCCCTTCGGCCGCCCACCCGGCCCCTGCACCTTGATCATCCGCACCGTCCCCTGCCCCAGATCCGCGTTCAGCCGCGCCACCAGCTGCGGCGCCAGCAGCTTCAGCTGCGCCGCCCACGCCGAGGAATCGCACCGCACGACAAGCTCACGGTCCTCGTACCGCTCCGGTTCACAGTGCGCCGCGATGTCCGGCCCGACGATCTCCGGCCAGCGCTCCATCACGCCCGCCACCGCCATCGGCATCTCCCAGCCGCGTTCGGTCCGCAGCCGGTCCAGCGCCGCCATCAGCGGCATCGGGTCGCGGCCGTCCGCGCGCGCCCCCGAGCGCAGCCCCGGCTGGCGGCCCTTCCTGGCGCCGGCCGCGTTGCCCCGGGCCCGCGCCTGTTCCCGCGCGGCCGCGAGGGCCTGGCGGGCGAGGTCCACCCCGGAGACCTCCGGGACCTTGCGGCCCTCCTGCGGGTTCTTTCCCTGCTCGTTCACAGCCGGGTCACCTCACCGCCGGACACCGAGAACCGCGTTCCCACCAGCACCCCCGGGACGTCGTCTTCCACCGCCGCCGTCACCAGCACCTGTTCGCCCGGCGCCACCAGCTCCGCCAGCCGCTCCCGGCGCCGCGCGTCCAGTTCCGCGAACACGTCGTCCAGGATCAGCACCGGCTCGCTGCCCTCCGAGCGCAGCAGCTCGTACGAGGCCAGCCGCAGCGCCAGCGCGTACGACCAGGACTCGCCGTGGCTCGCGTACCCCTTCGCGGGCAGCTCCCCGAGCCGCAGTAGCACGTCGTCGCGGTGCGGGCCCACCAGGGTCACGCCGCGCTCGATCTCCTGCTTGCGGACGTCCGCGAGCGCGGCCAGCAGCACCTCGTAGAGCGCCTCGCGGGTGCGCGCGGTGCCGCTGTCCACCGGTTCGCCGGCCGAGGACTTGTACGCCAGCCCCAGCGGGCCGCCGCCGGGCGCGAGCTGCTCGTACGCCTTGTCCGCGAGCGGCAGCAGCGTCGCGATCAGATCCAGCCGCTGCGCGAGCAGCTCCGCGCCCGCGCGCGCGAGGTGCTGGTCCCACACGTCGAGGGTGGACATGTCCATGGAGCGGCCGCCGTGCCTGCGCGCCATCGCCGCCGACTTCAGCAGCGTGTTGCGCTGCTTGAGCACCCGCTCGTAGTCGGAGCGGACCGCCGCCATCCGCGGCGAGCGCGCGGTGACGAGCTCGTCCAGGAACTTGCGGCGCTCCCCGGGGTCGCCCTTGACCAGGGCCAGGTCCTCCGGCGCGAACAGCACGGTGCGGACTATCCCCAGCACGTCCCGCGGCTTGACCTGCGAGGACCGGTTGATCCGGGCCCGGTTCGCCCGCCCCGGGTTCAGCTCCAGTTCCACCAGCTGCCGGCGCTCGCCCTGGGTGACGGCCGCGCGGATGATCGCCCGGTCCGCGCCCATCCGTACGAGCGGGGCGTCGGCGGAGACGCGGTGGCTGCCCAGCGTCGCGAGGTAGCCGATCGCCTCGACGAGGTTGGTCTTGCCCTGGCCGTTGGGTCCCACGAAAGCGGTGACGCCCGGGTCGAGGGGAACCTCGGCCCGGGCGTACGAGCGGAAGTCGGCCAATGAGAGATGCGAAACATGCATACGGCGCCGACCTCCCCCGGCTTCCTGCTGATCTGCTCTGTCCTGCTGTGGAGCGGTTGTCGACAGGCTGTGGATTACGCCTTCTCGACCGCGTGGCCGCCGAACTGGTTGCGCAGCGCGGCGATCATCTTCATCTGCGGGGAGTCGTCCTGCCGCGAGGCGAACCGCGCGAACAGCGACGCGGTGATCGCGGGCAGCGGTACGGCGTTGTCGATCGCCGCCTCCACGGTCCAGCGGCCCTCGCCGGAGTCCTGCGCGAAGCCGCGCAGCTGCTCCAGGTGCTCGTCCTGGTCGAGGGCGTTCACGGCCAGGTCCAGCAGCCAGGAGCGGATGACGGTGCCTTCCTGCCAGGAGCGGAAGACCTCGCGGACGTCGGTGACCGAGTCCACCTTCTCCAGGAGCTCCCAGCCCTCGGCGTAGGCCTGCATCATGGCGTACTCGATGCCGTTGTGGACCATCTTCGCGAAGTGGCCCGCGCCGACCTTGCCGGCGTGTACGGCGCCGAAGTCACCCTCGGGCTTGAGGGCGTCGAAGATCGGCTGGACCCGCGAGACGTGGTCCTTCTCGCCGCCGTACATGAGGGCGTAGCCGTTCTCCAGGCCCCACACGCCGCCGGAGACGCCGCAGTCGACGAAGCCGATGCCCTTGGCCGCCAGCTCCGCCGCGTGCTTCTCGTCGTCGGTCCAGCGGGAGTTTCCGCCGTCGACGACGATGTCGCCGATCGAGAGCAGCTCCGCGAGCTCGTCGACGGTGGACTGGGTCGCCGCACCCGCCGGGACCATCACCCACACGACGCGGGGGGCCTGCAGGCTGTCCACAAGTTCCCGCAGGCTGTGGACGTCGGCGAGGTCCGGGTTGCGGTCGTATCCGATGACGGTGTGGCCTGCGCGGCGGATGCGCTCGCGCATGTTGCCGCCCATCTTGCCGAGACCGACGAGACCAAGCTCCATCAGGTGGTTCCTTAAGCGTTGTGGCCGTCTTTGCCGGGGCGTCCGTGGATCCCGGGGACACCCCAGGCCCCGAGCCTACGCCGGGGCGGGCCGCCCGGCCCCACGGGGCGCGCGCGGCCGGGCCGCTGTCCCCGCAACGTGCGCAGGCCCGGTCTCGCGGACCGCGAAACCGGGCCTGACCTGCAAAGAATCAGCCGGAGAGGCGCACCGGCATGATCAGGTACTTGTAGGCCTCGTCGGCTTCCGCGTCGAGCGCCGGACGGCCGCTGAGCAGCGCGGGCTTGGTGGACGTGGTGAAGCTCAGCTGGGCCACCGGGGAGGCGATCGCGCTCAGGCCGTCCAGCAGGAAGGTCGGGTTGAAGGCGATCGAGATGTCGTCGCCGTCGAGCTGCGCGTCGACCCTTTCCACAGCCTGTGCGTCGTCGGAGGAGCCGGCCTCCAGGATCAGCACCCCCTGCTCGAAGCTGAGGCGGACCGGGGTGTTGCGCTCGGCCACCAGGGCCACGCGCTTGACGGCCTCGACGAACGGCGCGGTCTCGATCACGGCGACGGAGTTGAACTCGGTCGGGAAGAGCGTCCGGTACTTGGGCAGGTCGCCTTCGAGCAGCCGGGTGGTGGTGCGGCGGCCGGCGCCCTCGAAACCGATCAGGCCTTCGCCCGCGCCGGAGCCGGACAGCGCCAGGGTGACGGTGTCGCCGCTGGTCAGCGAGTTGGCGATCTCCTGGAGCGTCTTGGCGGGCACCAGGGCCACGGCCGACGCGTCCGGGTTCTCCGGCTTCCACAGGAACTCGCGGACCGCGAAGCGGTAGCGGTCGGTGGAGGCCAGGGTGACGCGGTCGCCCTCGATCTCGATGCGGACACCGGTCAGCACGGGCAGCGTGTCGTCGCGGCCGGCGGCGGTGGCCACCTGCTTGGCGGCGGAGGCGAAGACCTCGCCGGGCACGGTGCCGGTGGCGGTGGGCATCTGCGGCAGCGCCGGGTATTCCTCCACAGGCAGGGTGTGGAGTGTGAATCGCGAGGAGCCGCAGACCACGGTCGCCCGTACACCGTCTGTGGAAATCTCCACCGGGCGGTTGGGGAGGGCGCGGCAGATGTCGGCGAGCAGCCGGCCGGAGACCAGGACGGTGCCGTCCTCCTCGACGTCCGCCTCGACGGAGACGCGGGCCGAGACCTCGTAGTCGAAGCCGGAGAGGCTCAGCGTGCCTTCCTCGGCCTTGAGCAGCAGGCCCGCGAGAACGGGCACCGGCGGCCGGGCCGGGAGGCTACGGGCAGCCCAGGCCACCGCCTCCGCGAGTACGTCGCGCTCCACCCGGATCTTCACCGGAACCGCCTCCTGCTGTTGCTCGCTCGTCTGCCGGCCTTCGTCGTCGGCTCGTCGATGCCTCGACCGATGCCGGGGACCAGTCTGACGTACGGCGCCGACAGTCCGTGCGGCCGGCGGTCAAGTCGGGAGCGAGGCGTCGGGGCGGGCTCTCGACGAGTTGTGCACAGGACCCGCTTGAAAACCGAAACCGGCCTAACTGTCTATGGGGGTAGTAGTAGGGCCTGTGGAAACGGTGGATAAGCCTGTTTTCGCAGGTCACACCGCGTTTTTTATCCACCGACCCTGTGGGTGACACCGGTGGACAACCCCGTGTCTCTGTGGAGAACGAAAAGTTCTGCACAGGCCGTCCCCAGGTGACCCCGACTACTCCACAGGTGTGTCCCCAGCTTTCCCCCGGTACTCCACAACCCAAACGTCTACTTCCGTGTGACCGCTTTCACTCCGGGCGGTGAGAGGGGCTGGTGCGTTGCCGAACAGTGGACAAGGGTGTGGAGAACAGGCCCGATCCTGTGCACAGGGTGCGCGAACCTGTGGGGGGACGGTGGACAACGTCGTGGACAGGGCTGTGGGCGAAATGTTTGTCCACAGCCTGTGGATGACGCTTGCGCACAATTCCACAGGGGGCTGACCTGGCCTGATGGAACCTCACCCCGCATGCCTGTGGACAGATTGTGGGCGACGGAACGTGTCCCCAGGGTGTGGACGGAAGAAAGTCCCCGAATCTGTGGATGAGTTGCTCCTCAGGGGGCGTATTCGAACAGGTCAGGGGCGCGCGGACGAAGAAGGGCGCCCCCGTCGCGGTCCGGGAGCGCCCTCTGAAAGCGTTTGAAGGGCCCTTTCGCGGCCCCGGCGAGCGGTACGGGAGGCCGCGCTCAGCCGTTCTTGATGCGGTTGGTGAGCTCCGTGACCTGGTTGTAGATGGACCGCCGTTCAGCCATCAGAGCGCGGATCTTGCGGTCCGCGTGCATCACCGTGGTGTGGTCGCGGCCGCCGAACTGGGCCCCGATCTTGGGCAGCGACAGGTCGGTGAGCTCCCGGCACAGGTACATGGAGATCTGCCGGGCGGTGACCAGCACGCGGCTGCGCGAGGAGCCGCACAGGTCGTCCACGGTCAGCCCGAAGTAGTCGGCGGTGGCCGCCATGATGTCGGTGGCGGTGATCTCGGGCGAGCTTTCCTCGCCGCCGGGGATCAGGTTCTTCAGGACGTCCTCGGTGAGGCCCAGGTCGACCGGCTGCCGGTTGAGGCTCGCGAAGGCCGTGACCCGGATCAGCGCCCCCTCCAGCTCGCGGATGTTGCGCGAGATGCGGGAGGCGATGAACTCCAGCACCTCCGGCGGGGCGTTGAGCTGCTCTTGGACGGCCTTCTTGCGCAGGATCGCGATCCGGGTCTCCAGCTCGGGCGGCTGGACGTCGGTGATCAGGCCCCACTCGAAGCGGTTGCGGAGCCGGTCCTCCAGGGTGGCGAGCTGCTTGGGCGGCCGGTCGGAGGAGAGCACGATCTGCTTGTTGGCGTTGTGGAGCGTGTTGAAGGTGTGGAAGAACTCCTCCTGCGTCGACTCCTTGCTCGCGAGGAACTGGATGTCGTCGACGAGCAGGATGTCCATCTCGCGGTAGCGCTTGCGGAACGCGTCGCCCTTGCCGTCGCGGATGGAGTTGATGAACTCGTTGGTGAACTCCTCGGAGCTCACGTACCGCACGCGGGTGCCGGGGTAGAGGCTCCGCGCGTAGTGCCCGATGGCGTGCAGCAGGTGCGTCTTGCCGAGGCCCGACTCCCCGTAGATGAAGAGGGGGTTGTACGCCTTCGCCGGCGCCTCGGCGACGGCCACCGCGGCCGCGTGCGCGAAGCGGTTGGAGGCGCCGATGACGAAGGTGTCGAACAGGTACTTGGGGTTCAGCCGGGCGGTCGGCTCCAGCGGGCCCGAGGTCGAGCCGCCGGACGGGGCCGGGGGCGCGGCGGGCCGGCCGGGGGCCTGGCGCGGCGCGGGCTGCTCGTACTGCTGCTGCTCGTAATTCTGTTGCTCGTATTGATGAGACTGGTGCGACTGGCGGGGCTGCTGAGGCTCGTACGGGGACTGCTCGTACTGCTGCTGCTCGTAGGAGCCCTGGTCGTAGCCGTTGGGCTCGGACTGCTGGAGGTAGCCCGGCTGCGGGGAGGCGTACGGGTCGCGCTCGGGGAAACCGCCGAGGCGCGGCTGCTGCCAGCCGTAGTCGTCCTGCTGGCCGCCGCGGGGCCAGGCGCCGGGCTCGGGGCGCGGCTGCTGGTAGTCCGGGTAGGCGGGGCGGGCGGTCGGGAGCTGGTCGTCCCCGTTGCCGGGTCCGCCGCCGGGGCGCTGGCCGCCGTACGGCTCGTACCCGCCGGACTGCTGCGCGGGCGGGGCGGGGGGCGCGGGCTCGCCGGCGGAGTCGTCCACCGTGATGGCGATCCGGATGGGGCGGCCGCATTCGCGGCTGAGCGCGTCACTGATCAGCGGGGCCAGCCGGCCCTCGAGGACGCGCTTGCCCCATTCGTTGGGGACGGCGAGCAGTGCGGTGTCGGCGACGAGTGCCAGGGGCTGGCACCTCTCGACCCACTGCTTGTCCTTCGGCTCGATCCCCGGCTGTCCCTCCCCGAGGAGCTTTTCGAGCACCCTTGGCCACACTGCGGCAAGATCGGCAGGTACGTCAGCCACAGAGCACGCTCTCTCACAGGGGTCCCACGAATGTGTGGTTCTTTGGGACGGTCGGGACAAAAAAACCGGGGTCGGACAACGGTAGTCAGGCCAGCGGGTACGGTTCAAGTCGTTGTCCACAGCCTGTGCACAGTGTGGGGCCCCGTCGGCTCGGTTTGACCGGATGGCGTAGCCGCGCGTACCGTAACGAGGTCGAGTTGTCGATGGCTGCTGCCGCCTGCCTACCGATGGGCGAAGGTCACTGTTAGTGATCATTTAGCGGTGCCACTCGGGCGAACACGCGAGTTTCTCCTCGTGGGCGCACGGTGACAGCCAGGCGATGTCCCGCCACAACGATTCATTCTCTGGAGCCCCCGAGTGAGCAAGCGCACCTTCCAGCCGAACAACCGCCGTCGTGCCAAGACCCACGGCTTCCGCCTGCGGATGCGTACCCGTGCCGGTCGCGCGATCCTCGCGAACCGTCGTGGCAAGGGCCGCGCCGCCCTTTCCGCGTAACAACACGCAGGTCGTGACGTCGTGCTGTCTCCCGAAAATCGGCTGAGGCGGCGTGAGGACTTCGCGAGCGCGGTACGCCGAGGTCGTCGGGCTGGTCGCCCGCTCCTCGTCGTCCACCTACGTACAAGCGGTGCAACGGACCCGCACGAGTCGGGGGAGATCGATCCCTCGTCGCGTGCGGGTTTCGTCGTCAGCAAGGCTGTCGGCAACGCCGTCATACGTAACCGGGTGAAGCGCCGTCTTCGCCATCTGGTCCGGGAGCGGCTCTCCCAGCTGCCCGCCGGTAGCCTGGTGGTGGTACGTGCGTTGCCCGGAGCGGGCGATGCCGGCCCCGAGGAACTGGCCCGGGACCTGGATGCCGCTCTGGTGCGGCTCCTGGGAGGCGTGGCTCGATGAAGTACCCGCTGCTCGCTTTGATCAAGCTGTACCAGTGGACGATCAGTCCGCTGCTCGGCCCGGTGTGCCGGTACTACCCGTCGTGTTCGCACTACGGGTACACGGCCATCGACCGGCATGGTGCGGTGAAGGGGACGGCCCTGACCGCCTGGCGGATCCTGCGGTGCAATCCGTGGTCCCCGGGTGGTGTGGACCACGTCCCACCCCGTAAACGCCCGCGTTGGCACGAGCAGCTGCGCAGTGCGTTGCGTAGATCTCGCAATGCTCAAGGAGCCTGATTAGTGGACACGATTGCCGGTCTGTTCAGCTTTATCACCACGCCTGTGTCGTGGGTCATCGTCCAGTTCCACTCGCTGTACGGCGCGATCTTCGGCGCGAACAGCGGATGGGCCTGGGGTCTGTCCATCGTGTCCCTGGTGGTCTTGATCCGCATCTGTCTGATCCCGCTCTTCGTGAAGCAGATCAAGGCGACGCGAGGCATGCAGGCGCTCCAGCCGAAGATGAAGGCGATCCAGGAGCGCTACAAGAACGACAAACAGCGTCAGTCCGAAGAGATGATGAAGCTGTACAAGGAGACGGGTACCAACCCGCTCTCCTCGTGCCTTCCGATCCTGGCGCAGTCCCCGTTCTTCTTCGCGCTCTACCACGTGCTGGCGAGCATCGCCAACGGTGAAGAGATCGGCTACATCGACGGTCCGCTGCTGGCCAGCGCGCGTGAGGCCCACATCTTCGGGGCCCCGCTGGCCTCCAAGTTCACGGACAGCGCCGCCGAGGTCGCCGCCCTGGGTGCCTCGATCACCGACGTGCGCATCGTGACCGCCATCATGATCGTCCTGATGTCGCTGTCGCAGTTCTACACGCAGCGCCAGCTGATGCAGAAGAACGTCGACCTCTCGGTCAAGACGCCGTTCATGCAGCAGCAGAAGATGCTGATGTACATCTTCCCCGTGATCTTCGCGGTCATGGGCATCAACTTCCCCGTCGGTGTTCTCGTCTACTGGCTGACCACGAACGTGTGGACCATGGGCCAGCAGATGTACGTGATCAACCAGAACCCGACGCCGGGCAGCAAGGCGCAGGACCAGTACCTGACCCGCCTGCTGAAGCACATCGGCTCGCACGGTGACGTCAAGGGCCGGAGCAAGAAGAAGATCGTCGCGGCGATCGTGGCCAAGGGCCCGGACCGCAACGACAACGAGCGGAAGTTCATCACGGCTCTGACGAAGCAGGGCATGGCCGCCCAGCCGGACGGCTCCGTGATCAAGAGTTCCGAGGCCACGGCGGATTCGGATGCGGCGAGCGGTGGTGTCGCGAAGCGGCAGCAGCCCAAGCGGCAGTCGAAGTCGCAGCGTCAGACGCCCAGCAAGCCCTCTCCCAAGAAGTAAGAAGGAGTCCCTCCCGTGACGGAAGGCACCACCACCGCCGCCGCTGAGAGTGGCGACACCCTGACCCGCCTCGAGCAGGAGGGTGAGATCGCGGCCGACTACCTCGAGGGTCTGCTGGACATCGCCGACCTGGACGGCGACATCGACATGGACGTCGAGGCCGACCGGGCCGCGGTGTCGATCGTCAGTGACTCCGCCGGCCGTGACCTGCAGAAGCTCGTGGGCCGCGACGGTGAGGTTCTGGAGGCTCTGCAGGAGCTGACCCGCCTCGCCGTGCACCGGGAGACCGGGGACCGCAGCCGGCTGATGCTGGACATCGCAGGGTTCCGTGCGAAGAAGCGCGAGGAGCTGGCGGCGCTGGGCGCCCAGGCGGCGGCGGACGTGAAGGCTTCGGGCGAGCCGATGAAGCTGGCCCCGATGACCCCGTTCGAGCGGAAGGTCGTCCACGACGCCGTGGCGGCCGCCGGTCTGCGGAGCGAGTCCGAGGGCGAGGAGCCGCAGCGCTTCGTCGTTGTGCTCCCGGCCTGACCCCTGGCGCGAGTATTCGGCCCCGTCTGTGTCGCAGGCGGGGCCGATGTTTGTCAGCCTGGCATGTGAACGCCCGGCACGTGAACGACGCGGCATGTGAACGACGCGGCATCTTGAAGACGTGGTTTTTCCAGAACCATGCGGTACGGAAGGACGGTCCCCGTGACGGAGGCAGCTGAGCTTCCCCCGGCGCCTGAAGAGGCGCGCGCGGTGTTCGGTGAGTTTTTCCCGGAAGCTGTGCGGTATGCGGAGCTGCTGGCGGACGCGGGAGTCAAGCGGGGCCTGATCGGGCCGCGTGAGGTGCCGCGGCTGTGGGAGCGGCACCTGCTGAACTGCGCTGTGCTGTCGGAGGTGGTGCCTCAGGGCGTCACCGTGTGCGACGTGGGTTCGGGCGCCGGTCTGCCCGGTATCCCGCTGGCGCTGGTGCGCCGGGACCTCAAGATCACACTGCTTGAGCCGCTGCTGCGGCGCACGACCTTCCTCCAGGAGGCCGTGGAGCTGCTGGGCCTGGACCACGTCACGGTGGTGCGCGGCCGGGCGGAAGAGGTTCTCGGCAAGGTGCAGCCGGTGCATGTGGTGACGGCGCGTGCGGTGGCCCCGCTGGACCGGCTGGCCGGCTGGGGCGTGCCCCTGCTGCGTCCGTACGGGGAGATGCTGGCGCTCAAGGGCGACACCGCCGAAGAGGAACTGGTGTCGGCGAAGACCGCACTGGCGAAGCTCGGTGTGGTGAAGACCTCAGTGCTGCACGTGGGCGAGGGTCTGGTGGACCCGTTGTCGACGGTGGTCCGGGTCGAGGTCGGAGAGAGCCCCGGTGGGGTGAGGTTCGCGGCCAAGCGGGCTAAGGCGGCCCGGGTGGGACGCACCCGCCGTCGCCGTTGATTCTCTGAAGTGTGGGGGCCCGGCGGAGATTTCGTCTGCGTTGGGCCCCATAGGTATGGATTTCGGAGTGTCGTAGCGGCCCGAAGACCCTGTCCGGGCGCTGTCCGGGCATCGTGTTTCACGTGAAACGTCGCTCTCTGCTGCACGGAATCATCAGTCGCAGTCGTGCGGCTGCGGCCCCCCTTCACCGCAAGGACGCAAGGGGGACGGAGTTGTCCACATCGGTGGATTCATCCACAGGAGTACGGGCCCCGCTGGTTCGCGACCCCGGTGACATGGCAGGCTCTGTTCATCGCGAGCCTGATGTCGAGGAGAGTGACACCGTGCGGTCCGACGCCAACCTCGCGGGGCCGATGGCCGATCCGGTCCCCGGTCCCCGCTCTGAATCGGCGGGAGACGATGTTTCACGTGAAACATTGCCTCCGCCCCTTGTAGACAACGACACCCCCATCGGCCGAGCTGCCCAGCAGGCGGTGGAGGCGCTGGGGCGTACCGGAGAGCGGCTGCCCCGGCCGGAGCAGACCCGGATCATGGTGGTCGCCAACCAGAAGGGCGGCGTGGGCAAGACCACGACGACCGTGAACCTGGCGGCCTCGCTGGCCCTGCACGGGGCGCGGGTCCTGGTGATCGACCTCGACCCGCAGGGCAATGCGTCCACGGCCCTGGGCATCGACCACCACGCGGACGTGCCGTCGATCTACGACGTGCTCGTGGACAGCCGGCCGCTGCTGGAGGTCGTCCAGCCGGTCGTGGATGTGGAGGGGCTCTTCTGTGCTCCGGCCACGATCGATCTGGCGGGCGCGGAGATCGAGCTGGTGTCGCTCGTGGCGCGGGAGAGCCGGCTGCAGCGGGCGATCCAGGCGTACGAGCAGCCCCTCGACTACATCCTGATCGACTGTCCTCCCTCACTCGGGCTGCTGACGGTGAACGCGCTGGTGGCCGGCGCGGAGGTGCTGATCCCGATCCAGTGCGAGTACTACGCGCTGGAGGGCCTGGGCCAGCTGCTGCGCAACGTCGACCTGGTGCGGGCCCACCTCAACCCGACGCTGCACGTGTCGACCATCCTGCTGACGATGTACGACGGCAGGACCCGGCTGGCCTCGCAGGTGGCGGAGGAGGTGCGCAGCCACTTCGGCAAGGAGGTGCTGCGGACGAGCATCCCCCGTTCGGTGCGCATTTCCGAGGCACCGAGCTATGGGCAGACGGTGCTCACGTACGACCCGGGTTCAAGCGGTTCCCTCTCCTATCTGGAGGCGGCGCGAGAGATCGCGTATCGAGGGGTCGGAATGCAGTACGACGCCCAGCAGGCCCATCTGGGCGCGGGCATGAACAGCACGCAGAGTGTGGCGGAGGGGATCCAGTGAGCGAGCGACGTAGAGGTCTGGGGCGGGGGCTCGGTGCGCTGATTCCCGCGGCCCCGCAGGAGAAGACGCCGCCGGTGATCAGTGCCGGTTCGACGTCTCCGTCGGCGGTGCCGGTCATGACGTCGGAGCGCGGGGTCGCGGCGGCGAAGCTCGCCTCGTTGGCGCAGGCGGATGTTTCACGTGAAACATCGCTCGCGGTCGTCCCGGCGCAAGAGTCGGATCCGGTGGCGGCCGAGACCAATGTGGTGGCGGGAGCGACGTTCGCGGAGCTTCCGATGGACGCGATCACGCCGAACCCGCGGCAGCCCCGCGAGGTGTTCGACGAGGACGCGCTCGCCGAGCTGGTGACCTCCATCCAGGAGGTGGGTCTGCTTCAGCCGGTGGTGGTGCGGCAGTCGGCTCCCGGTCGCTATGAGCTGATCATGGGTGAGCGGCGCTGGCGTGCCTGCCGGGAGGCCGGGCTGGAGGCCATTCCGGCGATCATCCGGGCGACGGACGACGAGAAGCTGCTGCTGGACGCGCTGCTGGAGAACCTGCACCGGGCTCAGCTGAACCCGCTGGAGGAGGCTGCGGCGTACGACCAGCTGCTCCAGGACTTCAACTGCACGCACGATCAGCTGGCGGACCGGATCGGGCGTTCGCGTCCCCAGGTGTCGAACACGCTGCGGCTGCTGAAGCTGTCGCCGTCGGTGCAGCGCCGGGTGGCCGCGGGTGTGCTGTCGGCGGGGCACGCGCGGGCACTGCTCTCGGTGGACGATTCCGAGGTGCAGGACCGGCTGGCGCACCGGATCGTGGCCGAGGGTCTGTCGGTGCGCGCGGTCGAGGAGATCGTGACGCTGATGGCCTCGGAGCCTTCGAGCGGGGTGAAGCCGAAGGGTCCGCGCGCGGGTACCCGGGTGGCTCCGGCGCTCAGCGAGCTGGCGACGCGGCTGTCGGACCGCTTCGAGACGCGGGTGAAGGTGGATCTGGGCCAGAAGAAGGGCAAGATCACCGTCGAGTTCGCGTCGATGGAGGATCTGGAGCGGATTCTGGGAACGCTGGCGCCGGGCGAGGGCCGGGTGCTGGAGCAGGGTCTTTCCGGGGAGTGATCCCAGGGCCGCCGAGGGGCGGGCCGTGCCGGTGCGAACCGGCGCGGTCCGCCCCTTCGCCGTGCTGTCGAAGAACGAGGGACCAGTGGATACGATGCGGTCATGGGTCGTCGGCTGGTACCGCTCACGCTGGACAACCTCCAGGACTTGCCGCGTCGTTGCCGGTCCTGTGTGTTCTGGGAGCTGGACCCGGTCAGTGGTGAGGCCGCCGTGAAGGCGGGGACTCCGGCGCTGGAGAAGGAAGCGTGGATCTCCGCTGTCCTTCTGGAGTGGGGATCCTGCGGCCGTGTGGTCTATGTGGACGAGGTTCCGGTGGGGTTCGTGCTGTACGCGCCGCCGGCGTACGTGCCGCGGGCCACTGCCTTTCCGACCAGTCCGGTCTCGCCGGATGCGGTGCAGCTGATCACCGCGTGGATCATGCCGGGGTATCAGGGGCAGGGCCTGGGGCGGGTCATGGTGCAGACGGTGGCGAAGGACCTGCTGCGGCGCGGCTTCCGGGCGATCGAGGCCTTCGGGGATGCGCGCTGGGAGGGTCCGGCGTGTCTGCTGCCCGCGGACCATCTGCTGGCCGTGGGGTTCAAGACCGTACGGCCCCATCCGGTGCATCCGCGGCTGCGACTGGAGCTGAGGTCGACGCTGTCCTGGAAGGAAGACGTGGAGCTGGCGCTGGACCGGCTGCTGGGCGCTGCGCGCAAGGAGCCGGCGCTGCGTCCCCTCTGAGCGGGATACGTGAAACGGGACCGCCCCCAGGGGGCGGTCCCGTTTCACGTGGAACTTCGGTGGTGCGTCAGGCGGTCTTGACCTGGACGAAGTCCGAGAGGTCACGCAGGATGGCGGCCTTCGGCTTGGCACCGACGATCGTCTTGGCGACCTCGCCGCCCTGGTAGACGTTCAGCGTCGGGATGGACATGACGCCGTACTTGGCAGCCGTGGCCGGGTTCTGGTCGATGTTGAGCTTGACGATCTCGATCTGGTCGCCGTACTCGGCGGCGATGGCCTCGAGGGACGGCGCGATCTGACGGCACGGTCCGCACCACTCGGCCCAGAAGTCCACCAGAACCGGCTTGTCGCTTGCCAGTACCTCGGCGTCGAAATCGGCGTCGGTCACGGTCTTGAGAGCCACGGCGGGCCTCCTTCTTTCCTGCGGGGTGGGGTGTGGGATGAAGCGGTCAGACGGTGGCGGCCGCGGTCGCCTTCTCGGCGTCCGCAAGGGCGGCGAGGAAGCGCTCGGCGTCCAGGGCGGCGGAGCAACCGGTGCCCGCAGCGGTGATGGCCTGACGGTACGTGTGGTCCACGACGTCGCCGGCGCCGAACACGCCGGTGACGCTGGTGCGGGTGGAGGGGGCGTCGACCTTGAGGTAGCCCTCGTCGTCGAGGTCCAGCTGGTCCTTGAACAGCTCGGTGCGCGGGTCGTGGCCGACGGCGATGAAGAGGCCGGTCACGGGCAGCGCGGAGGTCTCACCGGTCTTGGTGTTGCGCAGGGTGAGGCTGGAGAGCTTCTGGTCGCCGTGGATCTCGGCGACCTCGCTGTCCCAGGCGAACTTGATCTTCGGGTCGGCGAAGGCGCGGTCCTGCATGGCCTTCGAGGCGCGCAGGCTGTCGCGGCGGTGGACGATCGTGACGGACTTGGCGAAGCGCGAGAGGAAGGTGGCCTCCTCGATCGCGGTGTCGCCGCCGCCGACGACGGCGATGTCGTGGTCCTTGAAGAAGAACCCGTCGCACGTGGCGCACCAGGAGACGCCGCGGCCGGAGAGCGCGTCCTCGTTGGGGAGGCCGAGCTTGCGGTGCTGGGAGCCGGTGGTGACGATGACGGCCTTGGCGCGGTGCACGGTGCCGGCCGTGTCGGTGACGGTCTTGATCTCACCGCTGAGGTCCACGGACACGATGTCGTCCGGAACCAGCTCGGCGCCGAAGCGCTCGGCCTGACCGCGCATGTTGTCCATGAGGTCCGGGCCCATGATCCCGTCCTGGAAGCCCGGGAAGTTCTCCACCTCGGTGGTGTTCATCAGGGCGCCACCCGCGGTGACCGCACCTTCGAAGACCAGGGGCTTGAGCGAAGCGCGTGCGGTGTACAGGGCGGCGGTGTAACCGGCCGGCCCGGAGCCGATGATGATCACGTTTCGTACGTCGCTCACGGGTTTCTTCCTCGTCTCTGCGGACTGCGTGCTGCCTACCGGGGGCCGGTGCGGACTCTCACCCCACCCAACGGATCCTACGGCGCATGCATTCCCCACCCGCCCCACTGCGGACCTGAACCCGTCAGCTCCGCGGATAGGTACCCGTCAGCAGGACCTTTCCGGGGGTGGCCGAGCCGCTGTTCTCGCAGCCCGAGTCGACCAGGTAGGCGTCCACGCGCGCGGAATCTCCCGGGTGCGGCAGGACGAGGAGGTAGACGCCGGCGCCCTGGTAGGTGCCGCGCTCGGCGGCGAGCGGGGAGTCCGGGCGGCCGGTGGCGCCCTGGACACAGGTGGGGACGGACACCGCCGCCAGTTTGTCGCCGGGAGCGACTCCCGGGGCCGGAGCCGTGTTCTCCATGCCGTAGGTGTTGTTCTGCTCCCCCGGAGCGGTCTTGGCGCCTTGGGTGGCGATGAGCCCGCGCACCGTGTCCTGGAGCCCTTGTGCCGTGTAGTCCCCGCCGGCCGCGACGGCCGCGCCGCGATCCGCGGAGTTCGGGGTCTCGGTACGGGCGGCCGTGTCGCCGGTGGGCGTACCGGAGAAATCGCCGAACAGGAAGAGGCCGAGGGCACAGGCGGCTGCTCCGACCAGGCCCGAGAGCACGGCGATGCGACGCCGGGCGCGGCGTCTGCCCGGGCCGGTTGGGCCGGTCGGGTGACCGGCGGGCGATGTTTCACGTGAAACATCGCGGTTCGGGGTGCGAGTCCGCTCGTCGGGCCTGGCCTTGGCCCGGGGCTGGGTGGCGTCGAGAAGGGCCTCGGCGGCGAGGGCCGCGTCGATGCGGCCGGCGATGTCACCGGGCATCCGGGCCGGCCCCGGGAGAGTGCCGAGGAGCCCGCGGATCTCCTCCAGGGAGGCGCGGACGTCGGCGCACAGGGCGCAGTCGCCGAGGTGCCGGCGGACTTCGGCGGTACGGGACGGGGAGAGGAGACCTTCGGTCAGGTCGGAGATCTCCGAGACGTCCGGGTGCCGGATCGTGCCGGTCGTGCCGGTTGTGGGGCTCACGGTCGTCCACCTCCGCCCTTCACAGCGTCTGGGTCTGAATGCCTGGGTTCTGCCGCTGGTGGGACGGGTGGACCCGGCGTCCGGTTCCTTCCCCGCTCGATGGGGCTGTTATCCCCGGCATTCGTGCGCAGATGAGTGAGGAGGGGGACGAGTTTCGCCCGGCCGCGTGCGCACCGGCTCTTCACCGTGCCGGTGGGGACCTCGAGGATGCGGGCGGCTTCGGCGACGGGGTATCCCTGCATGTCGACGAGGACCAGCGCGGCCCGCTGATCGGCCGGGAGGGTGCTCAGGGCGGCCAGGAGCTGGCGGTGGAGGTCCTGGCGCTCCGCGGGGGCCTCAGCGGACTCGTGGGGCTCCAGGAGCCGCTCCAGGCGGTCCGTGTCGTCGAGGGGAGAGGTCCTGCGGGAGGCGGCCTTGCGGGCGCGGTCGAGGCAGGCGTTCACGGTGATGCGGTGCAGCCAGGTCGTGACGGCGGATTCCCCGCGGAAGGTGTGGGCGGCCCGGTAGGCGGAGACCAGGGCGTCCTGCACGGCGTCCGCGGCCTCCTCGCGGTCGCCGAGGGTCCGCAGCGCCACTGCCCACAGCCGGTCCCGGTGCCGCCGCACGAGCTCCCCGAACGCATCGGGGTCGCCGGCCACGTGCCGGGCCAGCAGCTCCTGGTCCGAGGCGGGGGCGGGTCCGTCAGGCGCAGGCCTCATGATTCCCCTCCTGTGGGAAGCCGAGCACGTGTCGAACCGGGTGCGTCCCGGAGCCGTCCCGCACGGCCGGGCGCCGCGGGTCTGCGGGAAATTCCTTCCCGCAGACCTCTTGCCCGGACCGGACCGCGTACAGCACGTGAGTGCTAGGAGGTCCGGGAGAAGACGACGTTCGAGATGCCCTGCTTGTAGCCGGCCCCGCTGTACTCCGAAGCGCCGGCCTTCGGCATGGCCGTGAGCCACAGCACCACGTAGCGCGTCTTGACCGGAGTGTTGGTGGCGAGCTCCAGCTGCTTGTCCTTCGTGCTCCCCGTGGCGATCTGCTTCATGCTCTTGATCGGGGTCGACGACGACAGGCTCGGCGCGGCGTAGATGGTCGCGGTGGTGTGATCTCCGTCGTACCTGAACGCTATCGAGGCCGCACTCACCTCCTGCTCCTCACCGAGGTCGAAGACGAGGCCGAGGCCCTCTTTGTAGGCCCCCAGGTCGGGACCGTCCTCGTACCGGTAGGTGCGCCAGAACGAGCTCGGGTCGTTGTCGTAGCTCTTGGAGACACCGTCGAGGTCCTGGGCCTTGTCGTCCGGGTAGTACTCGGCCGCGCCCTTGATGGTCAGTGCGGTCCGCTCCGGCGGTTTCGGGTCTTCCTCGGAATCGGTCTGTGTCTGGTTCGGGCCGTTGGTGCCGCCGTTGTTGCGGCCCAGGAGGGTGTCGGCCAGCTGCCAGCTGCCCAGGCCGAGGGCGGCGATGAGCAGGGCGGCGACACCCCACTTGAGGGCCCGGCCGGTACGGCTCTGCAGCGGGGGAGGCGGCGGCGGGACGGGCCGGACCTGGGTGGTGTGGGCACCGGGAGGCGTGGGACGGCCGTAGTTGCCCTGCTGGTAGGTGGTGTGCTGGTACTCCGGCGGGGCCGTGAAGGCGGGCTCCGGCGGCCGGATGCGGGGCATCGCGGCGACGGCCTTGGCCAGCTCCTCGGGGCTTGTGCAGGCGGGCTCCTGGCGGGACGCGGTGGCCCCGTCGTTGGCGAGCGCCCGCATGGCGAGTTCGCCCAGACCCCGGTGGACACCGGCGCGCACCTGGTCGGGCGCGATCAGGCCCACGCCCTTGGGCAGGCCGGCGAGGCCGTACGCGTCGTTCTCGTACGGCCACCGCTGGGTGAGGGCGGCGTACAGGAGGGCACCGATGGCCTCGGTGTCGGCGCGCTGCGGGGTCTCGCTGGTGATGCCGCGCAGGGCGGCGTTCACGGCGAGGCCGCGGATCCGGTACTGGCCCGAGGAGGTGCGCAGTATCGCGCTGGGCGTCAGCCGCAGATGGGCCAGGCCTTCGCGGTGTGCGGCGGCCATGGCCTGGGAGACCTGGCTGACGAGCTGGTAGGCCTCGTGGGGCTCCAGGGGGCCCGCGGCGAGGAGTGCGGTGAGCTCGGTGGCGTCGGGCAGCCATTCGTGGACGACGTAGACGAGGTCGTTCTCCTCCACGGCGTCGAGGACCTGGACGAACCGGGGGTCGCCGAGGAGGGCGGAGGAGCGCGCCGCGGCCAGGACGGAGCGTGCCCGCGCGTGGTCGGCGGGCATCAGGTGGACGCCCACGGCCCGCCGCAGTTTCTCGTCCATCGCGCGCCAGCTGCTGAATCCGTCCACACGGGTGACGCACTCCTCCAGCCGGTAGCGTCTGGCGAGCTTGTGGCCGCTGTGGAGTTCGGGTGCGGCCGCGGGGGCCGCCTTTGTGCGTTCGCCGTCCTTGTCGGGCATGGGTCCGTCCGCGGCTCGTCCGTTCTGGGTGTCCACCCCGTCGGACGTGGCCTTTGCCGCTTGTGCGGCCAGCGGCTCATCGCCGCTGTTGTCGGCCACGTCGACGGCAGCCGTGCTACGTTCCGCCACCGTCGTTCCTGCCTCCCCATCCGTTGCGCGCTGTAGGCCAGTCTGCGAAGCCATGCCAATTGTGCCCACAGTCCGACGCTATGCACGACACACGAACGGGGGCGACGGTTGTGCGCATCAGCGCCCCAAACGTCCGCGGACCATCCCGACCATCGCGTTGAGCTCTTCGATCCGCATCCGCTTGGCGGCGATGAGGAACACGGCCGCCAGGGCGATGCCTCCGGCCACGAGGGCAGCGGCGGAACCGGCGACTCCACTGCCCAGCCACTGGGTGACCGCGTAGGCGACGGCGCCGGCCACCGCGGCGGCAGGGACGCAGGCGCCGGTGAGGCGGGCGTAGGTGCGCATCACGTGGGCGCCGTCGAGGTCGCCGCCGAGGCGGGTCTTGAGCCGGCGCCAGGCCACGCCCACGCCGACGGTGTAGCCGAGGCCGTAGGCGGCGGCCATGCCGACGACCGCCCAGCGGGCGGGGAGCACGAAGAAGGAGGCCGCGGAGACGGCCGCGTTGACCGCGGCGACGATGACCGTGTTGTAGAAGGGCGTCCGGGTGTCCTCGTAGGCGTAGAAGCCGCGCAGGACCACGTACTGGACGGAGTACGGGATCAGCCCGAGACCGAAGGCCATGAGGATGTAGCCGATGTTCTGCGCGCCCGAGCCCGAGCCGGCGTAGAGCAGGGTGGCCATCGGCACGCCGAGCGCGAGGAACGCGAAGGCGCACGGCACGATCGCGACTGCCGAGGTGCGCAGCCCGTAGGAGATGTCGTCGCGGACCGCGGCGGCGTCCCCGTCGTGGGCGGAGCGGGAGATGCGCGGCAGCACGGCCGTCATGACGGAGACGGTGATGATCGCCTGCGGCATCTGCCACAGCAGCAGCGCGTAGTTGTAGGCGGTGATGCCGGTACCGGAGTGGCCCTGCTCCTCGGCGATGGACCCGGCCCAGGTGGCGAACTGGGTGACGACCACGAGGCCGATCTGGTTGGCGAGGACGAAGAAGAACGTCCACTTGGCCAGGCGGGCGGCCTTGCCGAGGCCGTGGCCCTTCCAGTCGAAGCGCAGGCGCGGCCGGAAGCCCGCGTCGCGCAGGTAGGGCAGCATCGCGAGGGCCTGGACGGTGAGGCCGAGCAGCGTGCCCACACCCAGCAGGCGCACACCGTCGGCGGTGACCGTGGTGGCGTTGACGCCGGAGGTGGTGAAGCCGCCGAAGGCCCAGATGAAGGCGCCGAACGTGGCGATGACGACGATGTTGTTGAGGACCGGGGTCCACATCATCGCGCCGAACCGGCCGCGGGCGTTGAGGATCTGACCGAGGACCACGTGGATGCCCATGAAGAACATGGTGGGCAGGCAGTAGCGGGCGAACGCGACGGCCACTTCCATCTGCTGCGGGTCGGAGGCGATCTTCGGCGACATCATCGTGATGAACACCGGTGCGGCCAGGACGCAGATGGTGGTGATGGCGGCCAGCAGGACCACGACGAGGGTCAGCAGCCGGTTGGCGTACGCCTCTCCGCCGTCGTTGTCGTTCTTCATGGCCCGGACCAGCTGCGGGATGAAGACGGCGTTGAGGGCGCCACCACCGACCAGCACGTAGATCATCGTGGGCAGGGTGTTGGCGATCTGGTACGTGTCGTTGAAGGTGCCCACGCCGATCGCGCCGGCGATGACCAGAGTGCGTCCGAAGCCGGTGATGCGCGAGACGATCGTGCCCGCGGCCATGAGCGCGCTGGACTTCAGGAGGCTGGAGGCGCGTCCGGCCGGCTTGCTCGGTGCCGGCGCCGCGACGGGGGCCTCCTCGGCGGGGGTGCGGGGCGCCGCCTCCTGGTCCCGGTAGAGGTGCGCGAAGGCATCGGGTTCCGGCTGCTCGTCCCCGGCCTGGGTGACGAGGGAGTCGACGCCGACGAACTGGGTGGTGGTCGCGTGGTCGCCGTACGGAAGGTGGCGGGAGGGACCGTCCGGCTCGGGCGGCGGGGTCTGGGCCCAGACGCGCGGGTCGGGGGAGTACGAGGGCGCGGTCGGCGCCGCGTAGAGCGGTCCGGGCTCCTGGTAGGTGCCGGGCGGCGGCGGGGGGTGCGAGGCGCGGTCGTAGAGGACCTCGGCGACGGGGTCCTGGGCGGACAGGTCCTGGGCCCGGTACGGGTCGTAGTCGTAGGCATCCTGGACATACGGGTCGCGTTCCGGCGCGGGCGCAGGCGCGGGAACCTGCCCGGGCACCGGGGTGCCCGGGGCAGTGCCCTGGGAGGGCGCAGGCCCACCAGTGCCCTGCGCGCGGTCACCGTCGTACGGCGCGTTCATCGAAACCCCACCTCATCGTCCCCAGGCCGACCGGCCACGGCATCGCTCAACGGTCCACTGTCTCACCCGTGCCGGACCCCTCGGTGCTTTGCGGTCCGGTGTCCGTGGACTCGTCACTCGGCTGCGTGCTCTCCTCGGCGGCCGCGCGGGCTGCGACGCGCTTGCGGCTGGCGTACATCTTGATGCCTGCCAGGACCAGGAGGAGCACACCGCCGGCGATGACGAGCATCACGGTGGGGGTGATCTCGGTGGCCTCGACGGTGAACCGCCGCGCCTTGCCGTAGGGGACGCCGTCCTTGGTGAAGAGCTGCGCCGTGACCTCGACAGGACCGCTCGCGGTGGCGTTGGCGGTGAACTTCACGGTCTGGGTGTGATCGCCCTGGACGGTCACCTGCTGCTCGGCCTGACCGCTGTCGCCGAACATCAGGCGGGTCGGGTTGGCGGACTTCACCCGCAGGACCAGGTCGTGGACGTCCTGGACGAGGCTGTTCTGGACGCTGACCGGGATGGTGGCGCTGTGTCCGGACAGGGTGGCGTCGGACTTGGGGATGACCTTGACCTTCTCGGTGAGACCGATCAGGTAGTCCTGCGCCTGGTCCCGATAGAGGCGGGCCTCCTCGGGACGCCCGCGCCAGGACGTGGACATCTCCCGGTTGGTGGTGTTGCCGAAGGGGATCTCCACGCGGTCGGGCGCGGCAAGGATCACCTTGAAGTGGTCGAGGGTGTTCTGCGTGGTGCGGATCTTCTCGAAGGCCGACACCGGCAGCTCCTGCTTGCGCAGGGCCTCGGGGTACTGCCCGGCGCCCGGCACCTGGGTGGCGGCCCCGGGATCGGGCTTGGCGGCGGCCGCGGCCTCGAGGTCCCCGGGCTGCGTCCACCGGCCCGCCTGGAGCCCGCGTACGGCCGCGGCCATCGACTGCACCTGGCTGACGCTGGGCATCCGCTGCGGGGCGACGACGAAGCTGCGCTGCTCGTCGGTCTTCTGCAGGTTGAGGGCGAGGCTGTGGGCGAGGAACCGCTGCACGGCCAGGGTCGAGGCCCCGGCGTTCAGCATGTCGCCCTCGAAGGCGGTGGACAGGTCGGCGTCCGCGACGACGGCGGTGGTGCCGGCGCCGATGGGCCGGGCGGCCGAGGGCGTGTAGCCGAGGGCTCCGCTCTCCACGAGGCTGTCGCTGCGGGTGAGGACGTTGTGGGCGCCGGCCGAGGTGGCGACGTTGACGATCGAGGGGTCGATGGCGCCGTTCACGGGCCAGGAGAAGTCGGTGGACGCCGGGACGTGCAGGACGGTCTCGACGGCGTGCTTCGCCTTGTCGGTGGCGGGGCGCAGCTGGCCCAGGGTGCCGGAGACGTCCTTGCCGTGGTGGGCGAGGGAGGCGAGGTCGGGGTCCGCGAAGGGCAGGGCGACGACCTTCTTGCCCTGGACAGCGGCTTCCAGGGAGTTCAGCCACTGCTCGGCGACGGCCTTGTTCTTCCCCTGGACGGGCTTTCCGCCCGGGGTGCGGACCCGGTAGCCCTTGGTCATCGCGTCGACCGTGTAGAGCAGGTCGGGGTCGATGACCCAGGTGATCGGCAGGTCCTTGCCGAGAGTGACCATCTGCTCCAGGCGGCCGCCGGCCTTGAGCTCGTCGGCGAGCGAATCGTCGAGGAAGACGGGGGTCTGCAGCTCGTCGGAGCCGGTCTCCGCGGTCACGCGGGTGGTGGAGATCAGCGGCCATGCGTAGGTGAGCTGGGAGCGCTTGGAGGCCGCTTCGGGCTGCCAGGGCAGGAAGGTCCGCTTGATGCCCAGGACCTGTTCGGACGGGCGGCTCTCGGTCGCCCCGGACAGGGAGACGCCGAGCTGGTAGACCCCGTCCTTGTCCAGTTCGAGCTTGTTCACCGGGACGGTCAGGGTGAAGTCCTGGCGGACCTTCGACGGCAGCGAGGCGATCTTCACGGCGTAGGCCGGATCGATCTCGCCCGGGTCGGCGCCGGCCCGGAAGCCGTTGCGTTCCGCGGCCTCGTCGATGGAGGACCGGTCCGCGAGCGCGGGCCCGACCCGCAGGCCGACGTGCGCGTCGTTGATCGTCTCGGAGCCCGTGTTGGCCACGGTTCCGGTGATCGTCAGGGTGTCCCCCTTGACCGGCGCGGCGGGGGTCATGGAGGTCAGCTGGACGTCCACACCCGTCGCCTGGACCGCCTGGGCCTCGGGGGCGGGAGAGTAGACCAGGGCGGCCATCACGGGCGTCCCGGCGAGCAGGACGATCGCGCGCCGCAGCCAGCGGCGCCGGACAGGAGCGGGGGACGCCCCCTGGATGTCTGCCGCCTCGGCCACGCGCTAGCCCGTTCCTCGAAGTGTCAGTGCTCGTCTTTTGTGCGTCCTGGCATGGTAACGAGGCCCGCTGTGTGCGAGTGCCGCGCCTTGCTCCACATGATCGGCTCAGCCCCGGGGCGGCCGCGTACCGGGGTCGCTCAAAACGGGGCGGCCCCCGGTGGGCCGGGCACGTACCCTTTTCTGTTGTGCCGAACGCCAACGAAGACACCCCCAGTGCCCTGAGTCAGGTGCAGCGCCGCGCGGTCAGTGAACTGCTGCGGGTCGCCCCTGTCGCCGACGAGCTCGGCCGCCGATTCCAGGAGGCGGGCTTCCGCCTCGCCCTGGTCGGCGGGTCCGTCCGCGATGCGCTGCTCGGGCGTCTCGGCAACGATCTCGACTTCACCACCGACGCCCGCCCCGAGGACGTGCTGAAGATCGTCCGGCCGTGGGCCGACTCGGTGTGGGACGTGGGCATCGCCTTCGGCACCGTCGGGGCGCAGAAGAGCGCCCGCGTCGGGGACGTCGTGCGGAACTTCCAGATCGAGGTGACGACGTATCGCTCGGAGGCCTACGACCGCACCTCGCGCAAGCCCGAGGTCTCCTACGGCGACTCGATCGACGAGGACTTGGTGCGGCGCGACTTCACGGTCAACGCCATGGCCCTGGCCCTGCCCGAGCAGGAGTTCATCGACCCGCACGGAGGCCTGGAGGACCTGGCCGCCGGTGTGCTGCGCACCCCCGGGACCCCGGAGGACTCCTTCTCCGACGACCCGCTGCGGATGCTGCGGGCGGCGCGGTTCTCCGCGCAGCTGGACTTCGAGGTCGCCCCGGAGGTCGTGGCGGCCATGAAGGCGATGTCCGACCGCATCGAGATCGTCTCGGCGGAGCGGGTCCAGGGCGAGCTGAACAAGCTGATCCTGTCGGCCAACCCGCGCCGGGGTCTGGGACTGCTGGTGGACACGGGGCTGGCGGACCGGGTCCTGCCCGAGCTGCCCGCGCTGCGGCTGGAGAGTGACGAGCACCACCGGCACAAGGACGTCTACGACCACTCGCTGATCGTGCTGGAACAGGCGATGGCCCTGGAGGAGGACGGCCCGGACCTGGTGCTGCGCCTCGCGGCCCTGCTGCACGACATCGGCAAGCCCCGCACCCGCCGCTTCGAGAGCGACGGCCGCGTCTCCTTCCACCACCACGAGGTGGTGGGGGCGAAGATGACCAAGAAGCGGCTGACCGCGCTGAAGTACTCCAACGACATGATCAAGGACGTGTCCCGGCTGGTGGAGCTGCACCTGCGCTTCCACGGCTACGGCGACGGGGAGTGGACCGACTCCGCGGTGCGGCGCTACGTCCGCGACGCCGGTCCGCTGCTGGAGCGCCTGCACAAGCTGACCCGGTCCGACTGCACCACGCGCAACAAGCGCAAGGCCAACGCCCTCTCCCGGACCTACGACGGGCTCGAGGAGCGCATCGCGCAGCTGCAGGAGCAGGAAGAGCTGGACTCGATCCGGCCCGACCTGGACGGCAACGAGATCATGCAGGTCCTGGACGTCGGCCCGGGTCCGGTGATCGGCAAGGCGTACGCCTTCCTGCTGGAGCTGCGGCTGGAGAACGGCCCGATGGAGCGTGACGCCGCCGTCGTCGCCCTCAAGGAGTGGTGGGCCGCGCAGGCCTGAGGAAGGACCGTCGGCGTCGATGTTTCACGTGAAACATCGACGCCGGCCGTCGGCCGGGGCGTCCTCAGACGAGACGTCGCTCCTGCCGGCCCAGCAGCAGTGCGGTCGCGGCGTAGAGGGCGGACACACAGAGGATCAGGGCCACCGAGCGCCCGTCGGCGGGGAGCATGAGGGCGGCCACCGCCGCCGCTCCCACGAAGGCGACGTTGAAGAGCACGTCGTAGACGGAGAAGACGCGGCCGCGGAAGTCGTCGTCCACCCGGGACTGGACCTCCGTGTCGGTGGCGATCTTGGCCCCTTGGGTGGCGAGGCCGAGGACGAAGGCGGCGACCAGCATCGGCCCCGGGGCGAAGAACAGGCCGAGGGCCGGCACCAGGACCGCGGCCCCCGCGGAGCAGGCCGTGATCCAGCCGAGGGTGCCCAGCCGGCCCGCCAGCCAGGGGGTCACGACGGCGGCCGCGAAGAACCCCGCCCCGGAGGCGCCGACGGCGACGCCGAGCAGCGCCAGCCCGTCGGCTTCGTTGTCCGACCAGGAGTAGCGGCAGAGCATCAGCAGCATGACGAACAGGGCGCCGTAGCAGAACCGCATCATGGTCATCGCGGCGAGCGCCCGGGCCGCCTCGCGCCGGCCGGCCAGGTGCCTGAGGCCTTCGGCCATGCCCCGCACGGTGAGGGCGACCCCTTCGGCGACGGAGGGGTGGACCCGGCCGGCGGGATGGTCGGGCCCGAGGAGGCCGATGGCCAGGTGCAGGGAGACCAGGGCCGCACACAGGTAGAACCCGGCCCCGAGCAGGACGACGAGGGCGTTGGAGTCGGAGGCGAGCAGCCGGACGAGGAAGGCCAGCCCGCCGCCCGCGACCGCCGCCAGGGTGCCGGCGGTGGGGGAGAGCGCGTTCGCGGTGACCAGCTGATCGGGGCCAACGACGCGGGGCAGCGAGGCGGCGAGCCCGGCCAGGACGAAGCGGTTGACGGCGGTCACGGACAGCGCCGAGGCGTAGAACAGCCAGTCGGGTACTTCCGCGACGATCAGCATCCCGGTGACGCAGGCGAGGAAGGCCCGCAGCAGATTGCCGTAGAGGAAGACCTGGCGCCGGCGCCAGCGGTCGAGCAGCACCCCGGCGAAGGGGCCGATCAGCGAATACGGCAGGAGCAGCACCGCCATGGCCGAGGCGATGGCCGTCGGCGAGGTCTGTTTCTCCGGGGAGAAGACCACGTAGGTGGCGAGGGCGACCTGGTAGACGCCGTCCGCCGCCTGGGAGAGCAGCCGTACGGCGAGCAGGTTGCGGAAGTCCCTGAGGCGCAGGAGTACGCGCAGATCACGTACGACAGGCATGAGGGCAAGGGTCACATACGCGGAGGGTCCCCGGGCATATTGCCCGGGGACCCTCCGCGGAAGAACAGCCGAAGTCCAGGTGTCCTCGCGGACCCTTGGGGTTCGACTAGCGCTCGACCTCGCCCTTGATGAACTTCTCGACGTTCGCGTAGGCCTCGTCGTCGAAGAACTGCACCGGCGGGGACTTCATGAAGTAGCTGGACGCCGACAGGATCGGGCCGCCGATACCGCGGTCCTTGGCGATCTTCGCGGCGCGCAGGGCGTCGATGATGACACCGGCGGAGTTCGGGGAGTCCCACACCTCGAGCTTGTACTCGAGGTTCAGCGGGACGTCGCCGAAGGCACGGCCTTCGAGACGGACGTAGGCCCACTTGCGGTCGTCGAGCCACGCGACGTAGTCGGACGGGCCGATGTGGACGTTCTTCTCGCCGAGCTCACGGTCGGGGATCTGCGAGGTGACGGCCTGCGTCTTGGAGATCTTCTTCGACTCGAGGCGGTCGCGCTCGAGCATGTTCTTGAAGTCCATGTTGCCGCCGACGTTGAGCTGCATGGTGCGCTCAAGACGGACACCGCGGTCCTCGAACAGCTTCGCCATCACGCGGTGCGTGATGGTGGCGCCGACCTGGGACTTGATGTCGTCGCCGACGATCGGGACACCGGCTTCGGTGAACTTGTCGGCCCACTCCTTGGTGCCGGCGATGAAGACCGGGAGGGCGTTGACGAAGGCGACCTTGGCGTCGATGGCGCACTGCGCGTAGAACTTCGCCGCAGCCTCGGAACCGACCGGCAGGTAGCAGATCAGGACGTCGACCTCGCGGTCCTTGAGGACCTGGACCACGTCGACCGGAGTCTCGGCGGACTCCTCGATCGTCAGGCGGTAGTACTTGCCCAGGCCGTCCAGGGTGTGGCCGCGCTGAACGGTCACCCCGGCGTTCGGGACGTCGCAGATCTTGATGGTGTTGTTCTCGCTGGCGCCGATGGCGTCCGAAAGGTCGAGGCCGACCTTCTTCGCGTCGACGTCGAACGCGGCGACGAACTCGATGTCACGCACGTGGTAGTCGCCGAACTGGACGTGCATCAGACCGGGGACCTTGGCCGCCGGGTCGGCGTCCTTGTAGTACTCGACGCCCTGCACCAGCGAGGCGGCGCAGTTGCCTACGCCGACGATGGCTACGCGAACCGAACCCATTCCGGTTGCTCCCTGTTTGTTCTCGGACGAGGTCTGCGAGATGCAGGCCTCATTTTTCAGTTTCGTCGGACGGACCGGACCTTCTGCGATCCCGTCCCGCCCGCTCACTCTCGATGAGCTCGTTCAGCCAGCGCACTTCGCGCTCGACGGACTCCATGCCGTGCCGCTGCAGCTCGAGCGTGTAGTCGTCGAGGCGCTCCCGCGTACGGACGAGGGAGGCGCGCATCTTCTCCAGACGCTCCTCCAGCCGGCTGCGGCGGCCCTCCAGCACCCGCATGCGCACTTCTCGTTCGGTCTGGCCGAAGAAGGCGAAGCGGGCGGCGAAGGACTCGTCCTCCCAGGTGTCGGGGCCCGTGTGGGAGAGGAGCTCCTCGAAGTGCTCCTTACCCGCGGCCGTCAACCGGTAGACGATCTTGGCGCGGCGCCCTGCGAGTGAAGCGGCGAGAGCGTCCTCCGGGGCGTTGCCCGGTTCTTCGATCAACCAGCCGTTGGCGACCAGCGTCTTGAGGCAGGGGTAGAGCGTCCCGTAGCTGAAGGCTCGGAACACCCCCAGCGAGGTGTTGAGCCGCTTGCGCAGCTCATAGCCGTGCATGGGGGACTCGCGCAGCAGGCCGAGGACGGCGAACTCGAGGATGCCTGAGCGTCTGCTCATCCGCCTGCCTCCTCTGCCCCTGAGTCTTTATGCCGAGCTGATGTATCGACTCGATACATCCAGACGATAGAACGGGGCGCCCTGATCGACAAGGGGTGATCTGGTGACCGGTGTCACATCACCAATTCGCACCAGCGGAGTTGCCTGATTTGGGGTGAACTTCGGCACTGGTCGGGTTTTGAGCGTGCGTAGTCTGTGGGCCATGACACCGGGGGAACCGGAATTCATCTGCCGCTTCCAGGCCACTCGCCTGCCCGAGGAGTAGTCGTTCGATGAGCGAGCACCGCCGCAAACCGCCGCAGCCCCAGGACGGTGGGCGGGCCTCAGCCCGCCGCGCCGCCCAGCAGCGCCCCGGCAGGGGCGCCCCGGCCGGACGGGACGTCCCCACCGCGTCGCACAGCGGCCCGTACACGCAGGAGCCCGTGCCGGCCAGTCGCGCCGAGGCGCGCCGGGCTGCCCAGAGAGGCTCGGGGGGCCGCGGACGAGGCGCCGCGAACGCCGCTCGCGGCGCGGGCCGCCCCGACAAGCGGCTGATCAACTACCCGCGGTCAGACCGGGACGGATGGAAGCGCTTCGTGCCTTCCTGGAAGTTCGTCTCCGGCACCACCCTGGGCTTCTTCGCGGTGATCATCGCCGGTGCCGGCATCGGTATCGCCATGGTGAGCACGCCGGACCCGAACAAGGCGGCCAAGGCGCAGAACAACGTCTTCTACTGGGCCGACGGCAGCCAGATGGTGGCGACGGGCGGTTCGATGAACCGGCAGATCGTGCCCATCTCCAGCATTCCCCGGTCGATGAGGGACGCCGTGATCGCGGCGGAGAACGAGTCCTTCGAGACGGACAAGGGCGTGGACCCGATGGGCATCGCCCGCGCCGTCTGGAACATGGGCACGGGCGGCTCCACCCAGGGCGGCTCGACCATCACCCAGCAGTACGTGAAGAACACCTACCTGGACTCCGACCAGACGCTCAAGCGGAAGGTCACCGAGCTCTTCATCGCGATAAGGCTGGGCGTCTCCGAGGAGAAGGACACGGTCCTCGCGGGCTACCTCAACACCGCCTACTACGGACGCGACGCCTACGGCATCCAGGCCGCGGCCCGTGCCTACTTCGGCAAGGACAGCCAGGACCTGAACCCCTCCGAGTGCGCGTTCCTGGCCTCCGTGCTCAAGGGCCCCAACCTCTACAACCCGGACGGCGGCATCGGCCCCGCGGCCACCCCCGAACTCAACGAGGGCCGGGCCCGCCAGCGCTGGGCCTGGGTGCTGGACCGCCAGGTCGAGGTCGGCCGGATGGACAAGACCGAGCGGGCGAAGTACAAGGACTCGGACTTCCCCGCCCGCGCCGAGTCGGAGCAGGCCCGCGGCATGACCGGCCAGATCGGCTACCTGGTCGACACGGCCAAGGCGTACGTGATGAAGACCAAGGGCATCACCGCCGAGCAGATGGCCCTGGGCGGCTACCGGATCAAGACCACCTTCGAGAAGCCGAGGGTGGACGCCCTGGCCAAGGCCGTGGCGGACGCCCGCGACGGCTTCATCGACGAGAAGAAGCGGCCCGACACCGACACCTTCGTCCAGTTCGGCGGGGCCTCCGTGGACGTCAAGACCGGGGCGCTCGTGGCCCTGTACGGCGGCCCGGGCTGGGACCAGAAGTACTTCAGCAACAACGCCAACACCAGCGGTGTCCCGGTCGGCTCGACCTGGAAGCCGTACGTGCTCGCGGCGGCCATGCAGCACGGCACCCAGAACTCCAACGGCCGGGGCATCTCGGCCGACAGCAAGTACCAGGCCAACGACCTCACGGTGATCAACAACCGGGAGGGCAGGCCGCTGCGCGACGCCAAGGGCAACCCGTTCAAGCAGAAGAACGAGAGCCCGACGGCCTACGGATACGTCACCCTCAACGAGGCGATGGAGAAGTCCATCAACGTCCCGTTCGCCCAGCTGATCTTCGACGTCGGCCACACCAAGGTGCGGGACCTGGCCAAGTCCACGGGCATCCTCGAGGAGTCGATCAACCCGAACACGGACGCCTCCTCCGCCCTCGGCACCTCGACCCCCAGCGCCATCCGGATGGCCGACTCGTACGCCACGTTCGCCGCCTCGGGCACGCACCACGAGCCCTACTCGGTGACCGAGGTCGAGAAGGACGGCGAGAAGCTGCCCGGCTTCGAGCCCCCCAAGCCCCAGCGGGCCATGGACAACGCCGTCGCGGACAACATCACCGAGGTCCTGCAGAACGTCGTCAAGAACGGCACCGGCAAGGAGGCCAAGAAGCTCGGCCGGCCCGCCGCGGGCAAGACCGGTACCACGGACGAGAACAAGTCGGCGTGGTTCGTCGGCTACACCCCGGAGCTGTCCACCTCCGTCGTCCTCTTCCGCACCGACCCCAACTCGCAGGACCGGAAGCTGCAGTCCATGAACGGCGTGGGCGCCATCCCGTCCATCCACGGTGGTGACATCCCGGCCGAGATCTGGACCCAGTACATGCGCGACGCGCTCAAGGACGCGCCGATCAAGCCGTTCCCGGAGCCCGAGGAAGTCGGCGTGACCGCCGACTCCGCAGGTGCCCCCTCCCCCACGCCGTCGGCTCCGGCTTCGCCGTCCCCGACCCCGTCGCCGACCCCGCCGAGCTCCCCGACGCCGTCCCCGACCCCGTCCAAGGGCGGGAAGCCGTCCTGCAAGCCGTGGGAGCTGTACTGCGACCCGGACGACCCCACGCGCGGGACGACCAACGGAGGCGCCAACACCGGCGCCAACTCGGGGGTCATCGCCGGCACCCAGGGCGGGGCCAGCGGATCGCCGTCCCCGTCGGGCAGCGGCAGACCGGGCCGCCCCGGCGGCGCCACCGGAGGGACCGCCGGCACCGCCGGCACCGTGCCGGACTGACCCGCCCCACCGCCCCGTGAACACCGGAAGGCCGTCGCACCCGTCGTGCGGCGGCCTTCCCCCGTGTCCGGCCCCGTACGGCAGGATGACCCCCATGACCCAGGTGCACGAGGACCGTCCCGTACTGCCGACGCAGCAGGACGAGGTCGCCGCAGCCGGCAGTGAGCTCATCGGAGGCCCGCTCGGCCGCTACGCGCGGCTCGGCGGCCACTGGCTGGGGCCGGTCCGCGTCGTGGCCCTCCTCGCCATCGGCATGTTCGCGCTCGGCATGGTGCAGAAGCTGCCCTGCTACGACTGGGCGTGGTTCCGGGGAGCGGGCTCGCAGTACACCCACGCCTGCTACTCCGACATCCCGCACCTGTACGCGGTACGCGGCTTCGCCGACAACCTGACGCCCTACTTCGACCGGCTTCCCGGCGACATGGAGTACCTGGAGTACCCGGTGCTCACCGGGCTCTTCATGGAGATCGCCTCCTGGCTGACCCCCGGCAGCGGCTCCATGCAGCACCGCGAGCAGATGTACTGGATGGTCAACGCGGGCATGCTGATGGCCTGCGCGGCGGTCATCGCCGTGTGCGTCGCCCGCACCCACCGCCGCCGGCCCTGGGACGCCCTGCTCTTCGCGCTCGCGCCCGCCTTCGCACTGACGGCGACGATCAACTGGGACCTGCTGGCCATCGCCCTGACCGCCGCCGGGATGCTCATGTGGTCCCGCGGGCGGACGGTCCTCTTCGGCGTCCTGATCGGCCTGGCCACCGCGGCCAAGCTCTACCCCGTCCTGCTGCTCGGGGTGCTGTTCGTGCTCTGCTGGCGGGCCGGGAAATGGCGCGCCTTCGGCGCGGCCGTCCTCGGCGCGGCCGGGGCCTGGCTCCTGGTGAACCTGCCCGTCATGCTCTTCGCCTGGGACGGCTGGTCGAAGTTCTACACCTTCAGCCAGGAACGGCCCATCGACTTCGGCTCCGTGTGGCTGCTGATCTCACAGCGCTCCGGCAACCCCATGGAAGACGCCAACACGTACGCGACGGGGCTGACGCTCCTGCTGTGCGGGGCGATCGGCCTGCTCACCCTGACCGCCCCGCGGCGGCCCCGGTTCGCGCAGCTGGTCTTCCTGGTCGTCGCCGCGTTCATCCTGTGCAACAAGGTCTACTCGCCGCAGTACGTGCTGTGGCTCATCCCGCTCGCCGCGCTGGCCCGGCCGCGCTGGCGGGACTTCCTGATCTGGCAGGCCGGCGAGGTCGTCTACTTCCTCGGGATCTGGTTCTACCTCGCCTACACGAGCAGCGGGGACAAGCACCAGGGCCTGCCCGTGGAGGGCTACCAGCTGGCGATCGCCGCCCACCTGCTGACCACGCTGTACCTGTGCGCGGTCGTCGTCCGGGACATCCTGCTGCCCGAGCGGGACGTCGTACGCCGCGACGGTTCGGACGACCCGTCCGGCGGCGTCCTGGACGGGGCCGAGGACGTGTTCGTGCTGTCGGACGCGGCGAGGGCGCCGCGGTACGCGGCGCCCTCGGGGGAACAGCGGGTCGACTGGGGCCTGGACCCCAAGGACTGACGGGCCGGCTCAGGCGTCGAGCACCCGGTCGAACTGCGTGGTGGTGTGGCGCAGGTGCGCCACGAGCTCGTCGCCGACCTTCGGCTCGGTCGCGTCCGAGGGCACGAACAGGATCGACACCTGCATGTGCGGCGGCTCCGCGAACCAGCGCTGCTTGCCCGCCCAGACGAACGGCGACAGGTTCCGGTTGACGGTGGCCAGGCCGGCCCGGGCGACGCCCTTGGCGCGCGGCATCACGCCGTGGAGGGCCTTGGGGGCCTCCAGGCCGACTCCGTGCGAGGTACCGCCGGCGACCACGACCAGCCAGCCGTCGGAGGCGGCCTTCTGCTGGCGGTAGCCGAACCGGTCGCCCTTGGCCACGCGCGTGACGTCGAGGACCGCACCGCGGTACTCCGTCGCCTCGTGGTCGCCCAGCCACAGCCGGGTGCCGATGCGGGCCCGGAAGCGGGTCTGCGGGAACTGCTGCTGGAGCCGTGCCAGTTCCGCGGCCCGCAGGTGGCTGACGAACATGGTGTGCAGCGGCAGCCGGGCCGCGCGCAGCCGGTCCATCCAGCCGATGACCTCCTCGACGGCGTCCGAGCCGTCCGGGCGGTCCAGCGGCAGGTGCAGGGCGAAGCCCTCCAGCCGGACGTCCTCGATGGCCCCGTGCAGCTGGCCCAGATCCTGCTCGGAGATGCCGTGGCGGCGCATCGAGCTCATGCACTCGATGACCACGCGGGCGCCGACCAGACCGCGGACCCCGTCGAGCGAGGACACCGAGCGGATGACCCGGTCCGGCAGCGGCACCGGCTCCTCGCCCCGGCGGAACGGGGTGAGGACGAGCAGGTCGCCGCCGAACCAGTCCTTGATGCTCGCGGCCTCGTACGTCGTGCCGACGGCGAGCACGTCGGCGCCCATGCGGGTCGCCTCCTCGCACAGCCGCTCGTGGCCGAAGCCGTAACCGTTGCCCTTGCAGACCGGGATCATCCCGGGGAACTGGTCCTGGATCTGCTTCTGGTGCGCACGCCAGCGCGCGGTGTCGACGTAGAGCGTGAGCGCCATGGCCCGTCCGGCACCTTTCTCGATAACAGCGGGGGTCAGGGGATCAGGGGATCAGCGGCGCGACATGTAGATGTCGAGCGCCTTGTGCAGCACCTTGTTGAGCGGGAAGTCCCACTCGCCGACGTACTCGACGGCCTCGCCGCCCGTGCCGACCTTGAACTGGATCAGACCGAACAGGTGGTCGTTCTCGTCCAGCGTGTCAGAGATGCCGCGCAGGTCGTAGACGCTGGCGCCGAGCGCGTAGGAGTCGCGCAGCATGCGCCACTGCATCGCGTTCGAGGGGCGGACCTCGCGCTTGTGGTTGGCGGAGGCGCCGTACGAGTACCAGACGTGCTGGCCGACGGTGAGCATCGTGGCGGCGGCCAGCGGCTCCCCCTCGTGCGTGGCGATGTAGAGGCGCATCCGGTTGGGGTCCTCGGCGTTGAGGGCCGTCCACTGGCGCTGGAAGTAGCTGAGCGGGCGCGGGCGGAACTTGTCGCGCTCGGCCGTGATCTCGTACAGGTGCTGCCAGGTCGGCAGGTCGTCGTAGCCGCCCTGGACCACCTCGACGCCGGCCTTCTCGGCCTTCTTGATGTTGCGGCGCCACAGCTGGTTGAAGCCCTTGAGGACGTCGTCGAGCGAGCGGTTGGCCAGCGGCACCTGGAAGACGTAGCGGGGCTGGACGTCGCCGAATCCGGCGCCGCCGTCCTCGGCCTGCTGCCAGCCCATGCGGCGCAGCTTGTCGGACACCTCGAAGGCGCGGGGCTCGATGACCGAGGCCTCCACGTCGCGCAGGCGCTTCACGCCCGGGTCCTGGATGCCGGCCTTGATGGCGGTCGAGTTCCAGCGCCGGATGACGACGGGCGGGCCCATCTTCACGGTGAAGGCGCCCTGCTGCTTGAGGTGGGCCAGCATCGGCTGGAGCCACTCCTCCAGGTTCGGGGCGTACCAGTTGATGACCGGGCCCTCGGGGAGGTAGGCGAGGTATCGCTTCACCTTGGGCAGCTGGCGGTACAGCACGAGGGCGGCACCGACGAGTTCCTCGGACTCGTTGAACCATCCGAGGTTCTCGGAACGCCACTCGTTCTTCACGTCGGCCCACGCCGGGACCTGGCAGTGGCTAGCCGAGGGCAGGCTCTGGAGGTAACCCAGATGCTGCTCTCGGCTGATGGTCCTCAGGGACAGGCTCATGCGGGGCGTCTCCTCCGGCGGCTTCGCTGGCTATGGCGCGAAGCCTACTGCGACAAGGGCGCCACCCTTCTGGGGGACGGGCCGGAGGCCCGGGCCGGTGCGGAGCCGGCGCCCTGCCGCGGAGGTGCCCTGCCCGGCTCCGTCAGCCGCCGAAGAGGCCGCCGTGGAACATGCCCAGGTAGAAGCCGATGGCAGACGCGCCAAGGCCGATGATCAGCGCGAAGCGCTCGCGTGTCGTGACGGAGACGAACTGTCCGTACGCGCCGGTCAGAATTCCGATCAGTCCGGCCCACGAGCTGATCAGGTGCAGGTTGTGGAAGAAGGCCGTGACGAACGCCACGGCGCCCAGGGCCAGAGTGACCGCCATCAGGGTGTCCTGCAGCGGGTGGGGCTTGCCGTCGGTGGAGAGCAGGGAGATGGGCTGACGTTGCATGGCCTGTGCCATCGGAAGGCACCTCCTGGCTGACGCAGAGCGGTGCGGCGGGGCGGCCTCCGGCAGGGCCGGGGGCATAGCACCGAGCACACCCGATGGATACAGATTGGGGCCCCCTCCCGTCGGATTTCAACCGGAAGGAGTCGAGGAGGTAGTCTGTACAGCTGCGCGGTGTCTGCTCTTGGACACCGTGCGCACGCATCACGACCCTCCTGCCACGGAACGACCGTGGCCGCTGAGTCCAAAGGAGGTGGGTTCCACATGCGTCACTACGAAGTGATGGTCATCCTCGACCCCGATCTCGAGGAGCGCGCTGTCTCCCCGCTGATCGAGAACTTCCTCTCCGTCGTCCGTGAGGGCAACGGAAAGGTCGAGAAGGTCGACACCTGGGGCCGTCGTCGTCTCGCTTACGAGATCAAGAAGAAGCCCGAGGGCATCTACTCGGTCATCGACCTTCAGGCCGAGCCTGCGGTCGTCAAGGAGCTTGACCGACAGATGAACCTGAACGAGTCGGTTCTCCGGACCAAGGTCCTTCGCCCCGAGACCCACTGAACTTCGGTTCAGCGGTAATCGGGACCGAGTAGCACAGCAGCCCAGCAGCAATCCCCGCCGAGAGGTTCATCCATGGCAGGCGAGACCGTCATCACGGTCGTCGGCAATCTCGTCGACGACCCCGAGCTGCGCTTCACCCCCTCGGGTGCGGCGGTCGCGAAGTTCCGTGTCGCGTCCACTCCCCGCATCTTCGACAAGCAGACCAATGAGTGGAAGGACGGCGAAGGCCTGTTCCTGACCTGCTCGGTCTGGCGTCAGGCGGCGGAGAACGTCGCCGAGTCCCTTCAGCGGGGCATGCGCGTCATCGTGCAGGGCCGGCTGAAGCAGCGGTCGTACGAGGACCGTGAGGGTGTCAAGCGCACGGTCTACGAGCTGGACGTCGAGGAAGTCGGCCCCAGCCTGAAGACGGCCACGGCCAAGGTCGCCAAGACCACCGGTCGCGGCGGTCAGGGTGGATACGGCGGCGGTGGCGGCCAGCAGCAGGGTGGCGGCGGTGGCTGGGGCGGAGCCCCCAGCGGCGGCGCCCCGCAGGGCGGCGGAGCTCCCTCCGACGACCCGTGGGCGTCCAGCGCGCCGGCCGGTGGCCAGCAGCAGGGCGGCAGCGGCGGGGGCGGCTGGGGCGGAAGCTCCGGCGGCTCCGGCGGTGGCTACTCGGACGAGCCGCCCTTCTAGGGCAGCTCGCATCCCCACTTCTTGATCACACAGGAGAGACACAATGGCGAAGCCGCCTGTGCGCAAGCCTAAGAAGAAGGTCTGCGCATTCTGCAAGGACAAGACCGCGTACGTGGACTACAAGGACACGAACATGCTGCGGAAGTTCATTTCCGACCGCGGCAAGATCCGTGCCCGCCGCGTTACCGGCAACTGCACGCAGCACCAGCGTGACGTCGCCACGGCCGTGAAGAACAGCCGTGAGATGGCGCTGCTGCCCTACACGTCCACCGCGCGATAAGGAAAGGGTGACCGAATAATGAAGATCATCCTGACCCACGAGGTCTCTGGCCTCGGCACCGCCGGCGATGTCGTCGACGTCAAGGACGGTTACGCTCGCAACTACCTGGTCCCGCGTGGTTTCGCGATCCGCTGGACCAAGGGTGGCGAGAAGGACGTGGCGCAGATCCGCCGCGCCCGCAAGATCCACGAGATCGCGACCATCGAGCAGGCCAACGAGGTCAAGGCCAAGCTCGAGGGCGTGAAGGTGCGTCTGGCCACCCGTGCGGGTGACGCCGGCCGTCTCTTCGGCTCCGTGACCCCGTCCGACATCGCCACGGCGATCGAGGCTTCCGGTGGTCCCAAGGTCGACAAGCGCCGCGTTGAGCTGGGCGCCCCGATCAAGACCCTCGGTTCGTACCAGGTCTCCGTGCGTCTGCACGCCGAGGTCGCCGCGAACGTGGGCATCGAGGTCATCGCCGCCTAAGGGCTGCGCGTGAAGGGCCGCACCCCTCGGGGTGCGGCCCTTCGTCGTTTCGCGATGCTTCACGTGACGCGATGTTTCACGTGAAACACGGGTGTGCGTTTCACGTGAAACATCGGCGTGGAACGCGCGCTAGCGGGTGGCTCCCGCGATCAGCCAGCGGCCCGAGCGGGCGCGGACCCTGAGGGTGACCATCCGGACCAGCATCATCAGCGTCATCGCCCACCAGAGCGTGGTGATGCCGCCGCCCACGACCGGGACGAGGAGGGCGGCCGGGATGAACGCGGCGAGCGTCACGAGCATGGCCCGGGCCAGGTAGCGGCCGTCGCCCGCGCCCATGAGGACTCCGTCGAGCACGAAGACGATGCCCGAGACGGGCTGGGACAGGGCCACGACCAGCAGGGCGGGCAGCAGGGCGGCCTCGACCGCCGGATCGCTGGTGAACAGCGGAATGAACACCGGGCGGGCCAGGATGACCAGCAGGCCGAGGACGACGCCCGAGACGATGCCCCACTGCACCATGCGGCGGCAGACCGTCTTTGCGCCTTCCGTGTCGCCCGCGCCCAGGTAGCGGCCGATGATCGCCTGTCCGGCGATCGCTATGGCGTCGAGCGCGAAGGCGAGCAGGCTCCACAAGGCGAGCAGGATCTGGTGGGCGGCGATGTCGGCGTCCCCGAGCCGGGCCGCCACGGCTGTCGCGATCATCAGGATGGCGCGCAGGGACAGGGTGCGGACCAGCAGGGGTGCTCCGGCCTGGGCACAGGCCCGTATGCCCGCAGGGTCCGGGACCAGGGAGGCGCCGTGCCGGCGGGCTCCGCGGACGACCACGACGAGATAGGCGGCCGCCATCGCGCACTGGGCGATGACCGTGCCCCAGGCGGAGCCGGCGATGCCGAGCCCCGCACCGTAGACGAGGGCGGCGTTCAGGCCCAGGTTGAGGGTGAAGCCGCCGACGGCCACGTAGAGCGGGGTGCGGGTGTCCTGGAGGCCGCGGATGACCCCGGTGGCAGCCAGCACCATGAGCATGGGCGGGATGCCGAAGACGGAGATGCGCAGGTAGGTGACGGCGTACGGGGCGACGGCGTCGGAGGCGCCGAAGAGGGAGATCAGCGACGGAGCCGCGGGCAGCACCACGGCGATGACGGCGACGCCGAGCAGGAGGGCGAGCCAGATGCCGTCCATGCCCTGCCGGATGGCCGCCTGCAGGTCGCCCGCGCCGACCCGGCGGGAGACGGCCGCCGTGGTGGCGTACGCGAGGAAGACGAAGACGCTCACGGCGGTGGTGAGCAGAGCGGCGGCGATGCCGAGGCCGGCGAGCTGAGGAGTGCCGAGATGTCCCACGATGGCGCTGTCGGCCATCACGAAGAGGGGCTCGGCGACGAGCGCGCCGAAGGCGGGCACGGCGAGCGCGAATATCTCTCGGTCGTGCCGTCTCGGCCCAGGCTTGGGCGCGGTGATCGCCTGTGTCATGCGCTCAATGTAATCTTCCACAGGTAATGGATGCAACCCATCTGTGATCCTTACTGTGGCGTCGATCCGAGCCTTCTCCGCGACTCGTTGGAGGCGATCTTGAGACAGTGGCCAAGATTTTTCTTCCCCGCAGCGTCCGGGGAGAGAAATCCCAGGTCAGATGGGGTAACGAGGTGGCGCGGGTGATTTTGTCCACAGCGTCGTCCCCCGGTCCGTACACAGCTTCCGAGGAGTTACCCACAGCATTGGCGCCGTCATCCACATCTCATCCACACAGCCTGTGGATAACAAGATTGGCTGACGCCGCTCCCGGCCCTACCGTGGTGCGTTGCCCGACTCGCCGACAGCCGATTCGGGTGCCCCAAATGTCAGAGCCGTGTCGTAGAAAGAGTGGCACGGCAAGGTCCGCTTTGCGGACGGGAGGAGGCGGCCCGGTGAGCATGCCCGAGCCCATGGACGACCCCTGGGCCGACAGCGGTCCCGGAGACCGTCTGCCCGCCCGTTCGCGCCGTAACAGCGAAGGCCGTGGCCGCGGGGACGAACAGCACGACCGGGGCCGCGAGGGCGGCTCCTGGGACGGCGGCGGCGGTGGCGGCTTCGAGCGCGTCCCTCCGCAGGACCTCGACGCCGAGCAGTCGGTGCTCGGCGGCATGCTGCTCTCGAAGGACGCCATCGCCGACGTCGTCGAGGTCATCAAGGGCCACGACTTCTACCGGCCCTCGCACGAGACGATCTTCCAGGCCATCCTCGACCTGTACGCCAAGGGCGAGCCGGCCGACCCGATCACCGTCGGCGCCGAGCTGACGCGGCGCGGCGAGATCAGCAAGGTCGGCGGGGCCTCGTACCTGCACACCCTGGTGCAGTCCGTGCCGACGGCGGCGAACGCCGAGTACTACGCGGAGATCGTCCACGAGAGAGCGGTCCTGCGCCGCCTGGTCGCCGCCGGCACGAAGATCACGCAGATGGGCTATGCGGCCGACGGAGACGTCGACGAGATCGTCAACAGTGCCCAGGCCGAGATCTACGCCGTCACCGAGCAGCGGACCTCCGAGGACTACCTGCCGCTCGGCGACATCATGGAGGGCGCCCTCGACGAGATCGAGGCGATCGGCTCGCGCAGCGGCCAGATGTCGGGCGTTCCCACCGGCTTCACCGACCTGGACTCGCTGACCAACGGCCTGCACCCGGGGCAGATGATCGTCATCGCCGCCCGTCCCGCGATGGGCAAGTCCACGCTCGCGCTGGACTTCGCCCGGGCCTGCTCCATCAAGGCCAACCTGCCCAGCGTGATCTTCTCCCTCGAAATGGGGCGCAACGAGATCGCGATGCGCCTGCTCTCGGCGGAGGCCCGGGTGGCGCTGCACCACATGCGCTCCGGCACGATGACCGACGACGACTGGACCCGGCTGGCCCGCCGGATGCCGGACGTCTCCGCCGCCCCGCTCTACATCGACGACTCCCCCAACCTGTCGATGATGGAGATCCGGGCCAAGTGCCGCCGGCTCAAGCAGCGCAACGACCTCTCGCTCGTGGTCATCGACTACCTCCAGCTGATGCAGTCGGGCGGCTCGCGCCGTCCCGAGAGCCGTCAGCAGGAGGTCTCGGACATGTCCCGAAACCTCAAGCTGCTGGCGAAGGAGCTCGAGGTCCCCGTGATCGCGCTCTCCCAGCTGAACCGTGGTCCGGAACAGCGCACCGACAAGAAGCCGATGGTCTCGGACCTGCGTGAATCGGGCTCGATCGAGCAGGACGCGGACATGGTGATCCTGCTGCACCGCGAGGACGCGTACGAGAAGGAGTCCCCCCGCGCGGGTGAGGCGGACCTGATCGTGGCCAAGCACCGTAACGGCCCCACGGCCACGATCACCGTGGCCTTCCAGGGCCACTATTCACGCTTCGTGGACATGGCCAACACGTAGCATCCGATCATGGATGATCTTTCTGAGGACCTGGAACTTCTCCCTGCCACCCGGCGTGCCCTCAGGCACCGGATCGCCGTCGCGCAGAGCGCGGGGCGGGCGCCGTCCGTCGTGGCGGCCGTCGTGCGGGGCGGGGAGGTGGTCTGGGAGGGCTCTCGGACCTCGGTCGAAGGGCACGGTCCCGACGGCAACGTCCAGTACCGGATCGGCTCGATCACCAAGACCTTCACGGCAGTTCTGGTGCTGCGCCTGCGGGACGAGGGACTGCTGAGCCTCTCGGATCCGCTGGGGAAGCACCTGCCGGGGACGGGCGCCGGCGAGGTGACCGTCGCTCAGCTGCTGGCCCACACCGGCGGACTGGCGGCGGAGACCCCCGGCGAGTGGTGGGAGCGCACCCCCGGCGCCCTGCGGCCCGAGCTCTCCGACGTCCTGGGCGACGAGCCGTTCGCCCATGTGCCGGGACGCCGCCACCACTACTCCAACCCCGGCTACACCCTGCTGGGTTCGCTGGTGGAGGCGCTGCGCGGGCGGCCCTGGGAAGAGGTGCTGCGGGCCGAGGTGCTGGAGCCCCTCGGGCTGGACCGTACGAGCGGGCAGCCGCAGGCCCCGCACGCGGGCGGCTGGGCGGTGCACCCGTGGGCGGACCTGATGATGCCCGAGCCGCTGGAGGACCTGGGGCTGATGGCTCCGGCCGGACAGCTGTGGTCGACGACCACGGACCTGGCGCGGTTCGCCGACTTCCTGCTGCGCGGTGACGAGCGGGTCCTGAGCGCGGAGTCCGTACGGGAGATGCGCACGCCGGCAGCGCCGCCGGAGCCCGGTTTCGCCGATCTCGGCTACGGGCTGGGGATGCAGCTGACGGCCGACGGCGACCGCAGGCTCGCGGGCCACAGCGGATCGCTGCCCGGGTTCGTCGCGGGCCTGTGGCTGAGCGAGGCGGACGACGTGGCGGCGGTGGTGCTGGCGAACTGCACCTCGGGGCTTCCGGCCGCGACGGTGGCGGCGGAACTCGTCGGGATCGTCGCGGACGCCGAGCCGCGGTTCCCGAAGCCGTGGCGGCCCTTCCTCGAATCGGACCGGGTGCCGCTGGAGCTGTGCGGCCCCTGGTACTGGGGGACTTCGGCGCAGGTGGTGCGGCTGACTGCGGACGGGCTGCTGGAGCTCGGCCCGGTGGGCGGGTCCGGACGCACGGCCCGTTTCCGTGCCGGGCCGGACGGCACCTGGACCGGGCTGTCCGGCTACTACGCCGGTGAGACGCTGCGGGCGGTGCGCCGGGAGGACGGCTCGGTGAGCCACCTCGATCTGGCGTCTTTCGTCTTCACGCGCGAACCGTACGACGCCCAGGCCCCGGTGCCCGGCGGGGTCGACCCGCAGGGCTGGCGGGGCATCGGCTGACGGCCTGAGGCCTGAGGCCTGAGGCCTGAGGCCTGAGGCCTGAGGGCCGGGGCCCGGGCCCCGGCCCTCAGGCCTCAGGCGACGAGTTCGCGTTCCAGCGGGGTGCGGAACCGCGGGGTGATGCGGGCCTCGCCCACCCAAGCGGCGAGGCGGGCGGCCTCGGCGGTGATCGCCTCCTCGGCGGCGCGGCCGGGGCCGGCCGGCAGCCGCCAGACGATCTCGCCGTCGGAACGCTGGGCCCAGCCGCCGACGATCTCGCCGTTCCACCACACGGTGGGGCCGATGTTGCCGGCGTAGTCGAAGAGCGCGGGCCTGTGGGCGGGGTCGAGGTGGAAACCGCGGTCGGCCCAGCCCATGCCGGTGGGGTCGAGGCCGGGCAGCAGCGCGGCCCAGGGCTCCGGGGCCGGTTCGGGCGCGGTGTCCCCGGGGCCGACGAGGGCGGTGCCGCCGTCCTCGAGGCGGACCTGTTCCGGGTCCACGGCGGCGAGTGCCTTGCGTACGTCCGTCAGCGTCCAGCCGGTCCACCACTTGAGGTCGGCCTCGGTGGCGGGGCCGTAGGCGTGGAGCCAGCGGCGGGCGATCTCCGCGCGGGCCTCTGCGGCGGGCACGGCCGGCCACGGCTCGGTGTGCACCCAGCGGTACTGGCTGGAGGTCCACGACCCGCGCGGGCGGCTGCGCCGGATCCGGCCGTCGGCGGCCAGCAGCCGGATGACACGGGTGGCGACACCGGTCTCCGTCTCGTACTTCTTGCCCCGGCCGACGGTGATCTTCTGGCGCAGTGCGGGCACGGCGGCCGACAATTGGCTTCCGGTGGACGGCCCGTGGACGTCGAGGGCGTCGAGCGCGGCGGCCTCCGCCCGGGCCAGCCACTGCGCGTCGAGTCCCTGACCGTCCTCGTCGAGGTGCTTGAGGAGGGTGCGGCGCTCCTTGACGGCGATGGCCCGCGCGGACGAGGCGTCGACGTACGGGGCGAGTTCCGCCGAGACCGCGAAGAGCGTGTTGCGCATGCTGAGCAGCCGCACGAGGCTGACGTCCTCGTAGAGCGCCTGCTCGACCAGACCGGGGCCGCCTTCGGCGAGCCGGGCGCGGGCGGAGAGGAAGACCGTCGCGGCGTCGGTGGCGTGCAGGGCGACGACGGAGTCCGCCGCCTCCGCCACCGTGGCGGCCCGGGCCGAGGGAGCGAGGCGGTGGCGCCGGCCGAGCCGGTGGCGGCGCTCGGCGGTGGTGACGAGGGGCAGGCTGGGGCTCATCCTCCCGATCGTAGGCCGGGCCGCCGACAGGGCGGCCCGGCCTACGGGCCGGCGGGCTCAGAGCTGCAGCTTGAACCCGACGTGGGAGGCGGTGAATCCGAGCCGCTCGTAGAAGCGGTGGGCGTCGGTCCGGGTCACGTCCGAGGTCAGTTGGACGAGCGTGCAGCCCTCGGCACGGGACTTCTCCACCGCCCATTCGATGAACCGGGTCCCCAGGCCGCCGCCGCGCTCGTCCGCATGGACACGGACGCCTTCGATGATGGAGCGGGTGGCCCCCTTGCGGGAGAGACCGGGGACGATCGTCAGCTGGAGGGTGCCCACGACGCGGTCCGCGCGGACGGCGACGACCAGGTGCTGGTTAGGGTCCCCGGCGAGGCGCCGCAGGGCCGCGCGGTACGGGGTGAGGTCCTCGGGGGACTCACGGGTGGCCCCCAGCGGGTCGTCGGCCAGCATGGCGACGATGGCGGGCAGATCGGCTTCGGTCGCGGGCCGGATGGCCGGCTCGGGCGTGTCGGTCACGAGGGGTGTTTCCTCTCTCAGCCCGCTGCCACGGTCAGCGGGGCCCAGCGGCGGGTCCAGTCGCCGGGCAGGCCGGGGATGTCACGGGTCATGACGGCGTTGAAGGCCACGGAGCCGAGACCGCGGTCCTTGAGCCAGCCGAGGAGCTCCTCGTGCCGGACGTCGACATCGGTGCGCAGCGTCCGGTCCGTACCCGCGGCGAGCGCGGTGACCAGCGACTGGGCGGTGCCGGTGTCCTTGGCGATCAGCGGGCCGATGACGTGGGTGTCCATGTTGGGCCAGGCGGCCGCGTAGCCGGTGAGGGTGCCGTCTCCGCTGGAGTCCTCGGCGACGATCAACTGGTCGGCGAAGGCGGGCAGTCTGGTGATCATGTGCGTGCGGTCGGTGCCGAAGACCTCTGCGTCCAGACGCAGGATGCCCAGGAGGTCTCCGGCGGTGGCCGGCCGGACCAGGGAGGTGCTGTACGCGCCGGGGGTGCCTTCGGGCCGGAAGGTGCCCTTCAGCATCTCGGCGCGGCCCGTGGTCTTGAAACCGAGCTCCTCGTACAGGGGGCGGCCGTACGGAGTGGCGTGCAGGGTGAGGGGAACACCCTTGAGCACGTCGTCGCAGACGTGGGTCATCAGGCGCCGACCGAGCCCCTGACGGGCGTGGCGGTCGGCCACGAGGACCATCCCGATGGCGGCGAGTTCCGGGCCGGCACCGGTGTGGCCGTACCGGGTGACGATGCACGCGGCCGCGAGTCCCCGGCCGTCCGGGGCGTCGACGCCGTACCCCTCTCCGGCAGCGAGGAGCAGACCCCACTTGTGGTCCTCGCGGAGCCAGCCGCGATCTTCGGACAGGTCGGCGCAGCGGTGGAGATCGTCCACGGTCAGCGCCCGGATCGGCAGATCGGTGATGTGTGGTGGTGTCACCGGCTCAGACTGGATCATGGACAGGGAGTCGTCCAGAGGATTTGGCGGGAGATGTTTCACGTGAAACGGGAGACGAGAAGACGCTGTTTCACGTGAAACATAGCCACTAATCTCGATGCCTATGACCCGCCTGCACCTCTTCGACCTCGACGGCACGCTGATGTACGGCTCGTCCGCGCCGGTCGAGATCTCCCGCCAACTCGGTCTGAGTACCGAGATCGCCGCGCTGGAACGGGCCTTCGGCGCGCATGAGATCGGTCCGCACCAGTTCTCGGTGGCCGTCCACGCGCTCTGGGCCGAGCTCACGCCCGCGCATGTCCGGGCGGCGTTCGACGGGTCTCCCTGGCTCGCGGGGATCCGGGACGTCTGGCAGGAGATCCGGGAGCTCGGGGACTACTGCGCGGTGATCTCCCTCTCGCCCTCCTTCTTCGTGGAGCTGCTGCTGGAGTGGGGCGCGCACACCGCGCACGGCTCGGTCTTCCCGGAGGTGCCGTTCACCCGGCCCGTGGAGGCCGCAGGGCTCCTCACGCCCGAGGGCAAGGTCACGGTGGCGGACCGGCTGTGCGAGCGGTTCGGCGTGACCCGGGGCGACTGCGTCGCGTACGGGGACTCGGTGACCGACTCGGTGCTCTTCGACGTGGTGCCGGTGTCGGTGGCGGTCAACGCACGGCCCTATCTGGCGGAGCGCGCGACCCACGTCTACCAGGGTCGGGACCTTCGGGAGGCATACCAGCTCGTAGGGGTGGCACGCCCGGGAGTTCAGGCATCTTAGGAGGAAAGTGGGTTCGAAACGCGGATTTTCCGCATTTCCCCACCGGCCTCTGAACCGGCTGGCACGCTGTGGAACCCGGAACCACGGATTCACAGACCGTGGCGTGTGCAGACCGACCGAGATGCTCGAAGCGAGGCACCGCATGGACGCTCCGCCCACCAGATCGGCCAGACGCGAATCGGCCCGGATACCCGTCGAGGGCGGTGCGGCCGAGCCCTCACCGGATGCCGTGCTCATCCGTCGGACCCTCGCGGAGATCGCCCCCATCGCCGACAAGGTCACCTCGTATTTCTACGCGCTGGTCTTCTCCGGGCACCCCGAAGTGCGGGGCATGTTCCCCGCCGCCATGGACACGCAGCGCGACAGGCTGCTGAAGGCGCTGCTGACCGCCGCCGAGCACATCGACAATCCTGAGGTACTCGCCCCCTACCTGCGCCGACTGGGCACGGGGCATCGCAAGTACGGCACGATGGCCGGCCATTACCCGGTGGTCGGTGAGGCCCTGGTCGGGGCGCTGGCCCGGTACGCCGCCGACAGCTGGGGGCCGGAGACCGAGGCCGCGTGGGTGCGGGCGTACACCGCGATCTCCCAGATCATGATCGACGCGGCGGCCGAGGACGAGGTGAAGGCTCCGGCGTGGTGGCACGCGGAGGTGGTCTCCCACGATCTGCGCACCTCGGACATCGCGGTGCTGACGGTCCGCCCCGACCAGCCGTACGCCTTCCTGGCCGGCCAGTACGCGAGCCTGGAGACCCCGTGGTGGCCGCGGGTCTGGCGGCACTACTCCTTCGCCTCGGCGCCCCGCGCCGACGGGCTGCTGTCGTTCCACGTCAAGGCAGTCCCCGCGGGCTGGGTCTCCAACGCGCTGGTGCGCCACGCGCGCCCGGGGGACGTGCTGCGCCTCGGACCGCCGGCCGGGTCGATGGTGGTGGACCACACCACGGACAACGGGATGCTGTGCCTGGGCGGCGGCACCGGCATCGCCCCGATCAAGGCGCTGATCGAGGACGTGGCCGAGCACGGCGAGCGCCGGCCGGTGGAGGTGTTCTTCGGGGCACGCAGCGACAACGATCTGTACGACAAGGACACGCTGCTCGGGCTGCAGCGCTCGCATCCGTGGCTGTCGGTGCGCCCGGTGGTGGGCGACGGGCTGGCCGGGCAACTGCCCCAGGCCGTGGGTGAACACGGGCCGTGGAGCTCGTACGACGCCTTCGTCTCCGGGCCGCCCGCGATGATCCGGAGCGGGGTGGACGAACTCCTTCGGATCGGCATCCCCGGTGAGCGGATCCGCCACGACGCCGTGGAGGAACTGGCGGGCATCGCCGGCTGAGACCGGCGGGCAGCCGCCGGTCTCGGCCGGGCTCAGCCCAGGTCGGGAGCGTGCATGGCGCGTACGCCCTCGATGTTGCCGTCGAGGTAGTGCCGCAGGGACAGTGGGACGAGATGGACGGCGGCGATGCCCACGCGGCTGAAGGGCACGCGGACGATCTCGTACTCGCCCTCGGGTTCGTCGATCTCGGGGCCGTGGCGAAGGCTCGGGTCCATCGATTCGAGGCGGCAGACGAAGAAGTGCTGCACCTTCACGCCCGTCACCCCCCGGTCGGCGATGTGCTCGACGGTGTCGACGAAGCAGGGCACCACATCGGTGATCTTCGCGCCGAGTTCTTCGTGGACCTCTCGGTGGAGGGCGTCGACGACGGTGGCGTCCGAGGACTCGACTCCCCCGCCGGGGGTGAGCCAGTACGGATCGATGCCGGGCTTGGTGCGCTTGATGAGGATCAGGTCGCCACCGTCGAGCAGGATCGCGCGGGCGGTGCGTTTGACCACGGGACGTTCGGTCATGGGAGAAGAGTGGCCCACCACTCCCCTTCTGAAACGCGCCGCGGGCCGGAAAAGAGGGGCTCACCAGTGCACGGCGGCGTCCACCAGCATGTCGTGCGCCCTCGCGAGGTGGGCGAGGGCGAGGCTCCCGGTCCGCACGACCAGGAACCACGTGCGCAGCGGCGGCACGGAGGGCTCGGCCAGGGCCACGATCCGGCCGCTGTCGAGGGCTTCCCGGCACAGGTAGCGGGGCAGGACCGCGAGTCCCGCGCCGGCCCCGACGCATTCCAGTACGGCCCGCAGGTCGGGCGCGACCACGGTGGCCGCCAGGGACCGGGCAGCGGGCGGGGCGTCGAAGACGGCGGCCCAGTAGCGGGTGACGAGCGGCAGGCTCTCGTGGACCTCCACGACCGGGATGCCGTCGAGAGCGGCGGGACCCTCCGCGCTCAGCCGCCCCGTGCCGACGAGGGCGGCCCAGTAGGGCGCGGCGACCAGGACGTGCTCCTCGTCGCACAGGGCGGTGACGGTGAAGAGCCCGCCGCGCGGATGGGCGGTGGTGGCGACGAGGTCGTGGTGTCCGGCGGCGAGCCCGTCCAGGGTCGCTTCGGCGCCGGCCTCCACGGTGGCGCGCAGGGTGTGGCCCTGGCCGACGAGGGGCGCCAGGGCGGGGAGCACGCGCAGGCCCAGGAACTCGGGTGGCCCGGCGACGTGGAGGGTGCGCGACGCACCGGCGGCCTCCCGCTCCGCCTCGGTGATCCGCAGCAGGGCGTCGAGGTGCGGGGCGGCCTTGTGGGCCAGTTCGTCGCCGACGGCGGTGGGGGTGACGCCACGGGCCCGGCGGTGGAAGAGGGGCCGCCCCAACTGCCGCTCCAGGGTGCGGATCTGCGAGGTCACGGCCGGCTGGGACAGCCCCAGCAGGGCGGCGGCTCGGGTGAACGAGCCGGCCCGGTGAACGGCGACGAAGGTGCGCAGCAGGGCCAGGTCCATCGCGGCACCTCTCGGTGGGGGCCTTCAACTATAAATATGCCGATAGGACCCTGTCGTTACCGTGATTGGACTCTGACGCAGAGTCAATTAGCCTTGTCGCGTGGTTCTTCGCGCGCGGAACCCTGGGCGGTCCGAGTCACGAGGGGGGAGGCTCGGACCGCCCGTCCAGAGCCTGCTCAGCCGGCGCGGCCTGCGCGGTCGAGGGCCCGCAGCACGTCCGCGACCAGGTCCTCGGTGTCCTCGGCCCCGGCGGAGAAGCGGATGAACCCCTCCGGCACGGCGTCGCCGCCCCACCGTCCGCGCCGCTCGGCGGTGGACCGCACTCCACCGAAACTCGTGGCGTCCTCGACCAGATCCAGAGCGGACATGAAGCGTTCCGCGTGGGCACGGTCGGGCAGGGTGAAGGAGACCACCGAGCCGAAGCCCCGCATCTGGCGGGCGGCCGTCTTGTGCGAGGGGTCCGTGGCCAGGCCCGGGTAGCGCAGCCCGGTCACGTCGGGGCGGCCGGCCAGCGCCTCGGCGACGGCCAGGGCGTTGGCCCACTGGCGCTGCGCGCGCAGCTGGATCGTGGCCAGGGAGCGGTGGGCGAGCCAGGCCTCCATCGGGCCCGCGATCGCACCGACGATCTTGCGCCAGCGCCGGACGCCCGCGGCGAGCTCCGCGTCGCGGCAGACCACGTACCCGAGCAGCAGGTCGCCGTGGCCGGTGAGGCCCTTGGTGCCGCTCGCCACGGAGAAGTCCGCCCCGAGCTCCAGGGGGCGCTGCCCGAGCGGGGTGGCGAGCGTGTTGTCGACGGCGACCAGAGTCCCGCCGGCGTGCGCCGCGTCCACGAGGCGCCGTACGTCGCACACGTCGAGCCCGGGGTTGGACGGGGTCTCGATCCACAGCAGCCGGGCTCCGTCGAGGACCGCGAGCTGCGCGTCGTCGCCGGTCGGGGCGGTGCGCACGTGGATCCCGTACGCCTCCAGCTGCTCCCGCACCAGGGGCAGCGCCTGGTAGCCGTCGTCGGGCAGGACCACGGTGTCGCCGGTGCGCGCCTGGGAGAGGAGGACCGCGGAGACGGCCGCCATGCCGGAGGCGAAGACGATGGTGTGCACCTCCTCGCCGGGGGCCTCCAGTTCCCCGATCGCCCGCTCCAGCAGGGTCCAGGTGGGGTTGGTGTCGCGGCCGTAGGCGTACGGGCCCTCGACGTCGCCCGGCAGGTGGAAGTGGGCGGCGAAGACCGGCCCGGGCAGGGTCGGTTCGTTCTTCACGGGCTCCGGCAGTCCGGCGCGGACCGCGCGGGTGCCGTCGCCGATCGCTGCGGCGGTTCTCTCGGGGGCGTACTCGTTCACGCGGTGTGCTCCTTCAGGGCCTCGCGTACGGCGTCCAGCAGACCGGGGCTCGCCGCCTCGACCAGCTCCAGGCACTCCTCGAACCCGTCGAGGGACCCGTAGTAGGGATCCGGTACGTCGGTCTCCGCGGCCGCGGCCGCCGGATCGTAGGACCGCAGCAGCCGGATCTTGGCGGCGTCCCGCGGGGTGGGTGCGAGCGCCCGCAGGTCCCGCAGGTGTCCGGCGTCGAGCGCGATGACGAGGTCCAGGCGGTCGAACCAGGAGGCGCGGAACTGCCGGGCCCGGTGGTCCTGCTCGTAGCCCGCGGCTTCCAGGACGGAGACGGTGCGCGGGTCGGCGCCGTCGCCCTCGTGCCAGCCGCCGGTCCCGGCGCTGTCCACCTCGACCAGGCCGTCGAGGCCGGCCCGCGTCACGTGGCCGCGGAAGACGGACTCGGCCATGGGGGAGCGGCATATGTTCCCCGTGCAGACGAAGCAGACGCGGTACATGGGCGTCATGGAGGTCCCGTTCAGTTCTTGTCGGGCAGGGCCAGGTTCACGGCCCAGGAGACGATGGAGATGATCAGGCCGCCGAGGAGCGCGGTCCAGAACCCGTCGACGTGGAAACTGAGGTCGAGCTTCGAGGCCAGCCACGAGGTCAGGAGCAGCATCAGGGCGTTCACGACGAGGGTGAACAGGCCCAGGGTGAGGACGAACAGGGGCAGAGAGAGCAGCTTCACCAACGGCTTGACGATCAGGTTCACCAGGCCGAAGACCAGTGCGACCAGGATCAGGGTGAGCGTCCGGCGGCCCAGACTGCTGCCGTCGTCGAGGGTGATGCCGGCGAGCAGCCAGACGGCGACGGCCAGGGCCGCCGCGTTGGCGAGCGTCTTGACTACGAAATTCATCATGTGTCTGATCGTGGCAGAGATGATCCCGGTGGGACATCCGCAGATCAGCGGATGCGACGGCGCTACCGAACACAAGGGGCACAACCACGATGAAAGCGTTCCGCCTTGACGAGCTCGAAGCCGAGCGGGCCGCCAACGACGGCGCCTACCTCCAGTTCCTGCGCGAGCGGAACATGTCGGTCGGGCTGTACGCGCTCGATGCCGGGCAGGTCGATCCGCAGCAGCCGCACCGCCAGGACGAGGTGTACTTCGTCGTGAGCGGGCGCGCCTCGATCACGGTCGGGGAGGAGACGACCACCGTGGCGCGCGGCAGCGTCGTCTACGTACCGGCGGGCGTCCCGCACAAGTTCCACCACATCACCGAGGACCTGAAGGTGATGGTGGTGTTCTCCCCGCCGGAGAGCTGAGCGCACGGGACGCCTGGGGGTCGCCGCTCCGGTTCCCCTAAGGGGAGGGTCAGGGGACTCCGGGGGCTCACGGGCCCCGATCGGGGCCCGTGGACTCCTAGCATCGGGAGCAGGAAGTCACGGACGAGGAAGAGGTCGAGGACATGAACGGCATCCGAGAGACATTCGCAGGCATGCCCTGGTGGGTTAAGTGGGTCGCCGTTCCGCTGCTGGCGCTGTTCGTGTTCGGCGGTGTGATCGCCACCGTCCTGAGCGTGCTGATCGGGTTCGTCTTCAAGCTGCTCCTCTTCATCGGCCTCGTCGCCGGCCTGGTGTTCGTCGTGAAGAAGATCGGCGGCCGTTCGAAGTCCTCCTCCGGCGATTGGTAGGAGGAGGGCGGAAGCGGACGAGCCGGGTCGTTCCGGGATTAAGCCAGGTGAGGGAACGTGAAGTGCTAAACCGCTCACATCCCGGGAATCGGCGGATAGAGTGGCAATCTGCGCCGTTCCCTGGGCACCGAAAGCCGGTACTGCCGCTCTGACCTGCGGCGATGCTAACGAGCCGCCGAGTACGACCCCCAGGGGCCACGGCATACGCGGGGGCGGCCCCCGCAGGGTGGGTCTCCCCGAAGGCCCGCCGCCACACCTGGGGGTGAGCTTTGTCTCCGGTTCACAATGCCGGTGTGCCGACACTGATCGGTTCGGTGCAGAGGGCGCTGAGGCTCCTCGAAGCAGTGGGGTCCCATAGCGAGGGAGCGCCGGCGAAACAGCTCGCGCGCGAGGCCGGGCTCCCGCTTCCCACCGCGTACCACCTGCTGCGCACCCTCACGCACGAGGGCTATCTGCGCCGGGAGGGCGGTGTCTTCGTCCTGGGCGACGCCGCGGGTCGGCTCGCCGGTGGGGGACTCCAGCAGAAACGTCGCAGCATGATCCTCGACTCCCTCGCGCACTTCCGCGACGCGGTCGGGGCCCCCGTCTACTTCGCGGTCTACCGCGAGGGCGAGATCGAGGTCGTCGGCGTTTCCGACACCCAGTCCAGCCCGGCCTGCGAGGAGTGGGCCGACTTCCGTGAGACCGGCCATGCGCACGCCATCGGGCAGTGCCTGCTCGGACAACTCGACGAGGAAATGCGCAAGGACCATTACGACCGTCATCCGGTTGAGCCGATCACCGCTTATACCGTGCGGGATCTCCGGTCCCTGGAGTACCGGATCGGGGCCCTCGGGCGAATGCAGCCAGTAACCGAACGCCAGGAATATGCACTTGGCACAGTCTGTGCGGCCATCCCCATCACAGCGGGCGATACCGCCGCAACCATGGCGATTTCTCTCCCCTTGCACCAGGAAGATCGATTGCTCTATGTAGTCGATCGGCTACGGAGTGAAGTAGGCGCGCTGTTGAGCACCCTCTCGTTCTCTATCAGTATCTGAAAACTCACTCCTTGTGATCTGCTAGCGCTTCCACCACTCTTGTCAAGAGGAGCCTGGGGGATCATTCCTGGCCACTTCCACTACAGCGGGGTAGGCAATGCGCGAGTCGGTACAGGCAGAGGTCATGATGAGTTTCCTCGTTTCCGAGGAGCTCTCGTTCAGGATTCCGGTGGAACTCCGGTACGACGCCCGTGATCCCTACGCGGTCCGGCTGACCTTCCACCTTCCCGGAGACGCGCCCGTGACCTGGGCGTTCGGCCGGGAGCTCCTCCTCGACGGCATCAACAAGCCGTGCGGTGACGGCGATGTGCACATCGCCCCCACCACTCCGGAAGACCTGTCCGACGTCCACATCCGGCTGCAGGTCGGCGGCGACAGGGCCCTGTTCCGCGCCAGCGCGGCGCCGCTCGTCGCGTTCCTCGACCGCACCGACCGGCTCGTACCGCTCGGACAGGAGCGCAACCTGGGCGACTTCGAGGAGAACCTCGACGAGGCGCTCGGCAAGATCCTGGCCGAGTCGAAGCAGAACGAGCAGAACGCCGGCTGACGCCCGACCCTCAGCGCTTGCGCCGCCGGCCCCGGCCGCCGCGGACCGGTCCCGAGGCCGGCGCGACGTCCGGGGATCCCGGCCGGTCGGCGGAAACCACCAGCGAGGCCAGCGCCGTCGTCACGGGGACCGAGGCCACCAGTCCGATCGAGCCCACGAGGGTCCGTACGATCTCCACCGCGACCAGCTCGCTGTTCGCCACCGACCCCATGCTGCTGTTCGCGATGGAGAACAGCAGGAGCAGCGGCAGCGCGGCACCCGCGTAGGCCAGCACCAGGGTGTTGACCACCGAGGCGATGTGGTCGCGGCCGATCCGGATCGCCGCCCGGTACAGGCCGCGCGGCCCCATCGAGGGGTCCGCCGCGTGCAGTTCCCAGACCGCCGAGGTCTGGGTGACCGTCACATCGTCGAGCACGCCCAGCGATCCGATGATCACGCTTGCGAGCAGCAGACCGCTCATGTCGATGTCCGGGTAGAGCCCGTGGATCAGCCCGGTGTTGTCGTCCGTGTTGCCGGTGAGGGACGCCCAGTCGATGAACACCGAGCCCAGCAGGCCGATCAGCAGCAGCGAGGCGAGGGTGCCGAGGACGGCGACCGAGGTGCGGGCGGTCAGGCCGTGGCACATGTAGAGCGCGATCAGCATGATGGCGCTCGCCCCGATCACCGCGACCACGAGCGGGTTCGAACCCTGCAGGATGGCCGGGAGGATGAAGAGGGTCAGCACGCCGAAGCTGACGATCAGCGCGATCAGGGCGAACAGGCCGCGCATCCGCCCGACGAGGACGACCGAAACCGCGAAGATGCCGGCCAGCACCGCCAGGGGGATCTTGCGGTTCACGTCGATCACGGAGTATTGGAGGTCCTGGGGCGCGTCCGGCGCGTACGCCACGACCACCTCCTGGCCGTCCGTCAACTGCCGTGGCGCACCCGGCTGGACGATCTCCACGAAGGTGCGGCCCTTGTCCGGGCCGGTGCCGACCTCGATGGTGGCCTTCTTGCACTCGCCGGTCTGCGCCGCCTGGGCCTCGCGGCCCTCGGGCGTGGTGGGGTCGGCGGTCGGCGGTACCTGCGCGGCGTTCACGGACTTGCAGTCGACCTGTTCGAGGGAGACGACCTTGCCCTGCTGGGTCTGGCGGTCGAAGCCCACCCCCGTGCGCTCGTGGGAGGGGGCGCCGCCCGGCCAGAGCACCACCATGCCGATGAAGACGGCGGTGGCGAAGGGGATCAGTACGGCCGCGATGACCTTGCGCAGGTGCTTCGAGACGGGGGCCGCCGGACCGTGGCCGTGGCTGTGGGCATGGCCGCCGGAGTGACCGCCGGAGTGACCGGCGGACGGCCCGGACGAGTGCTCTGCGGAGTGCCCGGAGCCGTGGTGCTCGTGGCCGTTGTGGCCGTGGGGCTCTGTGGGCTCGGTGGGGGGCTGCGGCGAGGGCGTCACCAGCAGATCATCGCAAGAGATGAGGGGGCCCACTGTTCAGCACGCCATGGATGACGCTAGCGTGGGGGCACCTTTGCACAACGCGGGAGCTCGGAGCACCGGGCTGAGAGGACGCTGATCACCGTACGCGCATCACGGATGCGTACGGGAGGAGGCTGCGTCGACCGCCGAACCTGTTACCGGGTAATGCCGGCGTAGGGAGATAGGTCTCATGACCATTCAGGACGCACGCACGCCTGCCGTCAGCCAGGACGCCGACGGCCAGACCGAGCGCCAGCCCGGCTGGCACAAGGGCTACGTCGCGGGCTCCCGCCCCGACATCCGGGTGCCGGTCCGCCAGGTCCACCTCACCAACGGCAAGGACGTGACGCTCTACGACACGTCCGGTCCGTACACCGACCCGCAGATCGAGACCGACGTCCGCCGGGGCCTCGCCCCGCTGCGCGAGAACTGGATCATCGGCCGCGGCGACACCGAGGAGTACGCGGGCCGTCCCGTGCGCCCCGAGGACGACGGCATCAAGCACACCTCGCCGCGCGGTGGCCTCAAGAACCTCGACGCGGTCTTCCCGGGCCGCCCGCGCCAGCCCCGCCGGGGCCGTGGCGGCGCCGCCGTCACGCAGCTCGCGTACGCCCGCCGGGGCGAGATCACCCCGGAGATGGAGTACGTCGCGATCCGCGAGAACGTCTCCCCCGAGGTCGTCCGCGAGGAGATCGCCGCAGGTCGCGCGGTGCTTCCCGCGAACGTGAACCACCCCGAGATCGAGCCGATGATCATCGGCAAGCGGTTCCTGGTGAAGGTCAACGCCAACATCGGCAACTCCGCGGTCACCTCCTCCATCGAGGAGGAGGTCGACAAGATGACCTGGGCGACCAAGTGGGGCGCCGACACGGTCATGGACCTCTCGACGGGCCGCAACATCCACACCACCCGCGAGTGGGTGCTGCGCAACTCCCCCGTCCCGATCGGCACCGTGCCGCTCTACCAGGCGCTGGAGAAGGTCGACGGCCGCGCCGAGGACCTGACCTGGGAGATCTACAAGGACACGGTCATCGAGCAGGCCGAGCAGGGCGTCGACTACATGACGGTCCACGCCGGCGTGCTGCTGCCCTACGTGCCGCTGACCGCCCGCCGCAAGACCGGCATCGTCTCGCGCGGCGGCTCGATCATGGCCGCGTGGTGCCTCGCGCACCACAAGGAGAACTTCCTCTACACGAACTTCGAGGAGCTCTGCGAGATCCTCGCGACGTACGACGTCACGTACTCGCTGGGCGACGGCCTGCGCCCCGGCTCCATCGCGGACGCCAACGACGCGGCCCAGTTCGCCGAGCTGAAGACGCTGGGCGAGCTCAACACGATCGCCAAGCGGCACAACGTCCAGACGATGATCGAGGGCCCGGGCCACGTCCCGATGCACAAGATCAAGGAGAACATCGACCTCCAGCAGGAGATCTGCGAGGAGGCGCCGTTCTACACGCTCGGCCCGCTGACCACGGACGTCGCTCCCGCGTACGACCACATCACCTCGGGCATCGGCGCCGCGATGATCGCCTGGTGGGGCACCGCGATGCTCTGCTACGTCACGCCCAAGGAGCACCTGGGCCTGCCCAACCGCGACGACGTGAAGACCGGCGTCATCACGTACAAGATCGCGGCGCACGCCGCCGACCTGGCCAAGGGGCACCCCGGCGCCCAGGAGTGGGACGACGCGCTGTCGGACGCGCGGTTCGAGTTCCGCTGGGAGGACCAGTTCAACCTGGCCCTCGACCCGGTCACGGCCCGTGAGTTCCACGACGAGACGCTGCCCGCCGAGCCGGCCAAGACCGCGCACTTCTGCTCCATGTGCGGTCCGAAGTTCTGCTCGATGAAGATCTCGCAGGACATCCGCCGCGAGCACGGCGGTGACCTGAAGGCCGACGAGATCCAGGCGGGCATGGCGGAGAAGTCCGCCGAGTTCGCGGCCTCGGGCAACCGCGTCTACCTGCCGCTGGCCGACTGACGCGACGTACGACCGGAGGGCGCCGCTCCAAGGCCTGTCGGGCCGGGGCGGCGCCTGCCGTTTCAGGCGACCACGAGGTACGGGTCCACCTTGCGCCGGGCGAAACCGAGGTTGGCGAGGACCCGGTCCCGGTGCTCGTCGGGGAGGGCGTCGCCCGCGAGGAGCCGTTCGCAGCAGTCCAGCGACTCCTGGTACTCGCCGACCCAGTAGGCGGCCACGGCGAGTTCGTCGAGGGCGCGCCACTCGTGCCAGTCGAACTCGACGAACAGGACGTCGTCGGGGCGGGGGATCCGTACGGCCTGCCGGGCGAACATGTACGCCAGGGGCCAGCGGCCGTCGTTGCGGCAGATGCGGGCCAGATCGCCGAGCGGCTCGGCCCGCGAGGGCCGGCTCTCGTGGGCGCGCAGGTAGCGGTCCGTCACCTCGGCCGCAGGTCTCCCGAGGCGGGCCGCGAGCCGCGCCGCGTAGAGCCGGGCGCAGAAGGCTTCCTCGGCGAATCCGGCCATGCCCGCGCGGAGGTCGTAGGCGGCGAGGGACTTCTCCGCTTCTCCCGCGTCGCGCCAGCTCTGCGCCAGATAGAACGCGTAGCGGGCATTGTCCGGTTCCTCGGCCAGCCCTTGTTCGAGGATCCCCGCGTCGTGCAGGTACTTCTCCCGCTCGCCGCCTTCCCGCAGGCGCGCCCCGCCGCCGACGACGAGGATGTCGAGGCCGTCGAGCACTCCCTGGCTGTACCGGGCTTCGCAATCGAGGTACTCGTGGAGTACGCCGACGTATGTCCACGGCAATCGGGTGGAGACGAGGGCGGGCCGCCAGTGGACGACGGGCTCGTGGTGCACGGCGAGGCGGTACGCGTCGAGGGTGAGGTCCGGCATCCGGAACCCGGGCCGGACCCGCATCACGTCGTCGGCGTCGATGAACAGCAGGTAGTCCGCACAGGAGCGGGCGAGCTCGATCGCCTCGCCGCGGCTGCCGTCGAATCCCCGCCAGGGCCGCTCGTGCAGGACGCCGGGCAGATCGCCGAGGAATTCCCGGATGACGTCCTGGGTGCCGTCGGTCGAGCCGGTGTCCACGATCACCCACGTGTCGATCAGCGGACGCACCGATTCGAGGCACCTCCGGATCACCGGAGCCTCGTTCTTGACGATCATGTTCAGGCAGACTTTTGCTTTCACGAGCCGACGGTAGGGATCCGGGTCATGCCCTGCAAGGAAGCTCGAACGGCCATGGGGGGTGCCGCTTCAGTTCGACAAGTTGACTTCTTCGCACGGCGACAGCCGGCCGGAGGCTACTCCGGCCGGTGCTCCGGGCCGCCGAAGTCCGGGCTGGTGAAGTCCGGGGGCGTGTAGCCGGGGCGGGGTCCCTCCGAGGGGGAGCCGGGACTGGTGAAGTCGGGCCGGCTGTATCCCAGGTTGGGGATGCGCCCGGCCGCCGGCGTTCTGGGGGTCGGGAAGCCCGGCCCCGCGCTCGGATCGGCCAGCGCGTCCCGCAGGAACGGCATGATCCCCCGCTCCAGCAGGGCGTGCCGCCAGGCCTCGCGGGCCCGCGCCACCTCGTCGGGTACGGCCTCGGTCTCGTCCGCCACCACTTCGGTCGCGCTGTTGCGGACGGCCGTCACCAGCAGCCCGATCACCGCGAACAGCAGCGCCGCCACGGTGAGCCCGCCGAACAGCCAGCCCGCCGTCAGCATCGTCTCGGCGAAGGCGGGTTCGGGCTCGATCAGCTTCAGGATGTAGCCCACGAGCAGGAATATCAGCATGGCCGTGCCCGCCAGGACGGGCGCGAGGACCGCGACCACGGCGCCGACGCCCGCGCCGCCGCCCATGCCCTGTCCGTTGTCCTCGTCCCCCGCTGCGCCGGGTGTGGACAGCACCTCGTCGCGTCGTTCCTCGCGGACCTTCACGTAGTGGCCGTACTCGGCCGCGGCGGCCGCCGCCAGCAGTGCGCTGGCCCCCTGGGCCATGGTGCGCAGCTGTTCGGCGTTCAGCCGTTCGCCGAGGGTGGCGAGCTCGGGCCGTTCGTTCGCGGTGCGCAGCGCCTCGTCGAGGAGGCGGTCGAACTCCGGTCGGTCTTCGGTCAGCAGGTGCGGAGCGCTGGTCATGTGCATCCCCCGATGCTCCGTAGAAGCCGGTATCCCCGCGTAGAACGGGGCGCCGGCACAAACGGAGGAGAGCCTGCTACGGATAGAGCGATGGTAGAGCGCCCGCACCACGCCGTGACAGGGGCTTTCGGGAAATACCCCTATGGGTAAGCTCTCAGTCGCTCAGAGGGAGTTGTACGACAAGCAGTTTGCCCGCCATCGTCACCCCGCCGTCCATCGCGATGGCGAGCCCTTCCGCGTACACGTGCGGGCCGTCCACGGCCTCCGGGCCGCGCGTCTCGTCCCCGTCCTCGGTGCCCACCTCGCCGAGCAGGTACGGGATGGGGCTGTGCCCGTGCACGACGCGGCTGCCGCCGTAGGTGCCGAGCAGTTCGCGTACGGCCTGCGGGCCGGTCCCCTCGTCGCGGAAGGCGAACCGCTTGGTGAACTTGCGGAAGAGGTCCCAAGTGATGTCGGCGTCGCCCCGGTTGAGGAGCTCGTGGATGGTGTCGTTGACGTCCTCGATGGAGTCGCCGTAGTCGAGGTAGGCCGTGGTGTCGGAGTGCAGCAGCAGGTGGCCCTCCTCCAGGACGGCCGCGTCCAGCCGCGACATCCACTGCAGGTGTACGTCCTGCAGGCGCTCCATGTCGGAGCGCTGGCCGCCGTTGAGGAGCCAGGCGGCCTGGAAGGTGGCGGTGCCGGCGCCGGAGACCACGGGGGTGTCGCCGAACCGCTTGGCGCCGATGAGCAGCAGCTCGTGGTTGCCCATCAGGGCCTTGCAGTAGCCGCCGGCGGCGGCGGCCTCGGCGGACAGCCGCATCACGAGGTCGATGACGCCGATGCCGTCGGGGCCGCGGTCGGTGAAGTCGCCGAGGAACCACAGCCGGGCGTTGCCGGCGGACCAGCGGCGTTCCGCGTCGATGAGGCCCTGGGCGTGGAGTTCGGTGACGAGCTCGTCGAGATAGCCGTGGACGTCGCCGACGACGTAGAGCGGGCCCGGGCCGTCGGCCGCGGCCTCCTCCGGGACGTACTGGACCTGGACGGTGTCGCCGGGACCGCCGAGGGCGCCGCGGCCGATGATCGGCAGGTCGCGGTGGGTCGGGGTGTAGCCCTCGAAGTCGTCGTCCTCGGGGCCCTGGCCCGTCGCGTGCCCGGGGTGCGAGGCCGGCGGTGCGGCGGGCGGCGTGGCGAGCGGTGCGGCGGGCGGCGCGGTCGGCGCCGGCGCGTAGCCGGGCTGCGGCGGCACGGCCGGCGTGCCGTCGTCGTAGTACGCCGGGTACTCGCCGTACACCGGAGCGTCGCCGTGATTCCCGGCGGATACGGCGTAGGCGGCGGGTTCGGTGACTGGAACCCGGAAGTCCCGCAGCGTGTCCGTCCGCATCGCGGGTCCCTGACCGGCCCCCTGAGTCATCGACCCCTCCACCACCGTCGCGCTGCCGTACACCTGCGGACCCTCCTGACCTCCGTGGAGGAGGGTCCGTGATGTCGTGCGCCCATCATAGGAATGCGGCTCGCGCTCTGTGACGCACCAGGGGTGGTGAATCCTTTGCGGAGCCGATCGTTCCTACCGTTTTATACCGATATCGGTGTTGCTGAAATGCTCGGCCGGGTCGTCGGCAGCCCGACCGGACGGTCTGGCGGTCAGTCCTTGGCCGGAGAACGGGGTGGGCTGACGGTCGTACGCGGCTGCCTGCGCTGCGACGAGGTACGGATGATGAGCTCGGTCGGGACGACCTGTTCGACGGGTCGCCCGGTGTCCACTCCCTCGATCGCGTCGATGAGCAGCTGCACGACGGCGGTGCCGATGCGGCGCGGTTTGAGGGAGAGCGTGGTGATGGGCGGTTCGGTGTTGGCGTAGACGGTGGACTCGCTGCAGCACACGAGCAGCAGGTCCTCGGGGACGCGCAGGCCGTAGCGCCGGGCGGCGGCGAGCAGGTCGGTGCCGTTGGGGTCGAAGAGCCCGTAGACGGCGTCGGGCCGGTCGGGTCGGGCGAGGAGCCGGTCGGCGGCGACGGCGCCCGCGCACGGGTCGTGGGCGGGGTAGGACTCGTAGACGGGGTCCTGGCCGACGCGCTCGCACCAGTTGAGGTAGGCGGTGGTGGAGAGCCGGGTGTAGGTGTCGGTGGTGGTGCCGGTCAGCAGCCCGATCCGGCGGGCGCCGGCGGCGGCGAGGTGGTCGAGCAGGCCGAGTACGGCGGCCTCGTGGTCGTTGTCGACCCAGGCGGTGACGGGGAGGGAGCCTGCGGGGCGGCCGTCGGAGACCACGGGCAGGCCCTGGCGGACCAGTTCGGTGACCACGGGATCGTGGTCGGAGGGGTCGATGACGACGGTGCCGTCGAGGGCGACGTTGGACCACACGTCGTGGCGGGAGGTGGCGGGGAGGATGACGAGGGCGTAGCCGCGCGCGAGCGCGGCGGAGGTGGCGGCCCTGGCCATCTCGGCGAAGTAGGCGAATTCGGTGAAGGTGAAAGGTTCATCCCCGTACGTCGTCACGGTCAGGCCGATGAGGCCCGACTTGCCGGTACGGAGGGTGCGGGCGGCGGCCGACGGGCGGTAGCCCAGCCGGTCGGCGACCTCGCGAACGTGGCGGCGGGTGGCGTCCGGCAGCCGCCCCTTGCCATTGAGCGCGTCGGAGACGGTTGTGATGGAGACGCCCGCTGCGGCGGCCACGTCCCTGATGCCGGCCCGGCCCTGTCGGCCGGCGGCCCGCCGGGTGGTCTCGGTCCGGCTCACCTGATGCTTCCCTGCTGCTGTCATGGCGAGCCGATAGTAGGGCTCGGTGGGGTGGGTGGTCCGGGTGCATATGCACCCGTTGACAGGCACGATTCTGCATGGTTCGCCACCCCCAATGACCTTGGAAATGAAGGTATTTGGTCGCTGAGAGTGAGGGTGGAGCTTGTCGGCGGGTCCGAGCATGCCAAAACGGTGTGGTCTCGGGACGGTCTCAACTCACCTGCACGAGGGACGCGCGCCACGGCGCAGGCCACCGGCGCGCGCATATATGCGCGCGCTCCCCCACATTCCTGGCGCCCCCATTCTCGGAACGGCGGAATCCTCATAAGGTGAGCAGTATTGAGTCGACGGCGACGTCGGACGGGACGGTCGAGGAGGACCTGCGGTGAGCGAGAAGAGCCCGAAGCTGCGCGCCGAGCTGGACGGCATTCCGACGTACAAGCCCGGGAAGCCGGCTGCCGCGGGAGGGCCCGTCGCGTACAAGCTGTCGTCGAACGAGAACCCGTACCCGCCGCTGCCGGGCGTGCTGGAGACCGCGGTCTCGGCGGCCGGCAGCTTCAACCGGTACCCGGACATGGCCTGCACCGGTCTCGTGAACGAGCTCGCCGAGCGCTTCGGCGTGCCGGTCGAGCACATCGCCACGGGCACCGGCTCGGTCGGCGTGGCCCAGTCGCTGATCCAGGCGGCGGCCGGCCCGGGCGACGAGGTGATCTACGCCTGGCGCTCCTTCGAGGCGTACCCGATCCTCACCCAGATCTCGGGTGCGACCTCGGTGCAGGTCCCGCTGACCGACGGGGACGTGCACGACCTGGAGGCCATGGCGGCGGCGATCACCGACCGGACCCGGCTGATCTTCGTCTGCAACCCGAACAACCCCACCGGCACCGCCGTGCGCCGTGCCGAGCTGGAGCGCTTCCTGGACCGGGTGCCCTCGGACGTCCTGGTGGTCCTCGACGAGGCGTACCGCGAGTTCGTGCGCGACACGGACGTCCCGGACGGCGTCGAGCTCTACCGCGACCGCCCGAACGTGGCCGTGCTGCGTACGTTCTCCAAGGCGTACGGCCTGGCCGGCCTGCGGGTCGGCTTCGCCATCGCGCACGAGCCGGTGGCCGCGGCGCTGCGCAAGACGGCCATGCCGTTCGGCGTCAGCCAGCTCGCGCAGGACGCGGCGGTGGCCTCGCTGCGCGCCGAGGACGAGCTGATGGGCCGCGTCGGGGCGCTGGTGGGCGAGCGTGCGCGGGTGCACGAGACGCTGCTCGCCCAGGGCTGGTCCGTGCCGGACACCCAGGCGAACTTCGTGTGGATGCGGCTGGGGGAGCGGACCGCCGAGTTCGCGGCGGCCTGCGAGAAGGCCGGTGTGGTGGTCCGGCCCTTCGCGGGCGAGGGCCTGCGGGTCACGATCGGTGAGACCGAGGCGAACGACCTCTTCCTGCACACGGCGGAGGCGTTCTTCAAGGAGCTGTAGGCGGCCGTGGTTGTCCTGGCGGCCGGACCCGGTGGGGGCCGGTCAGGCCAGTTCCACGCGGATGGGATCGCCGTCGCGGACGGTGGAGAGCAGGCGGGGGTCGCCGTCGAACGAGCCGAGCACGTTGCACGGGCTCGCCAGGCGGCTCTCGCCTCCGCGTGAGATGGGCGTGGGGCCGTAGGGCAGCGCGAGCGCGTCGCCCTCGGTCCAGAACGCGACCGTGCCCGGCTCGACGACCTGCCGGGCGTCGTGTTCCAGGGCCACGGAGACGCCGGTGTCGAAGTAGACCTCCTCGCCCCAGGTGTTGGCGGAGGCGGAGATCGGAAGGGCCCCGGCCAGTGCCTTGCTGGTCGGGGTCTCGTCGAGGGTCGCGGTGAGCTGGCCCGCGGGCCAGGAAATCCGTATCTGCATGAGCCGCATTCAACAATCTGTTGAATGGATTGGCTAGAGGGGTACCCCGCCCGAAGGCTGTGGAGAGCGGTACGACATAATGCTTGTGAATGTGAACGCGTTCACAAGCGTGTCCCAATTCCTCCCGGATTGAGTGGGACACAACAGGCAGACTGCCGCGTGACCACGGCGACGCGAAGGAGACGAGGACGTGGACCTAGCTTTGGCGCCGGAGACTCTGGCGCGATGGCAGTTCGGCATCACCACCGTCTATCACTTCCTCTTCGTGCCCCTGACGATCTCGCTCGCCGCGCTCACGGCCGGCCTGCAGACCGCATGGGTGCGCACCGAGAAGGAGAAGTACCTCAGGGCCACGAAGTTCTGGGGAAAGCTCTTCCTGATCAACATCGCGATGGGCGTCGTCACCGGCATCGTCCAGGAGTTCCAGTTCGGCATGAACTGGTCCGACTACTCGCGCTTCGTCGGCGACATCTTCGGAGCCCCCCTGGCCTTCGAGGCGCTGATCGCCTTCTTCTTCGAGTCGACCTTCATCGGTCTGTGGATCTTCGGCTGGGACAAGCTGCCCAAGAAGATCCACCTGGCCTGCATCTGGATGGTGTCCATCGGCACCGTCCTGTCCGCGTACTTCATCCTCGCGGCGAATTCCTGGATGCAGCACCCGGTCGGCTACCGCATCAACGAGGAGCGGGGCCGGGCCGAGCTCACCGACTTCTGGCTCGTGCTCACCCAGAACACCGCCCTCACCCAGTTCTTCCACACCATCACGGCCGCCTTCCTGGTGGGCGGTGCGTTCATGACCGGCATCGCCGCCTTCCACCTGGCGCGCAAGAGGCACATCCCCGTGATGCGGAGCTCGCTGCGGCTCGGCCTGGTCGTCATGATCATCGCCGGCATGGGCACGGCCCTCAGCGGTGACCTGCTCGGCAAGGTGATGTTCAAGCAGCAGCCCATGAAGATGGCCGCCGCCGAGGCGCTCTGGGACGGCGAGGCGCCGGCTCCCTTCTCGGTCTTCGCCTACGGCGACGTCGAGAAGGGCCACAACAAGGTCGCGATAGAGATTCCCGGCCTGCTGTCCTTCCTGGCCAACGACGACTTCACCTCGTTCGTCCCGGGCATCAACGACGTCAACAAGGCGGAGCAGGAGAAGTTCGGCCCCGGCGACTACCGGCCCAACATCCCGGTCGCCTACTGGGGCTTCCGCTGGATGATCGGCTTCGGCATGGCCTCGCTCGGCATCGGCGTGCTGGGCCTGTGGCTGACCCGCAAGAAGTTCATGCTGCCGCCGGGTCTGCGGACCGGTGAGGACGAGGTCCCGAACCTGGTCCTCTTCAAGAAGGCGCTGAGCCCGAAGTTCGCCAACCTGTACTGGATCGTCGCGCTCTGGACGATGGGCTTCCCGCTGATCGCCAGCTCGTGGGGCTGGATCTTCACCGAGATGGGCCGCCAGCCCTGGGTGGTCTACGGAGTCCTGCGCACCCGGGACGCGGTCTCGCCGACCGTCTCCCAGGCCGAGGTGCTCACCTCGATGATCGGCTTCACCCTCCTCTACGCGGTGCTCGCCGTCATCGAGGTCAAGCTCCTCGTCAAGTACGTCAAGGCCGGACCGCCCGAGCTCACCGAGGCCGATCTCAACCCGCCCACCAAGATCGGCGGGGACGACAAGAACCCCGACCGGCCGATGGCCTTCTCGTACTGAGGCTGAGGAGACCGCACCATGCAACTCCACGACGTCTGGTTCGTACTCATCGCCGTCCTGTGGACCGGCTACTTCTTCCTGGAGGGCTTCGACTTCGGAGTCGGCGTACTGACCAAGCTGCTCGCCCGCGACCGTACGGAGAAGCGGGTCCTGATCAACACCATCGGGCCCGTGTGGGACGGCAACGAGGTCTGGCTGCTCACGGCGGGCGGTGCGACCTTCGCCGCCTTCCCCGAGTGGTACGCCACCCTCTTCTCCGGCTTCTACCTGCCGCTGCTGCTCATCCTGGTCTGCCTCATCATCCGCGGCGTCGCCTTCGAGTACCGGCACAAGCGCCCCGAGGACCGGTGGCAGACCAACTGGGAACACGCGATCTTCTGGACCTCGCTGATCCCCGCCTTCCTGTGGGGCGTGGCCTTCGCCAACATCGTCCGCGGTGTGAAGATCGACGAGAACATGGAGTACGTCGGCAGCCTCTTCGACCTGCTCAACGTCTACTCGATCCTGGGCGGACTGGTCACCCTCACCCTCTTCACCTTCCACGGCGCGGTCTTCACCTCGCTCAAGACGGTCGGTGACATCCGGGACCGCTCGCGGAAGCTGGCGACCGGGCTGGGCGTCGTCACCGCCGTGCTGGCCCTGGTCTTCCTGATCTGGACCCAGGTCTCCCGCGGCGACGGCAAGAGCCTGATCGCGATGGCCGTCGCCGTGCTGGCCCTGCTCGGGGCGCTCGGCACCAACCTGAAGGGCCGCGAGGGCTGGTCGTTCGCACTGTCCGGGGTCACCATCGCGGCGGCCGTCGCGATGCTCTTCCTGACGCTCTTCCCCAACGTCATGCCGTCCTCGCTGAACGACGCCTGGAACCTCACGGTCACCAACGCCTCGTCCAGCCCGTACACCTTGAAGATCATGACCTGGTGCGCGGCCGTGGCCACCCCGCTCGTCCTGCTCTACCAGGGCTGGACGTACTGGGTGTTCCGCAAGCGGATCGGTACGCAGCACATCGTCGACGTGCACTGAGTTCCCGCGCCACCCCGCCCGTCCGACCCTCCCCTGGGGGATGTTTCACGTGAAACCGATCGACCCGCGCCTGCTTCGGTACGCCCGCTCCACCCGCCTCTTCCTGGGCGCGGTCGTGGCCCTGGGGCTCGTCGGGGCGGGGCTGGTCGTCGGTCAGGCGATGCTGATCGCCGAGATCGTGGTCGGGGCCTTCGAGAAGGGCCTGGGCGGCGAAGCGCTCCGCACGCCACTGCTGCTGCTCGCGGCGGTGGCGCTCGGGCGCGGCCTGATCGCCTGGCTGACGGAGCTGGCCGCGCACCGCGCCAGTGCGGCGGTCAAATCGGAACTGCGGGGCCGGCTGCTGGACCGGGCCGCGGACCTCGGCCCCGGCGGGCTCACCGGGCAGAAGACCGGTTCGCTGGTGTCGCTGGCCACCCGGGGCGTGGACGCGCTCGACGACTACTTCTCCCGCTACCTGCCCCAGCTGGGGCTCGCGGTCGTCGTGCCGGTGGCGGTCCTCGCCCGCATCGTCACCGAGGACTGGGTGTCGGCGGCCATCATCGTGGTCACGCTGCCCCTGATCCCCGTGTTCATGGTGCTCATCGGCATGGCCACCCAGTCCCGGATGGACCGCCAGTGGCGGCTGCTGTCCCGGCTGTCGGGGCACTTCCTCGACGTGGTGGCCGGCCTTCCCACGCTCAAGGTCTTCGGCCGGGCCAAGGCGCAGGCCGAGTCGATCCGCAAGATCACCGACGACTACCGGCGCGCGACGATGCGGACCCTGCGCATCGCCTTCCTCTCCTCCTTCGCGCTGGAACTGCTGGCGACCCTGTCGGTGGCCCTGGTCGCCGTGACCATCGGCATGCGACTGGTCCACGGTGAACTGGACCTCTACACCGGCCTGGTCATCCTGATCCTGGCGCCCGAGGCGTACCTGCCGCTGCGGCAGGTGGGAGCGCAGTACCACGCGGCCGCGGAAGGACTCGCGGCCGCGGAGGAGATCTTCGAGATCCTGGAGACCCCCGCCACCGGTCCGGCCGGGACGGCCGAGCTGCCCGCCGGAGCCCCCCTGCGGATCGAGATCGACGGGGTCGCCGTCCGCTACGAGGGCCGGGGCGAGGACTCTCCCGGGCCGGTCTCGCTGACCGTCGCGCCGGGCGAGTGCGTGGCCCTCACCGGTCCGAGCGGCGCGGGCAAGTCCACCCTGCTCCAGGTGCTGCTGGGGTTCGTGACGCCCACCGCGGGGCGGGTACGGATCGCCGGTGTGGACCTGGCCGAGTTGTCTCCGGCGCACTGGCACCAGCAGGTCGCGTGGGTGCCGCAGCGGCCGCACCTGTTCGCCGGCACGATCGCCGAGAACGTACGGCTGGCCCGCGCCGGGGCCTCCGACAGCGAGGTGGCCGAGGCCCTGAAGGACGCCGGGGCCCGGGAGTTCGTGAACGCGCTGCCGCGCGGGGCGCAGACCTTGCTGGGCGAGGGCGGCGTGGGACTGTCCGCCGGGCAGCGGCAGCGGCTGGCCCTGGCACGCGCCTTCCTGGCGGACCGGCCCGTGCTGCTCCTGGACGAGCCGACGGCGGCCCTGGACGGGGAGACCGAGGCGGGGATCGTGGACGCGGTCCGGCGGCTGTCCGCCGGGCGGACCGTACTGCTGGTCGTGCACCGGCCGGCCCTGCTGGCGGTCGCGGACCGGGTGGTCCCGATGTCGGCGGGCGGGCCCGCCGAGCTCCTCGCCGACGGGCGCCACCTTGAGGGGACCCCTGCCCAGGGGCCTCGCCTCGATGGTGCCCTTCCCGAGGGGCCGGACCTTGACGGGCCGCTCCCCCGCCTGGGCGCTTCCCGTGACGGGGCCTCCGAGTCCCCCGGCGACCGCGGCCCGGACGCCGGGGAGTGGATCCTCGGCGCCGCGCCCGAGCCGGTGCGGGCCGGCGGCGGGACCGACGTGCGCGGAGCGGACCCGCTGCGCCGGGTGCGGGCGGTGGCCAAGGCCTGGCAGGGACGGTTCAGGCTCGGGCTGCTGCTCGGAGCGCTGGCCGTCGGATGTAGCGTCGGCCTGATGGCCGTGTCCGGCTGGCTGATCTCACGGGCCTCCGAACAGCCGCCCGTGCTCTACCTGATGGTGGCCGTCACGGCCACCCGGGCCTTCGGGATGGGCCGCGCCGTCTTCCGCTACGCGGAACGCCTCGTCTCCCACGACGCGGTGCTGCGGATGCTCGCCGATCTGCGGGTCTCCGTCTACCGGCGGCTGGAGCGCATCGCACCCGCCGGGCTGCGCGAGCACCGGCGGGGGGACCTGCTGGCCCGACTGGTGGCCGACGCCGACGCCCTCCAGGACTACTGGCTGCGCTGGCTGCTGCCGGTCGGCACCGCGGTGCTCGTCGCAACCGGCTCGGTCGCCTTCACCACCTGGCTGCTTCCCGAGGCCGGAGCCGTGCTCGCCACCGGGCTGCTCGCCGCCGGTATCGGGGTGCCGCTGGTCAGCGGGGCCTGCGCCCGCCGGGCGGAGCGCAGGCTCGCGCCCGCCCGGGGCGAGCTCGCCACCCGGGTGGCCGACCTCCTCACCGGCACCGCGGAGCTGACCGTGGCCGGTGCGCTGGAGGACCGCAAGGGCCGGGTGCGTGAGAGCGACGGCCTGCTGACCCGCATCGCCGCGCGGGGCGCCGCCGCGAGCGGGCTGGGCGGCGGGCTGTCCGCCCTCGTGTGCGGGCTCACCGTGGTGGCCGCCGCGGCCGTCGCCGCGAACGCCGTCCACGACGGACGACTGTCCGGGGTGGCCATGGCCGTCGCGGTCCTCACGCCCCTCGCCGCCTTCGAGGCGGTGAACGGACTTCCGCTCGCCGTCCAGTACCGCCAGCGGGTGCGCCGCAGCGCCGAGCGGGTCTACGAGGTCATCGACGCGCCGGTCCCGGTCGCCGAGCCGGAGCAGCCCGCCGCCGCGCCGGCCTCGCCCTTCCCGCTGCGGCTGACGGGGCTGGCCGCCCGCCACCCCGGCCAGGACCGTGACGCCCTGCACGGGCTGGACCTGACCCTGGAGGCCGGCCGCCGCATCGCCGTCGTCGGCCCCTCGGGATCCGGCAAGACCACGCTGGCCCAGGTCATGCTCCGCTTCCTGGATCCGCGCGAGGGCGCCTACACCCTGGGCGGGACCGAAGCGCGCACCCTCGACGGCGACGACGTCCGCGCACTAGTGGGCCTGTGCGCCCAGGACGCGCACATCTTTGACAGCTCGGTGCGGGAGAACCTGCGCCTGGCCCGGACCGGGGCGAGCGAGGAGCAGCTGCGGGACGCGCTGGCCGCGGCCCGGCTGCTGGAGTGGGCCGACGGACTTCCGGACGGCCTGGACACCCTGGTCGGCGAGCACGGCGAGCGGATCTCGGGCGGTCAGCGCCAGCGCCTGGCCCTGGCCCGGGCGCTGCTCGCGGACTTCCCCGTACTGGTCCTGGACGAGCCGGCCGAGCACCTGGACCTGGCCACGGCGGACGCCCTGACGACGGACCTGCTGGCCGCGACCGAGGGCCGGACCACCGTGCTGATCACGCACCGGCTGGCCGGCCTGGCGGCGGTCGACGAGGTGCTCGTGCTGGACCAGGGCGAGGTCGTGCAGCGGGGCGCGTACGCGGAGCTGGCCGCGGCCGAGGGACCGCTGCGGAGGCTGCTGGAGCGCGAAAGGGCCACGGACGGGACTTTGGCCAACTTTCCCCGCTAATGCGCACTAACTACTCTCAAGAGCATGTCAGCGCAGCAGTCGCAACAGTCGCCGGATTCGTCGGATCCGCTGCCGGATCCCTCGACGGCCGCACCGCTCGTACCCGTGACGTCGGACCCGCTGGTGGCCGCCACCGAGGCCACGAGGAGCCTGCAGGGCCTGTCCACCGAGCTCACGGCCCGGGTACCGCAACTGCTGGAGGCGATGCGGTCGGTCGGGACCGGCCTTGAGCTGCACTCCACGCTGGACCGCATCTGCGAGACCGCGGCCGAGCTCGCGGGCGCCCGCTACGCGGCGATCGGCGTCGTCGACACGGAGGGCCGCGGGCTCTCGGACTTCGTCACCCACGGGATCGCCCCGGAGTTGGCCCGGAAGATCGGACACCGTCCGGACGGGAAGCGGGGCCTGCTCGGAGCACTGATCTCACATTCCGACACCGTGCTGCTGGCCGATCTGACGAAGGATCCGCGCTCCGCGGGGTTCCCGGCGCACCACCCGCCCATGAAGACCTTCCTCGGTGTCCCGATCCGGGTGCAGGGAGAGATCTTCGGGAATCTGTACCTCGCCGAGAAGAACGGCGGCGGCGAGTTCAACGACTACGACGTCCACATGGTCCGGGTCCTGGCCACCGAGGCCGGCATCGCCATCGGCAACGCCCGGCTGTACGAGGCCGCCACGCAGCGCGAGCGCTGGATCGACGGATCGGTGGCCGTCACCACCGCCCTCCTGTCCGGCGGGGACGCGGACGACGCCCTCGTGGTGGTGGCGGAGCAGGCCCGCCGGCTGGCCGACTCCTCCGCGGGGATCGTGCTGCTGCCGGCCGAGGAGGGCGGGATGGAGATCGTCGCCGTCTCGGCCGAGAACCCGGCCACCTCGCTCGGTGTGGTGATCCCGGCCGAGAGCCCGGTGGTGGACAGCCTGTTGCACGGCGAGCCGGTCTTCGTGGACGACGCCTCGTCCGACCCCCGCATGATCGGCAAGCTGACCAGCGAGTTCGGGCCCTGCATGATGCTGCCCCTGCACAGTGGCGGGCGGGTGCTGGGCGCGCTGGTGACCCCCCGGGGGCGTGGCAAGCGTCCGTTCAGCGAGGCCGAGCGGACCCTGGCCACTCAGTTCGCCTCGCAGGCGGCGCTCGCCCTGATGATGGCCGAGGCGCAGCGCGACCGTGAGCGGCTGGCCGTGTTCGAGGACCGGGACCGGATCGCCCGCGACCTGCACGACCTGGTCATCCAACGGCTGTTCGCCACCGGGTTGATGCTGGAGGGAGCCCAGCGCCGGTCCATCGTTCCCGAGGTCCGCGACGGCGTGGGCAAGGCCGTGGACGAACTGGACGTGACGATCCAGGAGATCCGCACCGCCATCTTCGCCCTCCAGCAGGGTCCGGCGGAGGCCCCGTCCGGGTTGCGCACCCGGGTGCTGCGGGAGATCAACATGGCCGCCGTACCCCTGGGCTTCAAGCCCGTGCACCGCTTCCTCGGCCCGATCGACACCGTCGTCGACGAGCTGGTCGGCAAGAACCTGATCGCCGCGCTGCGCGAGGCGCTGTCCAATGCCTTCCGCCATGCCGACGCGTCCCGGATCGAGGTGGTCATCGACTCCACCGTCACGCTCGCCGACGGCCGGCCGGGTGTCCGGCTGGAGGTGGCCGACGACGGGGTGGGCATCCCCGAAGGGGGCCGGCGCAGCGGGCTGCGCAACCTGCGCCGACGGGCCGAGTCGCTGGGCGGCGCGAGCTCGTACGGCCCGGGCATCGGCGAGGACGGCGGCGGGACCACCCTGGTGTGGGAGGCCCCGCTCTGAGGTGCCCGCCGCTGCGGCCCGCTCGCTCGGAGCCGCTGCTCAGGCCTGCTGCTGGGCGGTGAGTTCGGCCAGGATCCGCTCGATGACAAGGGCGACCCCGTCCTCGTTGTTGGCGACCGTACGGCCGGACGCGGCCGCGATCACATCCGGGTGGGCGTTGCCCATCGCGTACGAGGTGCCGGCCCAGCTCAGCATCTCCACGTCGTTCGGCATGTCCCCGAACGCGACGACCTCGGCGGGGGAAATGCCCCGCTCGGCGCAGCACAGGGCCAGCGTGCTGGCCTTGGAGACGCCGTGCCCGCTGATCTCCAGCAGGGACGTGGGGCTGGAGCGGGTGATCGACGCGTAGGCGTCGGCGGCGGAGCGGGCCAGCGTCAGGAATTCGTCCGGGGCGATCTCGGAGTGGTGCGCCAGCAGCTTGAGCACGGGCGCGGCGCCCCCGGCCGTGTCCTCCCGCAGCAGCTCCTCGGCCGTGGCGATCCTGGCGGCCGGGTCCTTGAAGAACGGCGGGTACGCCGGCTCGTAGTTGATGCCGGTGGTCAGCTCGACCGCGAAGGACGTACCGGGTGCGGCGATCCGCAGGGCATCGACGACGGCGAGTGCGGCCGCCCGCGGGAGGGCCCTGACCTGGACGAATTCCCGTCCGGCGTGCAGGTCGACGACCGCCGCGCCATTGGCGCAGATCGCGAGACCGTGCCCGTGGACGTGGTCGCTGACCACGTCCATCCAGCGGGCCGGGCGTCCGGTGACGAAGAAGACCTCGATCCCGGCCTCCTCGGCGGCGGCGAGCGCGGCGACGGTACGCGGCGACACGGATTTGTCGTCGCGCAGCAGGGTGCCGTCAAGGTCGGTGGCGATGAGCCGGGGAGTGGGAGTGGGCCCGTCCGGGCGCTGGGGAGCCGAGGTCACGCTCCATCTTCGCCCATGGTCGGGGACGGCCGGACCATGATCGGGTCCGGCTGCCGCGCCGGACGATGTTTCACGCGAGGCGATGTTTCACGTGAAACATCGCCTCGCCGTAGGCTCGACGCATGAGTCTGCGTCTGAGCACGGTGATCCTTCCGGTACGTCGATGGCACGAGGGGGGCCGCGATCAGTGGCTCCGGGCTGAGCAGCTCGGATTCCACACCGCCTACACCTACGACCACCTGTCCTGGCGGACCTTCCGCGACGGCCCGTGGTTTGGTGCGCTGCCCACCCTGACCGCGGCGGCCACCGCCACCGAGCGACTGCGCCTGGGCACACTCGTCACCTCGCCGAACTTCCGGCACCCGGTGACCCTCGCCAAGGAACTCATCTCCCTGGACGACATCTCCGGCGGGCGCGTCACCCTCGGTATCGGAGCCGGCGGCAACGGCTTCGACGCGACCGTGCTGGGCCAGGAGGCCTGGTCCCCGAGGGAGCGCGCCGACCGCTTCGCCGAGTTCGTGCCGCTGCTGGACCGGTTGCTGACCGAGGGCTCGGTGAGCCACGAGGGCACCTTCTACTCCGCCGAGGAGGCCCGCAACATCCCCGGCTGCGTGCAGGGTCCGCGGCTGCCGTTCGCGGTCGCCGCGACCGGACCGCGCGGTCTGCGGCTTGCCGCCCGCCACGGCCAGGCCTGGGTGACCACGGGTGACCCGAAGCTCTTCGAGGAGGGCACGCCCGAGCAGTCGCGGGAGGCCCTGCGCGGCCAGCTCGAACGGCTCGACAAGGCGTTCGTGGAGATCGGGCGGGATCCCGAGCCCATGGAGAAGATCCTGCTGACCGGCTTCACGCCCGAGGCCAACACCGTGCTGGAGTCCGTCGACGCGTTCGTCGACTTCGCCGGCCGCCACCGCGAGCTCGGCTTCACCGAGCTGGTGATCCACGCGCCGATCCCGGACTCCGACTTCGCCGCGGACGAGGCCGTCTTCGAGAAGATCGCCACCGAGGCCCTGGCCCAGCTCGACAGCTGATCCACCGGTCGTCGCCGCTCCGGACCGGAGCGGCGACGACCGAGGCGCTACGCCCCGCCCAGCTGCTCGAGGAGGCGCTCCGCCGACGGCAGGAGCCAGTCGGGCAGCTCGTCCTCGGGCCGTGCCCGGACCTCGTCGATCAGCGCGGAGACACGCGCTGCTCCCGCCGGTGCGTCGCCCCGCTCCTGCTCCGTCCAGGCCGCGTTGTTCAGGCACTGGAACCGGTCCCGCAGATGATCGGGACCGAGCTCGGCGTAGGCCCGGGCGGCCCGGTCCCACAGCTCGATCTCCTCCAGGCGCAGCGCGTCGGCCTCCGCACGGCTCAGCCGGGCGGCCGGGACCGGGCTCGCGGCGTGGCCGGCATCAGCCGGCGCCTCGTCTTCGGGTGTCCCGTCGTCCGAGGCCTCCTCGTTCGTGCTGACGTGCCGGTCGAGCACCTGTGCCAGCTGGTGCCAGGTCTGCGCGAGTTCGGACCGCAGCTCAGGAGCACCGGGATCTGCGGCCAGGGCCGCCTCCAGGACCTCGGCGGCCTCGTCCATCCGGCCCCGGGCCTGCTCGACCGTCGTGGCCTCGACCTCCTCGCGCAGCCCGAGCCAGGCCAGGGAGCGCAGCACCCGTACCTCGGCGACAGGGGCCTCACCCGTCAGCCGGTGCAGCTCCAGGGCGCGCTCGTAGGCGGCGACCGCTTCCGCGGGCAGCCCCGCGTCGGACAGGGTGTCGGCGGCCGACTGCGCGAGGCCCGCCTGCGGGCGCGGATCCTCCCAGCCCTTGGTCAGCTCCGCCGCCAGCAGGTACTGCTCCGCCGCCGGCCGGGGCTCGTTCAGCCGGCGCAGCAGGTCGCCCAGGAACTCCCGTACGGACACCGCCTGCTGTTCACCGTGCTCCAGCAGATCCGGCAGGGCCGACTGGAGGACCTCGGCGGCCTCGGCGGACCGGTCCTCGCGCGCGTACGCCCGCGCCAGCAGCAGCCGGGCCTGTGCCCCGCCGTCCGCGCTGAGACCGGCCTGGTCGAACCAGTGGGATCCGGCCAGTGCGAGCGCCGCGGCCTCCTGCGCCGGGCCACCCCGGCGCAGCAGGATGTCCGCGAGGGTCAGCCGTACGACGCCCTGCGCCTCGGCGTCGGTCAGCTCGGCTGAGTGCTCCAGCCCGGAGCGCGCGGCCTCCTCCGCCTCCTCGGGCCGGTCCAGCGACATCAGCACCCCGGCCCGCAGCACCAGCGGGTCCACGGCCTGCCACGGCCGGCCGGCGGCGACCGCCCGGGCGGCGGAGGTCGCCAGCAGCGGCAGGGCCCGCTCCGGGTCGCCCTGGGCGAGGGCCACCCGGCCCAGCATCTCCTCGGCGTCCGCGACCAGGTCGGTCGCGACCTCCTCGTAGGCGGAGATGAAGGCGGTCAGCTCGGCGGCGAGCCCACCGTGCCCGTGCTCCTCTTCCCCGGCGTGGTGATGGTCCTGGTGGTGGTCGTCCGCGTCGGCCGCCTCGACCGAGCGCAGGTACGACTCCACGCGGATCGCCGACAGTTCCGCGAGCGCGATCCGCCGGGCCCGCAACGGTTCGGCGGTGTCCAGTGCCTCGGCGGACCGCAGGGCGACCCGCAGCAGCTCCCGGATCTCCGCGGGCGCGGCCCCCGACTGCGCGGCCACGCTGGCCAGCCGCAGCTCGGCGAGCGCGGCGCGCTCCGCCCGGCCGAGCGCCCGGTAGCCGTCGCGGACCGAGGCCAGGAGCTGCGGAGCCGCCTCGTCCCCGCGCCGCGCGGCGGCCAGGGCCTGCTGGTCCGCGAGGTCGGCAAGGACCAGCGGATCGGGCTCCGGCTGCGCCTCCACCCGTACGGCCACCTCGGCCCACAGGGCGTCCGCACCCGGATGGCCCACGTCACGGGCACCGCGGGCCCGCTCCACGAGTTCGGTGAACCCGGCGGGCACCGGCACCGGAGCGGGCACGGCGGCCACGGTGGAGGCGGCTCCGGCGGTGGCCGCGGCACCGGCACCGGCACCGGCCGTGCCGGTCCGGGGCAGCTCCGCACTGCGCACCCCGAGCGGCAGCGCGCCCACCAGCGGCTCCTGGCCCACCCGCGCGAGGAAGCGGTCCGAGACGCGGGTCGTGCCGTTGCGCGCGTCGAACTGCCGGGCGATGTCCAGGCTGCCCGCGTGGAGCACCTCGTACAGCTCGGAGACCGTACGGGGGGACCCCTCGTACGGGACGGCCGGGCTCCGGCCGTGCCCCAGCTCCTTCAGACGCCGCAGCAGCACGAGGATGCCGCCGTGGAAGGCCAGCCGGTCGTCGAGATTGGCGAGCGGCGCCACCTGGGCGGCGTGCTCGGCCAGGATCTCCAGTCCGCGCGACTCGTTGCCGGTGAGCGCACAGAACTCGATGTGCTTGCCGACCGACGGCAGCAGGCTCTCGTTGCCACGGGCCAGGCGGTAGCCGCGCACATGGTTCGAGCGCGCCTCGTCGGCCCGGCCGAGCCGCAGCAGCGGCAGCAGCGAGGTGGCCAGGACCCGGTGCGGCTCCTCGGCGCAGACCAGATCGCCCGTGAGCACCGGCTTCCACAGCTCCAGCGCCTCGGCGTCGTCGCCCTGCACGACGGCGTACTGGCCCTGGCCGTTGAGCTCGCAGGCCTGGCAGTCGCTCATGTCGTCGCGCTCCGCGGCCAGCCAGCGCCGGAAGGCCCGCTCGGCGCGCTCGTCGTCGCCGGTCGCATGGGCGAGCCACAGCTCGGCCTCGCGCACGGGCCGCTCGCTGTAGCCCGCGATCTTGTAGCGGCGCTCCATCTCGTCCAGCCAGCCGACGGCCGACTCCAGCGGGATCCCGGGGGAGTCCGAGATGGCCGAGGCCACCCACTTGAACTGCCAGAACAGCGAGTGCGCGTCCCATTCGCCGAAGGCGCCCGGGTCCTTGTCGTACTCCTGGAGCAGCCGCGCGAAGGGCACCAGCATCTTCGACGATTCGGAGCTGTAGAGATACGCGTTGATCAGGTTGTCCAGGGCCTCGCGGAACAGCGGGCGGTCGCCGTTCGCCTCGGCCGCACCGGCCAGGGCCTCGGCGTGCGCGTTGCGCGCCGCGCCGTTCGGCGCCTCGCGGTTCTCCGCCAGACCCCGCACGATCTCCTCGTGCGTCAGCGTCGTCACTTCTGGTCCTCCTGGGCATCGCGGGCATCGGTGGAGTGCGTCGCCCATTCCAGGAGTCCGAGGAAGGCCCGGTTGAGCAGGGTGGAGTCGGCGGGGCGCAGCGGCCGCTGCGACATCAGCAGGGCCTGCCCGTACAGCGATTCGACGGCGGTGCCGGTCAGCGCCTCGTCGGGAAGGGCGGCGATCCGCCGGATCAGCGGATTGTTGTGGTTGAGGACCAGCCGGGCGCGCGGCGCGGAGCCCCGCAGCGCGCCGAGGATGCCGCTCCACAGGGAGTCGGCGCTCTCCAGCGCGGCGGTGCGGTCGCGCTCCTGGCGGGCCTGGCGGTCGTCGAGGTAGAGCGCGGGGACGGCGACGGGCTGGAAGGCGCGCAGCACCACGTCGCAGCCCTGGGGCTCCAGGCGGGTGCGCGCGGTGGCCAGGAAGGCGGCGAGCTCCAGCTCGGCCGCGGTCGGTACCGGGTCCAGCCGTTCGGTGACGGCTCCGGCGTCCAGCTCGGTGATCTTGAGGTCGGGGCGTACGGCGGGCAGCAGGGCCAGCAGGTCCGCGTCGTAGGTGTAGCCGGCGTTGATGACGCCGAGCCCGTGGGCCGCCGCGATCGGTGCGATCTGGCGGAACTCCTCGACGGTGCGCGTGAAGTGGATGTCCGTGTGGGCGGCCGCGAACTCCTGCAGGCTCATCGAGCCGTCGCTGGTCTCGAACGGCAGCCACGGCAGCATCAGCCCGAGCAGTTCGGAGTCGTGCCGGGCCATGGACTTCACACCGAGGTGGTGGACGCGCAGGAAGGCGGCCAGGCGCTCCGGTTCGCTCGCGGCGAGCTCGGCGAGCCAGCCGCGGACGCGGGTGCCGAGGGCCTCCCGTACGGCGGCCAGGGTCTCGTCGTCGTAGAGGTTCTCCCGGGAGGCGGTGGGCCGCAGGGTGTCCGTGTCGAGGACGGCGCGGACGAAGAAGGCCCAGTCCGGCAGCAGGTTGTCGGCCCGGTCGGTGAGCAGCATGCCCTTGAGGTGCACGCGGTGTCCGGCCCGGTGGGCGGGGCTGGTCGGCTCGGGAAGGACGTACGCCACCCCGCGCACGCCGGCGACCGGCAGGTCGAGGTCGATGCTGTCGAGCGGGGTGAAGCCGAAGAGCTCCGCGCAGTGCCCGGCGAGTGCGACGCGGCGGGCGGCGGGGGTGGGGAAGGGCCGGTCCCATACGGCGGGGCGGTCGGTGACGGGGCGCGGCCCGCCGCCTTCGCCGTCGTCGAAGGTGATGGCGTAGGGCAGCAGGGAGCCGTAGTCGCGGGCCAGTTGCTCGACCGTCGCCGGGACGGTCCATTCCGCGGCGCCCGGGCGGGCTTCGAGGACGACGGTGGTACCGGGCTCCGGGCGCGCCTCGTGGGGCAGTTCGCGGACGGTGTACGAGCCGTCGTCCGTGGCGAGCCATTCGACGGGTGCGGCGTCGGGGTCGCGGGCGGAGCGGGTGACGACGCGGATCTGGCGGGCCACGACGAAGCACGCGAGCAGTCCGATGCCGAACTGGCCGAGGAATTCGCGGCGGGTGGCCTCCAGGCCGTGCTCGGCGATGGAGCCGTCGCCGCCGCGCTTGGAGCTGCGGCCGATGGTGGCGAGCAGGGAATGGGCCTCGTCGGCGGTCAGGCCGATGCCGCTGTCCTCGATGGTCACGCGACCGCCGGATGCCGACAGCCGGATGCGGACCTCGGCTTCAGGGTGGAGGGCGTGGCGGGCGGTGACCGCGTCCACGGCGTTCTGCAGGAGCTCGCGGACGTAGACGCGCGGGCTGGAGTAGAGGTGGTGGGAGAGGAGATCCACCAGGCCGCGCAGATCGACCTGGAAATTGTGGGGTGCGGACGTCATAGGGCGTCACCTCGCGTACGTGCAGGGATGGTTCGGTGACCGCGAGGTGCCCCCCTCACAGATCCCGGAGTGGGACTCACATTAGGGGGATGGTCCGACAATCTCAGCGTGAATTTCCGCCCTTGGAGTGCCCCTGGAACCGCCGCCGAAAGCGCTGCCGGGTGCGCCGGCGGGTGGGCTGCCGAAAGGCTGCTTCAAGGGCTACTGGAAGCGCAGGAACTGCGGCGGCACCGCGTCCACCAGCCACACCCCGTTGGCGCTGATCCGGAAGACGTGCCCGGCCGCGCGCATCGCACCGGCGTCCACGGAGAGCACGACGGGCCGCCCGCGGCGCGCACCGACGCGGGTCGCGGTCTCCCGGTCCGGGGACAGGTGCACGTGGTGGCGGGCCATCGGTCGCAGGCCTTCGGCGCGGATCGCGTCCAGGGCGGCGGCGACGGTGCCGTGGTAGAGGTACGCGGGCGGTTCGGCCTCCGGAAGCTCCAGGTCCACGGCGACGGTGTGCCCCTGGTTCGCCCGGATCCGGGTCCCGTCGACGGCGAACCGCTGCTTGTCGTTGGCGGCGACGACGTGGTCGAGCTCGGCGCGGCTGAAGTGGAATCCGTGGGCGGCGGCGGCCCCCAGCAGATCGTCGATCTCCACCCAGCCACGGGGATCGAGCACCAGTCCGATCCGTTCCGGCTGGTGCCGCAGGTGTTTCGAGACGTACTTCGACACCTTCACGGTGCGTCTTTCATCCATGGGCCCCAGCGTGCCCGCTCGGGCGGTCCTCCGGCAGGGATTTTCGGGTGTGGCCCGGGGCTGGACACCCTCTATCGCCATTCCAAGATGCGGAATATATTTTCCGCTGCCACTTCTGCCCAGGGGGAGAAACCATGACAGCCCATACCTCTCTGTCACGCCGTGCGGCTGCCGAGCTGATCGGGACCGCCGGCCTGCTCGTGGTCGTGATCGGCTCCGGACTCCAGGCCGCCGAGCTCAGCCGGGACACCGGGGTCGCCCTCATCGCCAACTCGCTCGCCTCGGCCATCGGCCTCGGGCTGATCATCACCCTCTTCGGGCCGCTGTCCGGCGCCCACCTCAACCCGGTGGTCACCCTCACCTCCTGGTGGGCCCGGCGCACCGGCGGCGACGGGCTCGGCGGCCGGGAGGCGCTCGTGTACACCGTGGCCCAGACCGCGGGAGCCATCGGCGGAGCCCTCCTCGCGGAGACCATGTTCGGCCGGACCCCGGGCACCTTCTCCACCCAGGTGCGCGACGGCGGGCACCTGCTCATCGGCGAGGTGGTCGCCACCGCCGGTCTCGTCCTCGTGATCCAGGGCCTCGGGCGGATCGGGCGCCCCCGGCTCGTCCCGGCGGCGGTCGCGGCGTACATCGCCGCCGCGATCTGGTTCACCTCCTCCGGTTCCTTCGCCAACCCGGCCGGCACCATCGGGCGCAGTTTCAGCGATTCCTTCACCGGCATCGCCCCGGAGTCGCTGCCCGGATTCGTCGCCGCCCAGCTGATCGGCGGGATCCTCGGCCTGGCCCTGGCCGCCCTGCTGTACGGGAACGGGAACGGGAACGGGAGCGAGAACGGGGCCTCGCGGACCGCGAAGCCGGTGCCGGTCGAGACGGCCGTGCCGACGTCCCTGCCCGAGACCGGGCCGGCGGACGGCGCGAGCCCCACGAAGGCGGCGTACGAGCCCGTCGGCTGAGGCGCCGCCTCAGTTGCCCACAGGAAAAGGGGAGTTGTCCACAGCTGTTTGGGCGGGTTTTGACGGCAAATGCATGATCCGCCCTGTGGACTACCGGCCGGGCTCCGCCCGGCGCGCCAGATCGTTCATGGTCCGGGCCTGGAGCTCCCGCTCCGTCGCCGCCCGGACGAACTCCGCCACGTGGTCGGGGCCCACCAGGTCCTGCACCGCCCGTACCGTCCCGGCCGGCAGCGCCACCGGCGAGGACCCCGACGCCTGGGGCGTGCCCGCCGCCCCCAGGTGCCGCTGCAGATGCCGGGTCGCGAACAGCCGCATCGCCCGCGCCAGCTCCGCGTCCACGGTCTGCTGGGCGAGCGGGCGCAGCCGCCGCACCATCGTCGCCGCCTCCGCCGCGTCCGCGTCCGTGGGCGGCACCTGCCCGAGGTAGCGCGCGAAGACGTGCTCGGTGGTGAACTCCAGGAACCGCGAGGCGATGTGCTCCACCTGCCCGCGCAGTTCCCGCAGGTGTCGGGTGATCGCCGGCAGTGGCACCCCGGCCGCGTACAGCTCGGCGGCCACCGCCAGCTCCTGGGGGGAGGGCACCAGGAACTGGTCCGGGCGCCCGGGGATCCGCTCCAGGACCCCCAGCTCGCACGCCTCGCCCACCGCCTCGTCGTCCGGCCGGCCGCCGAACCGCTCGTTCAGCTCCTCCCGGCTGATCCGCGCGGCCTCCTCGTCGGTCCACGGCCCGTGCACCTCGGCGACCAGCCCCAGTACGCCGCCCAGGCCGCGTCCCGCGTCCCAGGCCTCCAGCAACTCCTTGATGGAGGCCAGGGTGTAACCGCGGTCGAGCAGGTCAGCGATCTGGCGCAGCCGCGCCAGATGCGTGTCCCGGTAGACGTTGGAACGGCCGCGCCGCTCCGGCTTCGGCAGCAGCCCGCGGTCCTGGTACGCCCGGATCGTGCGCACCGTCGCCCCGCTGTGGTGCGCCAGATCCTCGATCCGGTACTCGGCTACCGCCTGATCGGACAATCCCGGCTCCCTACGACATCGCGGCTGGGCCGACCGCGCCGCCCTCCGCGGCCCGGGCGGCAGGTGAAGCCGCAAGGTGCTCGACCGCCCTGCGCAGCGAGCCCTCCTGCGAGGGATGGTACGACCGCCGGATGGAGCGGCATATGGCCGTGCCGGGCTCTCTCCACCGCGGGCCCCCGCTCACAGCTTCGGCTCCACCCTCGCGAGGCGCCGCAGGACGCGCGGGGCGTGGCGGGACATCCACAGGGCGCCCTTGGACTCGGGAGTCACCGGTACGACGGCCTCGTTGCGGACCACGGCGCGCAGGATGGCGTCGGCGACCTTCTCCGGCGGGAAGTTGCGCAGCCCGTACAGCCGCGAGGAGCGTTCCTGGCGGCGCTTCTCCTCGGCCTCGTCCACCCCGGCGAAGCGCGAGGTGGCGGTGATGTTGGTGTTGACGATGCCCGGGCAGATCGCGGAGACGCCGATCGACTTCGACGCCAGCTCCGCGCGCAGGCACTCCGACAGCATCAGCACCGCGGCCTTCGAGGTGCTGTAGGCGGGCAGGGTCCTGGAGGGCAGGTAGGCCGCGGCGGAGGCGGTGTTGACGATGTGCCCGCCCTGGCCGCGCTCGGCCATCTGCCGGCCGAAGATCCGGCAGCCGTGGATGACGCCCCACAGATTGACGTCCAGGACCTTCTTCCAGTCCTCGGCCGACGTGTCGAGGAAGGCTCCGGACAGACCGATCCCGGCGTTGTTGACCAGGACGTCCACGATGCCGTACTCGGCGGCGACCTTCGCCGCGAGCTTCTCCATCGCCTGCTCGTCGCTGACGTCCACGCACTCGGCCCAGGCCTCGGCGGCGCCCACGAGCCGGGCCATGTCGGCCGTGCGCGCCGCGCCCTCGGCATCACGGTCGACGGCCACCACGCGGGCCCCGGCCTCGGCGAACGCGAAGGCGGTGGCCCGGCCGATGCCGCTGGCCGCGCCGGTGACCAGGACCAGCTGGCCGCCGAAGCGGTCGGCGTACCGGCCCGGGGCCTTGAGCTCCGGTGCCCGCGTGGCCGGTTCCTCCCGGGCGGTGACGAACTCGGTGATCCAGGCGGCCAGCTGGTCCGGCCGGGTCCTCGGGACCCAGTGCTTGGCGGGCAGGGTGCGCCGCAGCAGGTCCGGGGCCCAGTGCTCCAGGCCGTCGTAGAGCCGCTCGGACAGGAAGGCGTCCCCGGTCGGGGTGATCAGCTGCACGGGGGCGTGGGCGTACGCGTCGGGGCGCGGCCGGCGCAGCCGCGCCCGCACGTTGTCGCGGTAGAGCCAGGCGCCGTGCGCCGCGTCCGAGGGCAGCGAGGCCGTCGGGTACGAGCCGGCCGGAACCTTCTCGAGGCGCTGGAGGATCGACGGCCACCGCTTGCCGAGCGGTCCGCGCCAGGCGAGCTCCGGGAGCACCGGAGTGTGCAGCATGTAGACGTACCAGGACTTGGCGCCCTGGCCGAGCAGCTGCGCGGCCGCGCGCGGGGTCGGCCGCGTCATCCGCTTCTTGATCCAGTGCCCGAAGTGGTCGAGGGAGGGGCCGGACATCGAGGTGAAGGAGGCGATCCGGCCCTCGGTGCGGGCGGCCGTCGCGAACTCCCAGCCCTGTACGGAGCCCCAGTCGTGGCCGACCAGGTGCACGGGCCGGTCCGGGCTGACCGCGTCCGCCACCGCCAAGAAGTCGTCGGTCAGCTTCTCCAGGGTGAAACCGCCGCGCAGCGGCTGCGGCGCGGTGGAGCGCCCGTGGCCGCGTACGTCGTAGAGCACCACGTGGAAGCGGGCGGCGAGCCGCTCGGCGACCTCCGACCAGACTTCCTTGCTGTCCGGGTAGCCGTGCACCAGCAGCACGGTCGGGCGGTCCGCCTCGCCGAGCTCGACGACGCACAGCTCGACCCCTCCGGTGCTCACCCAGCGCTCGCGCGCACCCGCCGGTCCCGCCACTCCTGCTCCGCTCATGCCGCTCATGCTGCCTTCTCCTCGGCCCAGCGCCGCACGTGCGGCAGGTCGTCGTCCAGCCAGAACGCGCTCTCCTCGGGATCCCGGGAGTCGGTGACGACCAGGATCTCCTCGAACTTCGCGCCGGTGCCCCGGAATCCCAGGTGCGGTTCCACCGCCCACAGTCCGGGCTGCGGCGGGTGGTCGGAGAAGTGGTACGGACTCCACAGCGGGGACCAGCCCTCGCGATGCCCGTGCAGGGCGTCACCGGCCAGCCCCTTGAGGGACTGGGTGCCGAACCCGAAGGCGGTCGGGGACCAGCGCCGCTCCTTGACCCGGTCGATCTTGTGCGCGATCACGCCGAACGGATAGGCCCGGTGCCGGTTGGCGTACCCCTGTCGGGTCATCAGCCGCTCGACGTTCTCGTAGATCTCGCGCAGGGAGCGGCGCTCGCGCACCTGCTCCAGGATCAGTACGCGGTGGGCCTGGAGGTCGGACATCAGGCGGTCCTGCACCGGATTCAGTCCGAGGCTGCCGGAGTACCCGATGTCGGCCGCGTAGCCCTTGTGGACCGGTGCCATGTCGAGGATGAACGGCATCCCCGGCTCCAGCTTCCGGTTGGTCGGGAAGAACTGCAGCGGGATCTTGAAGTTCGCGAAGGCCGTGCGGTCCCCGAACCAGGCGAAGGGCAGGTGGAACCAGTCCCGTACGCCGCGGTCGCGCAGCCACTGGCGCTGCATGCGCGCCGCCTCGCGCTCGGTCACACCGGGCCGCAGCTGGGCCGCGACGGCCTCGGCGCACTCGTACGAGAGACGCTGCACCTCTCTGAACCCGCTCAGATCGGCGGAGAGCCGTCCGGAGAGTCGCGCGGTGCGTTGCTTGGTGTCCCCAGCCATGTCAGCCCGTCCATCCGTCTAGCCGTACGCGCCCGTAACTTGACACTGATGAATGTGACAATGACCGGAGATCACGTCAAGGGTCGTGCACAGACCTGTGGATAAAGTTGTCCGGTCCACATCAGCCTCCAGTACGGGTACGTACGCCTCAAGGCGGAGACGGGATCCCACTCAAGGTCTGACGCTTCGCGAGAGCTCCGCCACTAACGTCGAGCTCGTGACTGTCATCGCGACCGAAAGCCTGAGCAAGCGGTACCCCCGAGTGACCGCCCTCGACCGGCTCTCCCTGGACATCGGGCCTGGTGTGACCGGCCTCGTGGGTGCCAACGGAGCCGGCAAGTCCACGCTGATCAAAATTCTGCTGGGACTGTCCCCCGCCACCGAGGGCAGCGCCGCCGTGCTCGGCCTCGACGTCAAAACGCATGGCAGTGCCATCCGTGAACGCGTCGGGTACATGCCCGAGCACGACTGCCTGCCACCCGACGTCTCGGCCACCGAGTTCGTCGTCCACATGGCGCGCATGTCCGGGCTGCCGCCGACCGCGGCCCGCGAGCGCACCGCCGACACCCTGCGCCACGTCGGGCTGTACGAGGAGCGCTACCGCCCCATCGGCGGCTACTCCACCGGCATGAAGCAGCGCGTCAAGCTCGCCCAGGCACTCGTCCACGACCCCCAGCTGGTGCTCCTCGACGAGCCGACCAACGGCCTGGACCCGGTCGGCCGTGACGAGATGCTCGGCCTGATCCGCCGCGTCTACACGGACTTCGGCATCTCCGTCCTGGTCACCTCCCACCTCCTCGGCGAGCTGGAGCGGACCTGCGACCACGTGGTGGTCGTCGACGGCGGCAAGCTGCTGCGCTCCAGCTCCACCAGCGACTTCACCCAGATCACCACGACCCTCGCGGTCGAGGTCACCGACTCCGACACGCACCCGGACGGCACCGCCGCCCTGCGCAAGGCGCTCGCCGAGGCGGGCGTTGTCCTGCACGAGGGCAGCGAGCAGGGCCTGCCCGGCGCCGGCCACATCCTCCTCGTCGAGGCCTCCGGCGAGGACACCTACGACACCGTCCGCGACACGGTCGCCGATCTCGGTATCGGCCTGGTCCGCATGGAGCAGCGCCGCCACCACATCGCGGAGGTCTTCCGCGACAGCGATCAGCCCGCGCACTCCGTCCAGCAGAAGGGAGCCGGTTCCGATGGCGCCTGAGACCTCGACCCAGATCCACAACATCGGCTACCGGTCCTACGACGGCCCCCGGCTCGGCCGTGCCTACGCCCGCAAGTCGCTGTTCTCGCAGTCCCTGCGCGGCGCCTACGGACTCGGTCGCTCGGCCAAGTCCAAGGTCCTGCCGATGATCCTCTTCGCGGTGATGTGCGTCCCCGCGCTGATCATCGTCGCGGTCGCCATCGCGGTGCCCGGCTCCAGCGACCTGCCGATCAAGTACACGACGTACGCCCTGACCACCCAGGTGATCATCGGCCTCTTCCTCGCGTCCCAGGCACCGCAGTCCGTCTCCCGGGACCTGCGCTTCAAGACGGTGCCGCTCTACTTCTCGCGGCCCATCGAACGCGTCGACTACGTCGTGGCCAAGTACGCGGCCATGGCCTCGGCCCTGTTCATCCTCACCGCGACCCCGCTGCTGATCATGTGGATCGGCGCGCTCCTGGCGAAGTTCGACTTCGCCCACCAGACCAAGGGATTCGGGCAGGGACTCGTGTCGGTTCTGCTGCTGTCGCTGCTCTTCGCCGGCCTCGGCCTGGTCATGGCCGCGCTCACCCCGCGCCGCGGGTTCGGCGTCGCCGCGATCATCGCGGTCCTCCTGATCCCGTTCGGCGCGGTGACCGCGGTCCAGGGGATCGCGTACAGCACCGGGAACGCCGGAGCCATCGAGTGGATGGGCCTGTTCTCCCCGATCACCCTCATCGACGGCGTACAGACCGCGTTCCTCAACGCGACCTCCGCCTTCCCCGGCGGCGAGGGCCCCTCGGCCGGTGTCGGTGCCGTCTACCTGCTCGTCGCCCTCGGCCTCATCGCCGGCTCCTACGCCGCCCTGATGGCCCGCTACCGGAAGGCCGGGCTGTGACCACCATCGACATCGACCACACCTCCCGCTGGTTCGGGAACGTCGTCGCCGTCAACGACGTGACCATGAGCATCGGACCCGGTGTCACCGGGCTCCTGGGCCCCAACGGCGCGGGGAAGTCCACCCTCATCAACATGATGGGCGGCTTCCTCGCCCCCTCCACGGGCACCGTCACCCTCGACGGCGCGCCGATCTGGCAGAACGAGCAGGTCTACAAGCAGATCGGCGTCGTGCCCGAGCGCGAGGCGATGTACGACTTCCTCACCGGCCGGGAGTTCGTCGTCGCCAACGCCGAGCTGCACGGCCTCGACGACGCGGACGCCCAGCGGGCCCTCGCCACCGTCGAGATGGAGTACGCCCAGGACCGCAAGATCTCCACCTACTCCAAGGGCATGCGCCAGCGCGTGAAGATGGCGTCCGCCCTCGTCCACAACCCGTCCGTGCTGCTCCTGGACGAGCCGTTCAACGGGATGGACCCGCGCCAGCGCATGCAGCTGATGGACCTGCTGCGACGCATGGGTGACGAGGGACGCACCGTCCTGTTCTCCTCCCACATCCTGGAGGAGGTCGAGCAGCTCGCCTCGCACATCGAGGTGGTCGTCGCCGGCCGGCACGCCGCTTCCGGTGACTTCCGCAAGATCCGCCGCCTGATGACGGACCGCCCGCACCGCTACCTCGTCCGCTCCTCCGACGACAGGGCCCTCGCAGCGGCCCTGATCGCCGACCCCTCCACGGCCGGTATCGAGGTCGACCTGAAGGAAGGCGCGCTGCGCATCCAGGCCGTCGACTTCGGCCGCTTCACGGAGCTGCTGCCCCGTGTGGCCCGCGCGCACGACATCCGGCTGATGACGGTCTCGCCCTCCGACGAGTCCCTCGAGTCGGTCTTCTCCTACCTCGTCTCGGCCTGAAAGGAGCTGGCACCCATGTACGACCCCACCGTTGCCCGGCTCACCTACCGGGCCCTGCTCGGCCGGCGGCGCGCACTGATCCTCTTCGCGCTGCCCGCCCTGCTGATCGTCATCGCCCTCGCCGTCCGCGCCTTCGCCGGTGTGGACGACAAGGTCGCCGCGGACCTCCTCGGGGGCTTCGCCCTCGCCACCATGGTTCCGCTGATCGGCGTCATCGCCGGCACCGGCGCCATCGGCCCGGAGATCGACGACGGCTCGATCGTCTACCTGCTCTCCAAGCCGCTGAAGCGCCCGACGATCATCATGACCAAGCTGATCGTGGCGATCGCCGTCACCATGGCCTTCTCCGCGATCCCCACCCTGATCGCCGGGTTCATCCTCAACGGCAACGGCCAGCAGATCGCCGTCGCCTACACGATCGCCGCCCTCGTGGCCTCGATCGCCTACAGCGCGCTGTTCCTGCTGCTCGGCACCGTCAGCCGGCACGCGGTCGTCTTCGGTCTGGTCTACGCCCTGATCTGGGAGTCGCTCTTCGGCAGCCTGGTCTCCGGCGCCAAGACCCTCAGCGTCCAGCAGTGGGCCCTGGCCCTTGCCGAGAAGGTCGCCGGTGACGGGTACGTCGACGCCACCGTGGGCCTTCCCACCGCCGCCGTCCTGCTCTCCGTGGTCACCGTCGGCGCCACCGTCTACGCGGGCCAGAAGCTGCGCCGCCTCACCCTGGCGGGCGAGGAGTAAGTCCCGCCGCAGCGCCTGCGAAACAGTGCCCCGCCCGGCCCACCGGCCAGGCGGGGCACAGCTTTGCGGGTCATCATCGGTGCATGATCGAGCACAGCGAGCCGGAGCCGTCCAGGCCCCTGCGGTCCTGGATACGCTCCTCGCCCGGGACGCACATCTGGCTGCTGATCATCGCCGTCACCAGCATCGTCGTCGTCATCGCGCCCGACCGGGTCGAGCACGTCCTGCTCCACCGCAACAGCAGCAACATCCACCAGCTCGTCCAGCACCCCGTACGGGCGCTCCTCAGCAGCGCGTTCTGGATCGAGAACCCGGCCTCGCTCGCCCTCTACGCCGTCCTCTTCGAGCTGTTCTACGCCCCCGTCGAACGCTGGCTCGGCACGCAGCGCTGGCTCCTGATCGTGGCGAGCGCCCACATCATCGCCACCCTGGTCAGCCAGCGGGTCCTGCTGATGGCCATCGAGGACCACCGAGCCCCGCGCAGCATGACCCATGTCGTCGACATCGGCGTCAGCTACGGGCTGGCAGCCGCTGTCGGCGTCCTCACCTACCGGCTCCCCAGCCCCTGGCGGTGGTTCTACCTGGCCGGAGCGATCGCCTTCTTCGGCCTCCCCCTCGCCACCGGCGGTACCTTCACCGACCTCGGTCACGCCATCGCGCTCTCCGTCGGCCTGCTCGCCTGGCCGCTCACCCGCCACGATGTTTCACGTGAAACACGACCTCGTTTCACGTGAAACGTGAGGAGTCGGCCTCCGCTTTCGCCACGCCGTGCTCCCAGGCCCACGCGGCGATCCCCACCCGGTTCCTGGCCCCGATCTTGGCCTGGACGTTCGCGATGTGCGTCTTGGCCGTCCCCGCGCTGATGAACAGCTCCGCGCCGATCTCGGCATTGGTCAGCCCCCGCGCCACCAGGCGCACGATGTCCAGTTCCCGCTCCGTCAGCGGATGCGGCGCGCGGCCGGCGACCGGACCCGCCTCCGTCAGCCGGCTCAGCAGCCGCACCGTGATCTGCGGACTGATGAGCGTGTCCCCGGCCATCGCCGCCCGAACCCCCTCGATCAGCAGCGCGGGTCCGGACCGCTTGAGCAGGAATCCGCAGGCCCCGTTGCGCAGTGCGGTGTGCACGTACTCGTCCAGGTCGAAGGTGGTCACCACGATCACCCGGGTCTCGGGGGCCAGCAGCCGGGTCACCTCCAGCCCGTCCAGCCGGGGCATCCGGATGTCCGCCACCACCACGTCCGGGCGCAGCTCCCGGGCCAGCGCCACCGCGCGCTCCCCGTCCGCAGCGTCCCCCACGACGGTCATGTCCGGCTGCGAATCCAGGATCAGCCGGAATCCGCTGCGAATGTCCTCTTGGTCATCGGCTATCAGGATGCGTGTGGTCACGCCGCCATGATCACCCGAGGGGGCGCTCCTCCGCCGGGAAGACCGCGCAAACCCGCCACCCGCCGCCCGTGTCCGCCCCGGCGCGCAGCTTCCCGCCCGCCGCCTCCACCCGCCCGCGCAGGCCGGCCAGTCCGGTGCCGCCCCGCCTCCGGCGGGCCAGCAGCCCGCCCGCGCCCCGGCGCCCCGGCGCCCCGCGGAGTTGACCACGCTGAGCTCCATGCCCGCCCCGGCGCGGCGTACGGCGACCCGCACCACGGCCGCCCCGGGCGCGTGCCGGCGTACGTTCGTCAGTGCCTCGACGGCCACCCGGTACGCCGTGGTGTCCGCCTCCCGCGACAGTCCCCGTACGGCCTCCGGGTCGGCGTCCAGCGTTCCGCCCTCGAACCGCTCCACCAGCTCCGGCAGTCGGTCCAGGCCCGGAACCGGGCTCGTCGGCCCGCCCGCGGCCTCCTGCAGCGCGTGCACCGTCCGGTCCATCGAGGCCAGCGCGCTGAGCCCCGCCGTCTCGATCCGCTCCAGCGCACGGACCGCCTGGCCGGGGTCCTGCGCCGCCACGAACCGGGCCGCCTGGGCCTGCACCACGATGGCGCTCACGTCGTGTGCCACGAAGTCGTGCAGATCCCGGGCCAGTTCCAACTGCTGGTCGCGCCGCGCGTCCCGGACGGCCCGCCGCAGCCGGCCCGCCTGGCGGCGCAGGTGGCCACCGACCAGCACCGCACCGAGGGCGGGCAGCGCCCAGAAAGCCGCCGCCCCGCACGCCTCCAGCCACGATCCGCTCTCCCACACCAGGGGAGCGGGCCAGAACGCGACGGCCGCCACGCCCAGGGTGCCCGCGGCGACCGCCGGGCGCACCGGGGACCGGCGGGCGACCAGCGCCAGCAGGAGAAGCAGAGGACCCTGCCAGACCAGCAGCCAGGACGGGGGCACCCGCAGCACGGCGGCCGCGATGCCGACCAGTGCGGCCACGGCCAGCAACGGGGCATACACGGCACGGAGGTTGACGGTCATGGACCGACCCTAAGAGCGCACGCCGCCGGATTCACGGCTGATGCGCGGAAATTCGCTGGTACGCGACTTCCGCCCGGGGCAGAGTGAGTCGTGCGGGGAGCAACAAAAGGTCCGGGACAGCCACTTCGAGCGCGCCTCGCGGCGCGGGCTGTCCCGGACCTCTCGTACGTCCGTACCGGCTAAGCGGCGCCCAGCAGACGCTCCAGCACCACCGCGATGCCGTCCTCCTCGTTGGAGGTCGTCACCTCGTCGGCCACCGCCTTGAGCTCCGCATGGGCATTGGCCATGGCCACCCCGTGCGCGGCCCAGCCGAACATCGGGATGTCGTTGGGCATGTCACCGAAGGCGATCGTCTCCGCCGCCTTCACCCCCAGCCGGCGCGCGGCCAGCGACAGGCCGGTGGCCTTGGTCAGGCCGAGCGGCAGTATCTCGACGATGCCCGGACCCGCCATGACGATGTCGACCAGGCTGCCGACGGTCTCCCGGGCAGCCTTGACGAGCGCGTCGTCGTCCAGCTCGGGGTGCTGGATGTAGAGCTTGTTCAGCGGAGCCGTCCACACCGCGGCGGTGTCCTCCAGGTAGAGGGCCGGGAGGCCCTCCTGCACCTGGTAACCGGGCCCGAACAGGACCTCGCCGTCCACCCCGTCCCGGCTGGCCGCCAGGGCCAGCGGACCGATCTCGGCCTCCAGCTTGGACAGCGCGAGACCGGCCAGCTGCCGGTCCAGCGTCACCGAGGTCAGCAGCCGGTGCGCACCCGCGTCGTAGACCTGCGCGCCCTGCCCGCAGACGGCGATCCCCTTGTAGCCGAGATCGTCCAGCACGTGCCGGGTCCAGGGCACGGCACGGCCGGTGACGATGATGTGCGCCGCGCCCGCCGCGGTGGCCGCGACGAGCGCCTCACGGGTACGTTCCGAGACGGTGTCGTCACCACGCAGCAGCGTGCCGTCGAGATCGGTGGCGACGAGCTTGTACGGGAACGGGGCCGGGCTCACTTGTTGATCGGCTCCAGGAACTCGCGGCCGCCCAGGTAGGGGCGGAGCGCCTGGGGCACCCGCACCGAACCGTCGGCCTGCTGGTGGTTCTCGAGGATCGCGACGATCGTGCGCGGAACGGCGCACAGGGTGCCGTTCAGCGTGGACAGCGGCTGGGTCTTCTTGCCGTCGCGGTAGCGGATCGACAGGCGGCGGGCCTGGAAGCCGTCACAGTTCGAGGCGGAGGTCAGCTCGCGGTACTTGCCCTGGGTCGGGATCCACGCCTCGCAGTCGAACTTGCGCGAGGCGGAGGAACCCAGGTCACCGGTGGCGACGTCGATCACCTGGAACGGCAGCTCCAGGCTGGTCAGCCACTGCTTCTCCCACTCCAGGAGCCGCTGGTGCTCGGCCTCGGCCTCCTCCGGCGCGACGTACGAGAACATCTCGACCTTGTCGAACTGGTGGACGCGGAAGATGCCGCGGGTGTCCTTGCCGTACGTACCGGCCTCGCGGCGGAAGCACGGCGAGAAGCCGGCGTACCGCAGCGGCAGCTTCTCGGCGTCGATGATCTCGTCCATGTGGTACGCGGCGAGCGCGACCTCGGAGGTGCCGACCAGGTAGTAGTCGTCCTTCTCCAGGTGGTAGACGTTCTCCGCGGCCTGGCCGAGGAATCCGGTGCCCTCCATGGCGCGCGGACGGACCAGCGCCGGGGTCAGCATCGGGATGAAGCCGGCCTCGGTGGCCTGTGCGATGGCCGCGTTGACCAGCGCCAGCTCCAGCAGCGCGCCCACACCGGTCAGGTAGTAGAAGCGCGAGCCCGAGACCTTGGCGCCGCGCTCGACGTCGATGGCGCCGAGCGATTCGCCGAGCTCCAGGTGGTCCTTGGGCTCGAATCCCTCGGCGGCGAAGTCGCGGATGGTGCCGTGCGTCTCCAGGACGGTGAAGTCCTCCTCGCCGCCGACAGGGACGTCCTCGTGGACGATGTTGCCGAGCTGCAGGAGGAGCTGCTTGGCGGCCTCGTCGGCCTCGTTCTGCTCGGCCTCGGCGGCCTTGACGTCCTGCTTGAGCTGCTCGGCCTTCTTCAGCAGCTCGGCCCGCTCTTCGGGGGAGGCCTTCGGGATGAGCTTTCCGAGGGACTTCTGCTCATTGCGCAGTTCGTCGAAGCGCATGCCGGAGGACCTGCGGCGCTCGTCGGCGGAGAGCAGCGCGTCGACGAGGTCGACGTCCTCTCCACGGGCGCGCTGCGAGGCGCGGACACGGTCAGGGTCTTCACGGAGCAGCCGGAGGTCAATCACCCCTCCAGGCTACCGGGCGGGGCTTCACGGGATCACATCGATATCACGCTGCGTGTCGCTATGTCCTAATTGCAACGAATGGATAAGTCTTGATCGCTGACCGGAAGCGAACCTTCTCGGACCGTCAATAAAGGCGCTGACATTCCCCGAAAAGGGGCACAATGCCGACGGTCGGGCCGTCCCTGAACAGGGCCGGAGGGCGTTCTTGTCCACAGGAATTGCCGCGGCCGGCATCTTATCCACAGGCTGTGTGCTGCATCTGTGGACACAGGAATAGATCATTCCTGATCGGCGGATGGCCGAGGCGAATCAGGGTTCAAACCACCCTCACACACTCATTCGGGTGGGAATGACTCGCCCCAAAGAGTTGATCGGTGATACGGGGGTGACACCGTTCACCTTCCGCTCCCCAGCGCGAAACCTGGGCCCCCCGACCGATTTGTCGACCTTGTCATGCCGTTCTGTCGACTTGTCCCCAGGTCCCCATCTCGCCCTGTGGATAACTCTGTGGACAGTGGAGGGGACGGTGGACGAACCCCTACGCGCGGCCGTCGAGGCAGCGAGTCAGCCAGTCGGAGGCGTCCGTGAAGTCACCGTCCGAAGTTCCGGCGCGAGGTGCCCGGACATCACTCTGAGCGACCCCGGCTCGCGGATAGGACCCGAGGAAGCGGACCTGGGGACAGGTCCGCTTGAGGCCCATCAGCGCCTCGCTGACCCGTCGGTCCGAGATGTGGCCCTCGGCGTCGACGGCGAAGCAGTAGTTGCCGATGCCCTGTCCGGTTGGACGGGACTGGATCAGCATCAGGTTCACCCCGCGGACCGCGAACTCCTGGAGGAGCTCCAGCAGCGCACCGGGGTGGTCGTCGCCCAGCCACAGCACGACGGAGGTCTTGTCGGCGCCGGTCGGCGCGGCGGGCCGCGCGGGGCGTCCCACGAGCACGAACCGGGTCTCGGCGTTCTCCGCGTCGTGGATCTCGGTGACCAGCGGGACGAGCCCGTAGGTGGCAGCGGCGAACTCGCCCGCGAAGGCGGCGTCGAAGCGGCCCTCCTGGACCAGCCGGGCGCCGTCGGCGTTCGAAGCGGCCGACTCCCACACCGCGTCGGGCAGGTTCGCCCGCAGCCAGTTGCGCACCTGCGGCTGGGCGACCGGGTGCCCGGTGACGGTCTTGACGTCCGACAGAGCGGTCCCGGGCCGTACGAGCAGGGCGAAGGCGATGGGCAGCAGCACCTCGCGGTAGATCATCAGCGGTTCGCCCGAGGCCAGCTCGTCGAGGGTGGCGGTGACCCCGCCCTCGACCGAGTTCTCGATCGGGACGAGTGCGGCGGCCGCCTCGCCGTTGCGCACAGCGTCCAGGGCGGCCGGTACCGACACCATCGGGATGAGCTCCCGGGTCGCGGCTTCCGGCAGGGTGCGCAGGGCGGCCTCGGTGAAAGTGCCCTCGGGACCGAGATACGTGAAGCGGGTGGCTGACATGCGATCAGCGTAATGCCGGGGCCGCGCCCACCGGGGTCCTGTTCATCCTTCGAGCAGCCGCTGCCCCACGTATTCGCCGCTGCGGGGGCCGGGCGGCACCGCGTACAGACCGCTGGACTCGTGCCGGATGAATGCCGACAGGGCGTCGCCGCGGTCCAGCTTGCGCTGGACCGGCACGAACCCGCGCAGCGGGTCGGCCTGCCAGCAGACGAAGAGGAGGCCGGCGTCCGGGGCGCCGTCGGCGCCGATCCCGTCGTGGAAGGAGAAGGGCCGCCGCAGCATGGCCGCGCCGCCGTTCTGCGCGGGGGCGGAGATCCGGGCGTGCGCGTTGGACGGGATCACCGGCTTGCCGTCCGCGCCGAGCTTGTCGAGCGCCATCTCGGTGGTCTCCGTGCCGCCGGTCAGCGGCGCGCCGGTGGCCTTGGTACGGCCTATGACCTGCTCCTGCTGGGCGAGCGACTGCTTGTCCCAGTCGTCGAGCAGCATGCGGATGCGCCGCACGACGGCGTACGAGCCCCCGGCCATCCAGGCGTGCTCCGCCGGTCCCGGGCCCGCCGCGGGGACGAAGATCCGCTTGTCGAAGTCCGGCTGCGAGGGCTTCGGATTGCCGGTGCCGTCGATCTGGCCCATGAGGTTGCGGGCGGTCATCGGGGTGCCGGTGGCTCCGGGGGACCGGTTGAAGCCGTTCATCTGCCAGCGGACGCGTGCGGCGTCCCCGGCGTCCTTCTGCAGGGCGCGCAGGGCGTGGAAGGCGACGAGTCCGTCGTTCGCGCCGATCTGGACCCACAGGTCGCCGTTGCTGCGCTGGGCGTCGAGCCGGTCGGAGGAGAAGTCCGGCAGCGGATCGAGGGCGGCGGGGCGGCGGGCGGTGAGGCCGGTGCGCTCGAAGAAGGAGTGGCCGAAGCCGAAGGTGACGGTGAGGGAGGACGGACCGGCATCGAGGGCGATACCGCTGTCGGAGGTCGCGGCGGGCTCGCCCGCCATGAGCCGCCGCGCGGTGTCCGACCAGCGTCGCAGCAGTGCGGAGGCCTCGGTCCGGCCCGCCCCGGCGGTGAGGTCGAAGGCGATGAGGTGCCCCTTGGCCTGCAGGGGCGTGATGATGCCGGCCTGGTGGCCTCCCTGGAAGGCCACCTGGGTGGCGCCGACGGAGGACAGACTTCCGGCGTTGCCCGGGGCGGGGGTGCCCGGGGCGGAGCCGCTCCCGGAGTCGGCGAGCGCGGAGTGCGCGAGGGCGCCGCCGGCGGCGCCGAGCGCGAGTCCGGCGGCGCCCGCGGCGCCGACGGTGCCCAGCAGCCGGCGCCGGGAGATCTCGATGTCGGGGTTGCTCTCGGTCACGCTGCTCAGCCGATCTTCACTGTCTTCTGCACGGTGGTCTGGTCGATGTCGGAGGTACGGACGGTCACGTCGATGCGCCATTCGCCGGCGAGCGGCAGCTGGACACCGGACGCGGTCCAGTGACCGGGGGCGGCCTGTTCGGGGACGAGCGGCAGGGGACCGATGTCCTTGGCCGGGAGGGTGAAGGCGACCTTGATCTCGGGGAGGTCGAAGGGCTGGCCGTCGCCGGAGTCGGCCCAGAGGTGCAGGGTGTTGGCGCCGACCCGGCCGGGGTCGAGCTCGAGCCGGACGGACCCCTTGCCGTTCTGGCCGCCGGTGTCGAACGGCAGGGTGATCTTGATGGCGCGGTCGGGGACGGCGGTGGCGCCGGCATTGCCGCGCCCGGCCTCCTGCTCCACGGTGCGCCCGGGCTCGGTGCTGGTGAGCACCGTGGTGACGGCGAGCAGGACCACGGCGATGCCCGCTTCGGCGAGGACCGAGCGGCGCAGGCCGGCGCGGTTGGGGTCGGCGTCGCGGACTCGCTTCTCGCGCGCGTTCTCACGGGCGGCGCGCTGCCGGGCGAGCTGGGCGGCGCGCTCCGGGTCCGCCGGGACGGTGACGGGCTCTGTTTCACGTGAAACATCGGAGCCGTCCACGTCGTCGGAGCCTGTTTCACGTGAAACATCGTCCGGCCCGGCCACCTCCGCGGTGGCGGCCTCGGTTGCCTCGGGGGCATCGGCGAGCCGTGCGGTCCACCTCCGGGACAGGTAGGCGACGCCGAGGAGGACGGCGACGAGGCCGACCTTCACGAGCAACAGCTGTCCGTAGTCGGTGCCGGTGAGAGCGGACCAACTGCCGAGCTGGCGCCAGGACTGGTAGACGCCGGTGACGGCGAGGACCAGGACGCTGACGAAGGCGACGGTGGAGAAACGCCGGACGGCCGCGCGCTCCAGTCCCGGGACCTTGTGGAGTGCGACGAGCAGTGCGGCGAGACCGCCGAGCCAGGTGGCGACGGCCAGCAGGTGCAGGATGTCGGCCGGCATGGCGATACCGGGCTGGATCCCGGTGGATGCGTGTTCGGAGAGGGCCCAGGTGGCGGCGATGCCGCCGGCGACGACGGCGCCGCCGATGGCCAGGCCGAAGGTGAGGTCGTTGGCGGCCCTGGCTTCCTCGTGCGCCTCCTTGAGCGCTTCCTCTTCGGGGCCCTCCGAAGCGAGCGCCTCCTCCTCGGGCCCGGCACCCTGCACCCGGCGCGCGTAGACGCCGAAGAGGACCGCGACGAAGAGGGCGGCGGCGCCCAGCAGGAGCAGCCGGGAGACGAGCGAGGCGCCGGTCTTGGTCTCCAGGACGGCCCGGAGCCCGTCGAGGTCGAAGGCGTCGGCGAACTTCCCGGAGCCCGTGTACGGGGTCCGGAGCACCAGCATCGCGAGGGTGGCCGTGGTCAGGGTGACCCAGGCGCGCACGACGAGCTTCTGGAGCGGCCGTTCGGCGGCACCCCGGCGCCAGCACAGCAGGATGAAGGCCGCGCCGCCCACGAGGACGGTGAACCCGGCGTAGGCGGCGTACCGGGCGATCCCGTACGCGATGCCGACAGGTCCGCCGCCAGCCTGCGCGGTGGGCAGGGTGACATCGGTGGCCGAGGGCGCGCCGATGGAGAAGGTGAAGGCGCCGGAGATCGGATGGCTGTCGGCCGAGACGGCCTGCCAGGCGACGGTGTAGGTGCCGTCGGGCAGGCCGGTGTGCAGGGCGGTGCCGTAGCGGACGGTGTTCCCGCTGCACATGTCGCGCAGCTCACCGGTGTCCACCCGCCGGCCCTGGGGGTCGAGGACGCGGATGGAGTCGTCGCCCAGTGCGACCTGCTCCGAGAAGGAGAGCGTGACCTGGGCGGGTGCCGTGGCGACCACCGCCCCGTCCTTGGGGTCGCTCGCGGTGAGTGCGGCGTGCGCCGTGGCCGGTGAGGCCGCGGTGAACAGGGTTGCCAGCAGGGCTGCGAGGACCAGCGCGAGCCGTGGCAGCAATGCCGTGGCACGGGCGCGGGCCGTGGAGGGGGCGGGAGCGGTGGCCGTCATGGCGTGTCAGTTCCTCGGTCCGTCAGTGGGCTGTGCCAGCCGTGGATTTCGGATTCTGCGCGTCGTACGTCCGCTCCTTGACGTCCAGCTCGACCTTGACGGGGCCGGCCTTCTCGAAGCGGAGCTCGACGGTGACCTTGTCCCCGACGTTCGGCGTGTTCTTGAGACCCATGAACATGATGTGGTTGCCGCCGCGCTCCAGCCGGAGCTCGCCGTTCGCCGGCACGTCCATTGCCTGGACCTGCTGCATCTTCTGGTCCTTGGTCTCGTGGATCTGCAGATCGTCGGAGAGCGGGGAGGTGACGCCGGTGAGCTTGTCGGCGGCGTCGGTGTTGTTCTTGATGACCATGAAGGCGCCGGCCATCTTGTCGTTCACGGGCTGGGGCATGAACGCGCCGCTGACCGCCATCTTCGGCTCGCTGTCGCCGGAGCAGCCGGACAGGGCGAGGGCCGCCGTCAGGGAGAGGGCGGCGGCGAAGGTGCGGGTGGTGCGGGCGTTCACGGGGTCTCTCCCTTGACGAGCTTCGGCAGGTCCTTGGTGTAGTCGTCGACGGTGGTGCCCTCGCCGTAGAGGACGTAGCCCTCGTCGGTCTTGGGCGAGAACGCGATGACCTGGGCGCCGTGCATGGAGACGACGTCGCCGTTGGCATCCTTCGTGGCTGCCTCGATACCGATGCCGAGCGTGCGCGCCCCGGCCTGGATGGCGGCGAAGTCCCCGGTGAGTCCGATGAAGGACGGGTCCTGTGCCTTGAGCCACGCGTCGAGGGACTCGGGAGTGTCCCGTTCGGGGTCGGTGGTGACGAAGACGACCCGGAGGTTGTCCTGGTCGGCCTTGGGGAGCGCCTTCTTGGCGACGGCGATGTTGCTCATCGTCAGGGGGCACACGTCGGGGCAGTGGGTGTAGCCGAAGTAGATCAGCGTCGGCTTGCCCTTGGTCTGCTCACGCAGGTTCCACGGCTTGCCGGTGGTGTCCGTGAGGACGAGCTCCGGCTTGTTGAAGGGGCGGTCCAGGACGGTCGCGGCCTTGGCGTTGTCCTGGCCGCCGGCGATCTGGGTGACCGAGCCGGGCTTGGCGGACTCACCGCCGCAGGCGGTGAGGGTGAGTGCGGCCGCTGCGAGGAGAGCGGCGGCCGCCACACGTGTGGTGCGCATGGAGAGGAGTCCCTGGGATCGGGGATGGTTCGGATGCGGAGCGGTGGCGCGCACGGGCGCCGAAGGTCAGGCGGAGCGGCGACGCGAGGCGACGCCGAAGGCGACCCCGCCGAGTCCGATGACGATGCCGGCGACGCCGAGGACGCGCGCGGTGGTGTCGGAGCCGTGCTCGGCGGCGGCCTCGTCGTGGCCGTGCCCGGCGTCCTTCTCGGCGTTCTTCGCCTCGTCGGCCTTCGCGTCGCTGTGGTGGTCGTCGCCCTTCGCGGCGGTCAGCTTCAGGACGGGAGCCGGGTTCTGCGGTTCCGCGGCGCCTTCCTTGGCCTCCTCGATCCAGCGGACGACCTCGCCGTTGTCGTAGGTCTGGATGGACTTGAAGACCATCTGGTCGGTGCTCTCGGGCAGCTTGCCGACGGAGACCGGGAACTGCTGGAACTTGCCGGGCTCGATCTTGCCGCCGGACCAGGTCACCTTGGTGACGACCTCGTTGACCTGCTTGCCGTGCACGGTCAGCGGCTTGTCGAGCTTGGTCTTCTCGACGTTGGAGGTCCAGCCGGGGATGTCCTGCGGCATGACGGACGTGAGCGGCTGGTCGACCGGGAAGTTGACCTCGAGCTGAGTGGTCGAGGCGTTGTCGCGCTCGTTGGGGACCTTGAAGTTGAGCGTCGCGTAGCCACCCTTGGCGGCCTCTCCGACGGGCTGCACGCCGACGTGCGCGAAGGCGGTACCGGACAGGACGAGGACGGAACCGGCGGCGAGGGCGGCGGCGAAGGAGATGCGAGAGGTCTTCATGGCAGAAACACTCCACGGAAGCAGTGGTGACGGTGGCTCCGCGCACGGGCGCGCGCGGGGATTTCGCGGCACCGGTGCTCCCACCGTGTGTCCCGGGGAGGAGGGTGCCGCGTCAGGCTGCGAGGGCGAGGGCCGCGGGCGGCCCGCGCCTGATCACCGTGTGCTGGAGTGCTTCCCGGCCGGTGTGGGCGGCCGGGTCGGACCCGGTGCGCAGGGCCTGCGGGAGCCGGGCGGGCGCACCCGGAAGACCCGCGCCGAGGGCCCGTACGAAGGCCAGGGCGGCGCGCAGCGGGCGTACGGGGGCGGCGGCTTCGGCGGAGAGCCGGGACAGTTCCACGAGGCGGAAGAGCGCGGCGTCGCCGCGGCCGAGCAGCCAGCCGGCGGCGAGTGCGGCCAGCAGGTGACCGAGCAGCATGGCGGGGCTGAACAGGCCCGTCGCGGGCGCCGTGGTGGCGGCCTGCGCCACGTGCGCGTGGGCGCTGTGCCCCTGCGCGGCGACCTGTCCGGCCGTGGCCACCTGCCCGGCCTGCTGGGCCAGGGCGGCCGGGTCCAGGCCCGCGGCCTCCAGGATCTGCCGGGCGTCGGCCTGGCTGAGCGGTACGGAGTTGCCCCCGCAGACCAGCCGGGCGGCGAGCGCCGCGAGCGAGCTGTCGGAGGCGCCGGCCGGTGCCTGCGCGGCCACGGCGCTGTGCTGGCCGAGGCCGAACAGCGCGTGCAGGGCCAGTTGTCCGGTGGCGAGCCCGGCGGCGATGCCGGGCAGCGTGCGCCGACGGCCGGCGAGCGCGGCCGAGACCGCGAAGACGGCGAGGAAGCCGGTGCACAGGGACCACCACGGCACGGCGGCGCAGGACGCCAGCGCGTGCCCGGCCGCGGACAGCACGACGCAGACCGCGGTGAACACCGCGGCCCGGATGAGCCGGAGGCCGGCTCCGGCGTGCGTCGCGTGGGGGTCGAACATGGCCGGGCCATCATCGCACTGCGCTTAGGGCGTCCATACGGCAGGTCCGGAAGGTCCACATGGTCCCCTCTGCGCAGACCGTCCGGCCCCGGCCCCGGGCGGGTGCGCGCCCGCGGGACGCATACACCGCTCCCCGGGAGAGCCGCATCGGCCGAACGAGGGCAATGCGGTCCCGGACGGCCGCAGGGCGCTTACGGCCCCCCGCGGGCGGCAATAGGTATCCGTATGAGCATCTGGTGGTCTCTCCACTTGAGGCGCGAAGCCGCGAGCGTGCCGCTCGCCAGGCGATTGCTGCTGGGGACCATGGAGACCGCGGGGGTGGACCCGGACATCTCCTTCGACCTCTCGGTGGCACTGAGCGAGGCGTGTGCGAACGCCGTGGAGCACGGCGGGGGCGGTGACCTTCCGGAAGAGACCGCGGCGTACCACGTCACGGCCTACCTGGACGGGGACCGCTGCCGCATCGAGGTGACCGATTCCGGTCCGGGGTTCCCGCCCGCGACGGAGCCCCGCCGTAGACCGTCCCTGGCCGAACACGGCCGGGGCCTCGACCTGATCGCCGAACTCGCCGACCACGTCCGTTTCCGCAACCGGCCGGGCCGCGGCGCGGTGGTGAGCTTCGACAAGATGCTGAAGTGGCGCGACGACGCGCTGCTGAAGGTGTCCTAGACACGGCGGTGGGCGGGACCCCGTACGGGATCCCGCCCACCGAAGAGCACCGGCGAAGGCGTCGGCCACCGGCGGAGGCGTCAGCCCTTGAGGCGCGCCATCCAGGCCTCGACCTCGGTCGAGGTGCGGGGCAGCCCGTCCGACAGGTTCCGGTTGCCGTCCTCCGTGACGAGGATGTCGTCCTCGATCCGGACGCCGATGCCGCGGTACTCCTCCGGCACGGTCAGGTCGTCGGCCTGGAAGTAGAGACCCGGCTCGACGGTGAGGCACATGCCCGGCTCCAGCGTGCCGTCGACGTACGCCTCGGTGCGCGCGGCGGCGCAGTCGTGGACGTCCATGCCGAGCATGTGGCCGGTGCCGTGCAGGGTCCAGCGGCGCTGCAGGCCCAGCTCCAGGACGCGCTCGACCGGGCCCTCCAGCAGACCCCACTCGACGAGCTTCTCGGCCAGCACGTGCTGGGAGGCGTCGTGGAAGTCGCGGAACTTCGCGCCCGGCTTCACCGCGGCGATGCCGGCTTCCTGGGACGCGTAGACCGCGTCGTAGATCTTGCGCTGGATGTCGGTGTACGTGCCGTTGATCGGCAGCGTGCGCGTGACGTCGGCGGTGTAGAGGGAGTGCGTCTCCACACCGGCGTCGAGCAGCAGCAGGTCGCCGGAGCGGACGTCGCCGTCGTTGCGGACCCAGTGGAGGGTGCACGCGTGCGGGCCGGCGGCGCAGATGGAGCCGTAGCCGACGTCGTTGCCCTCGACGCGGGCGCGCAGGAAGAAGGTGCCCTCGATGTAGCGCTCGGAGGTGGCCTCGGCCTTGTCCAGGACCTTCACGACGTCCTCGAAGCCGCGGACGGTGGAGTCGACGGCCTTCTGCAGCTCGCCGATCTCGAAGGCGTCCTTCACGGCGCGGGCCTCGGAGAGGTAGACGCGCAGCTCCCCGTCGCGCTCCTTGGTCACCTTGTCGGTGAGGGCGGACTCGATCACGGAGTCGTGGCCGCGGACGCACCGGACCGGGCCCTCGGCCTCGGTGAGAGCCCCTGCGAGCTCGCGCACGTCACTGGCGGGAATGCCCAGGAGCTGCTCGGCCTCGGTGAGGGAGTGGCGGCGGCCGACCCACAGCTCGCCCTGGCCGGACAGCCAGAACTCGCCGTTCTCCCGGTCGGAGCGCGGCAGCAGGTAGACGGTGGCGGTGTGCCCCGCCGCCCCGGTGGGCTCCAGGACCAGGACGCCGTTCTCGGTCTGGTCACCGGTGAGGTACGCGTACTCGGTCGAGGCGCGGAAGGGGTACTCGGTGTCGTTCGAGCGGGTCTTCAGCCGGCCGGCGGGGACGACGAGGCGCTCGCCGGGGAAGCGCGCGGACAGCGCGGCGCGGCGGTCGGCGGTGTGCCCGGCCTGGGCGATGGGCTCCAGTCCGTGCAGCTCGGTGTCGGCCCATCCGGTGCGCATGCTTTCGGCGAGTTCGTCGCTGACGCCCGGGTACAGACCGTTCTTGCGCTGCTTGTGCGTCTTCTTGGGCTGCTCTTCTTCCGGGGTCTCCGGGGTGAGCTCGTCAGCCACGTCTTCTCCTCAGCTACGACGGTACGGACCTGGGTGTGGACCGCATCCATCGTATGCGTGTACGGAGAGAGCCGGTCCGGCTCACTCGAAACGGGCGGCGAGCAGCACGATGTCCTCGGGGGCGTCGGCCGGCTCCCCGTCGGGCAGCACGGTCCGCAGGATGTGCTCACACAGGGCCGCCGGGTCCTCCCGGACGCCGCGGGGCACGCCCGCGGCCGCCGCGTGCAGCCGCGCGTAGGCCCGGTCCATCGGGTCTCCGGTGTGGCGCAGCAGCCCGTCGGTGTAGAGCAGCACCGTTTCTCCGGGTGCGGGTTCGATCTCCACGCTGGGCGCCTCCCAGCAGGACAGCATGCCCAGCGGAGCGGAGAGCGAGGTCTCCACGTACTCGGTGCGGTGCTCGCCGATGAGGAGCGGCGGGGTGTGCCCGGCCCCGGCCAGGATGATCTTGTGGCCCTGGCCGTCGGAGTGCGGGCCCCCGGCCGGTTCGCAGTAGGCGAAGAGCGCGGTGGCCGAGCGCGCCGGCTCCGTGAGGCGCAGCAGCAGCTCCAGGTCGGACAGGACCGCCACGGGGTCCTCGCCCTCCATGACGGCGTAGGCACGCATCGATGCGCGCAGCCTCCCCATGGCGGCGACGGCGCTCGGCCCCGATCCGGTGACGGAACCGACGGCCAGCCCGAGGGCGCCTTCGGGCAGCGGCAGGGCGTCGTACCAGTCGCCCCCGCCGCGCGGCCCCGTGTGGTGGCGGGCCGCGAGCTGCACCCCGGGGATCCGGGGGAGCCTGCTGGGCAGCAGTTCCTCGGCGATGGTCGCCAGGCGCGAGCGGGAGCGCTCCACCTCCAGCATCCGGGCCAGGTGCTCGGCGGCGTGCCGGACGTACAGCCCGGCGAGGTCGCGCTGGCGGTCGCTCGGCTCGGCCTGCTCGTCGTAGAGCCAGACGGCGGCGCCGAGCCGGCCGGTGGCTTCGGCGGTCAGCGGGAGCGCGTAGCTGGCGGCGTAGCCGAGACGGGCGGCGACCTCGCGGTGACGGGGATCGACGGGGGCGGCGAAGCCCCCGGTGCCGGGAGGCTCGCCCGGTTCGGGGAGGACCTCGGAGCCGCCGTGGGCGTCGGGCAGTCCGTCGAGGATCCGCCCGTACGAGGTCGCGCTGCGCGGCACGGTCTCGATGTGGCCGAGTTCGGCGTGGCCGAGACCCAGGCCGATCGTGCTGGTCGGGCCGAGCCCGTCGGAGGGCTCCAGGACGACCAGTCCGCGGCGCGCGCCGACGAGTGAGGCTCCGGCGCGCAGGAACTCGTGGAGGGAGGCGTCGAGGTCACGGGTGCGGGCCAGCCGCTCGGTGAGCTCGTGCAGGGTGGTGAGATCCGAGACCATGCCCGCCAGCCGGTCCTGGATGACGCTGCCCGGGCCGGGCGGCGGGGCCGGTGCGGGGGTGGTGCGGGCGGGCGTGGGCGCCGCAGTGTGCGGTGACGCCGTAACTGCTGGATCGATTCCAGCCACTTTCGGCAGATGCGGGGCGCTCATGGCGTCCGCCTTTCCACCTGGTGCGATTCGCCAAATAGCATCGCAAACCCCCAGATCGTGCTGCGCCGCCATCAAGGAATCCACATCTACACGCAGACGTGGATGCATGTCCAGCATTGCCCAGGTGGGAATCCTGGTGTCCGTGGTACGGCAACTCACGGTCGAGCCAAGGCTAGAACTTGGCCGGAAAAAGCTGGAAGCGGTCGGTTTTTGAGGTCGACTGGGCGGGCGTCGCAGGGGGCTCGGGTACGTATTCGGTGGCGCCCGGGGCGAGTTGGTGCCGTCGGGAACCGATGGGAACCACCCGGCAAGGGCCGTCGTCCTTAGCGGCGGCAGCCGGTCTCGGCCGCCGGCGCGGGTCGCGCTCCGCCCCCGCCGGACGTTTGATGGACCCGTAAGAAAACTGCACGAACCGTGTGAACCCGCTTCTGGCGGACACTGACGCGAAACCTGTACGTGTGGTGAGACACCGGTTACATGGTGTGATGTGGCCCTCGGCGTTCAACGGAAAGGAACGAGCGCTCATGCGCGAGATCCTCGGAAGGCGTCTCCAGCGGCTCCGCGATCGCTTTCAATCCCTGCGCCCCGATACGGGACAGAGCGGCACCGCGTCCGCTCTCCTCGACGCGGCGCTCGTCTGCGCCACCACATGGCAGTGGCCCGTCCTGCCCGGTGTCGGCCGGTCCGCCACCGACGGCTCGCGGTGCGCCTGCCCCGATCCCGACTGCGTCGTCCCCGGCGCCCACCCCTTCGACCCCGGACTGCTCGCCGCCACCACCGACCCCCGGATGGTGGCCTGGTGGTGGACCAACCGGCCCACCGCCCCCGTTCTGATGGCCACCGGCGGGACCGCCCCGTGCGCGGTGAGCCTGCCGGCCGGCGCGGCCGCACGGGCCCTCGTACGACTGGACGCGCAGGGCATGCGGCTCGGTCCTGTCGTGGCCACGCCCACCCGCTGGTCGCTGCTGGTGGCGCCGTATTCGCTGGAGCGGCTCGGCGAACTCCTCTACGCGAAGGACCACGTGCCCTCCTCGCTGCGCTTCCACGGCGAGGGCGGCTACCTGTTGTTGCCGCCGTCCGCCGCGTCCAGTGGTGGCCAGGTGCGCTGGGAACGGGAGCCGCAGCCCGGCCACCAGGTCCCGTCCCAGCCCCGGCAGCGAAAGCAGCAACAACGGCGGGCGCAGCAGTCGCCGGTGGAGGCGCAGCCGCGGGGTGCGGTGGACCTCTGGCTGCCCGAGGTCGAGGCGGTCGTGGACGCGCTGGTCGAGGCGAGCAGCGGCGCACCGGGCGGCGGCAGCAGGCTCGCGTACTGACCCGCAGGACGTCGTCGGATCACTCGTACGGGTGCCAGCGGGACGAGTTTCGCGGGGAATTGGGCGCGGGGATCTCCGTGCCCCATTCCCGCGTCGCTATCTTCGGCGAATGAATCTCCGCCTGATCGGTATCGGCGCCGGTGTGCTGATCATCTTGTCGCTCCCGCTCGCCGGAGCGATCGCCGGGCCGGATTTTGCCGGTCAGGACGACGGAAAGGGCGGCGGCCTGTTCTCGGCGCTCGGGCTTTCGGACGCTCCCCGCACCTCCCCCATGGCACCCGCACGGCCGGCGGGAGGGGCGGTGGAGCCCGGGAAGCCGGGTCCGGCCGAGCAGCCCCGTACCGATTCCCGCTGCGGTCCCGAAGTGTCCTCGCCGCATGGCGTGGAGGCGCAGACCTGCGTGCTGGTGGGTGAGGGCCGTACGTGGGGCCGGAGTTACTACAGGAACACGAGTGGTCGCGCGCTGGATGCCGTGCTGACGACGATGGGTCCGGCCGGACGCACGGTGCAGATCCGGTGCGCGGTCGGCGCGGGCGACGAGCCGGGCCTGTGCGAGACCCCGAAGGAGGACTCGGCCGGGGATCCGGACAGTTACTCGGCCGTAGCGGAGTTTGCAGTTCCGGATGATGAAGGGGAGCTGCTCCTGCGGTCCGGAAGCAACTCGTCCGTACCGGGTGACGGTTGAGTACCGCCGAAAAAACAAGGACCCGGTCGCTGGCGACGGGGGATGCACCAGCGACCGGGCTACAAGAACGGTAACAAGAGATCGCCTGTTCGCAAATTCGATCTCTGATATTCAGACACCGATTTGCAGACGATTAGCGGGAGTTGTGACTCCGGTCACCGGCTCCACGCGTGCGCGCGGGTCAGCTGAGGGTCACCTGGCGGTTGGTGAGTCCGCCGCGTGCCCGGCGCTCCTCCGTGGTCAGCGGGGCGTCCGTGGCCAGAGCCCCGGCCAGCCGCTCGGCGAACTCCGCCGCGGGCTTCTCCACGTCGTCGGCCGTGACCCCGACGGGCAGGTCCCAGACGGGGACCATGAGGCCGTGCGCGCGGAAGGAACCGACGAGCTTCGTGCCCTCGCCGAGCGAGGACGTGCCGGCCGCGTGCAGCCGCGCGAGGGCGTCGAGCAGCTTCTCCTCGGGGTGCGGCATGACCCAGCGCAGGTGGTTCTTGTCCGGGGTCTCGCACCAGTAGGCCGCGTCCACGCCGGTCAGCTTGACGGTGGGAATGGCGGCCGCGTTGGCGCGCTCCAGCGAGGCGGCGATCTCCGGGGAGGCGCTCTGCGCGCTCTCGGATTCCGGAATCCAGAATTCGAAGCCGCTGTGCACAACCGGCTCGAAACCGCCGTCCGCGTCCAGGAGATCCTGAAGTCGGGGACCCTCGGCGGGAACCCGGCGGGCAGCGACCGGCGTACCGGGCTCCGCGACGAGCGCGCGCTCCAGGGTGTCGGCCATGTCGCGGCCGAGGTCCCCGCTGGACGACTCGTTCTGCAGCCCGAGGAGGACGGACCCGTCCTCGCGACGCAGCGCCGGCCAGGCCATGGGCAGTACGGTCACCAGGGTGACGGAGGGCACGCCCTCGGGCAGGCCGCCCTTGAGGGTCAGCGGGACGGTGGCGGCGGGCACCAGCTCGCGCAGCGCGACCCAGTCGCACTCGCCCGGCAGGCCCTCGAACGGGCGGCGCACGTGCTCGGTGACGGCGTGCGCGGCGGCTGCGCCGTGGCAGGCCTTGTAGCGGCGCCCGGATCCGCAGGGGCAGGGCTCGCGCGCGCCCACAACGGGGATCTCACCGTTGTTGAGCTGCGGCTTTGCAGTCTTGGCTGCGGGGCGCTTCTTGGCCATCGTGCGTGTCTCCCGGTTGCGGCGGTACGGCGTCGTGTCTGGGCGCGAGCCTAGCCGTTCGTACCGCCGGAACCGGTGGGGTGCGGCCGGGAGCACGGTCGGCGTGCGCTCCCGGACGGCCGCCTGTACGGATGACCGGTACTGCTGTTCTGTTCGCTGTGCTCTGGTCGTGCTTCTGGTTGTGCTCAGGCTGTGCTTCTGGCTGTGCTTTTCGCGTGCTGCGGGGCTGTGTGCTGTCAGGGATCCCGCGGTCAGGGATCCAGGTCGTCGAACGCCGTGCTGAAGTCGATCGCCGGGGGCGCAACGCGCGTAGCGAAATCCTCGTGCCGGGGCCCACAGGCAACGACCACCCACACGGTGACCTCGCCCGCCGCTCCGTCCCGGACACCCCAGTCCTGGGCAAGGGCGCTGATGATGTTCAGCCCCCGGCCGCCGCGCGCGGTGACCGAGGGCGTGGCAGGAACAGGGCGGGTGGGACCGCCCCCGTCCGTGACCTCGACCGTCAGCCGCCCCGCTCTGTCGACGCGCCATGCGGCGCGTATCTCCCCGTCCCCGACTTCCCGTGTGCCCAGGGGCCTGCCGTGTCGGCAGGCGTTGCTGAGCAGTTCGGAAAGGATCAGTACGGCATCGTCCACGACCGATTCGGGCACACCGCTGATACGCAGTTGTTCGCGCATCCGGTGTCTCGCCTCGCCCACGCCCGCAGGACCATGGCGTACGTCCATGCACGACGACGTGGGCACTTCTTGTGCCACCACCAACGCCACCCCCGGAACCTCCTTAGCCCCACGCATGGTCTGGATGCCCCAATGGCCTGGACCGGAAACCGCCGAAGCAGGCCGCTCTGACGCATTCATGCCTAACGAATGCGGAGCGGATGCGCCGGAGCACACCCTGTTACTTGTGGGTCGGGGGTGACGGGTGCGCAAAAGGGGACGTCAGCGCCCCAGTTGGGACAGAACTTGACGGGGTCTGTTCGTGATGATCGCTTCCACACCCAGATCAGCGCAGAGCTGAACGTCTTCCGGCTCGTTCACTGTCCATACGTGTACGGAGTGGCCCGCGTCCTGAAGCTTGCGGATGTAGGTGGGGTGGTTGCGCACGATCCGCATGCCGGGACCGGCGATCGTCACCCCCGCCGGCAGTCGCCCGTCCCGCATCCGGGGCGAGATGAACTGCATCAGGTACACGGTCGGGATCGTCGGGGCGGTCGCCCGCACCCGGTGCAGGGAGCGCGCGGAGAAGCTCATGACGCGGACCGGGTGCGGCCCCCCGGCGGGCGGGGCGTCCAGCCCGAAGCGCTTGAGGAGGAAGAGGAGGCGCTCCTCCACCTGTCCGGCCCAGCGGGTCGGGTGCTTCGTCTCGATCGCGAGCTGCACCGGCCGGCCGGCGTCGGAGACGAGCTCCAGCAGGCGCTCCAGGGTGAGGACGGAAGTCCGTTCGGGGTCCGCGTCCCAGTCGGGGGACTCCTCGCGGTCCTTCCAGGAGCCGAAGTCGAGAGCGGCGAGGTCGGCCAGCTCCAGGGCCGAGACGGCGCCGCGGCCGTTCGAGGTGCGGTTCACCCGGCGGTCGTGGACCAGGACCAGATGTCCGTCGGCGGTGAGCCGGACATCGCATTCGAGGCCGTCGGCGCCGTCCTCGATCGCCTTGCGGTAGGCGGCCAGGGTGTGCTCGGGGGCATCCTCCGAAGCGCCGCGGTGGGCGACGACCTGGATGGTGCGAGGCATTGCGTGGGTCACCGGGTCATCGTGCCACCGCGAGGGCCCCCGGCGTCGAGGTCCATCCTGTGGATCCGTCCGAAATGTCGGATATAAAGAATGGGGAGAGATGCACAGGTCCGGCTTACAGTGCTCTGACGGGTCATGGGAAAGGCTTTGCCCAGGAACTTGTGCGGCACGTCGAACGTTCAGTCGGACCGATCGCCAGAGATTTTTCGAAGCCGTGTGTGACGAGGAGAGAGCGCTGTGAGCACCGAGAACGAGGGCACCGCGGCCCCCACACCCCCCGCGGCCCCGTCCGTACCCCCTGCTCCGGCCTCCGAGACGCAGGCGGCCGGATCCGCGCCCGCTCCGCAGCCGGCCGACGCGGCGCCGCAGGCCGCGGCGCCCGCTCCGGCGCCCGGGCCCGCGGCCGCCGAGCCGGCGACCCAGCAGCTGCCGCCGACGCCCGCGCCGGGCATGGAGCACACCCAGCAGATCCCGCCCACCCCTGCGGCCCCGGCTTATGGCCAGGCTCCCGCCTCGGCGGCCCCGGCCTACGGTCAGGCTCCCGCCCCGGCTGCGCACGGAGCCGAGGGCTGGCCGCCCCCGCCGCCCACCGTGCCGGCGTACGGCGGCGGCGGCCACGGCGGCGCCTGGGGCGCTCCCCTGACCACTGACGGCGCCCCCGCGCCCAAGCCGAAGGGCAAGGGCGGCCTGATCGCGGGCGTGCTCGTGGTGGCCCTCCTCGCGGGCGGCATCGGCGGCGGCGTCGGCTACTGGGCCGCCGAGCGCAGCAACAACGGCACCGGCTCGACCACGATCAGCGCGACCAACACCCCCAAGGACGTCAAGCGCGAGGCCGGCTCCATCGCCGGGCTGGCCGCGGGCGCACTGCCCAGCGTGGTCACCATCGAGGCCTCGGCCGGCGACGGCGAGGGCGGCACCGGCACCGGGTTCGTCTACGACCAGCAGGGCCACATCCTCACCAACAACCACGTGGTGGCCTCCGCCGCGAACGGCGGCAAGCTCTTCGCCACCTTCTCCGACGGCAAGAAGTACGACGCCGAGGTGGTGGGCCGCGCCCAGGGCTACGACGTCGCGGTCCTCAAGCTGAAGAACCCGCCGGCCGGCCTCAAGCCGCTCCCGCTCGGCGACTCCGACAAGGTCGCGGTCGGCGACTCGACCATCGCGATCGGCGCCCCCTTCGGCCTGTCCAACACGGTCACCACCGGCATCGTCAGCGCCAAGAACCGCCCGGTCGCCTCCGGGGACGGCAGCGGCAGCAAGAACTCGTACATGAGCGCCCTCCAGACGGACGCCTCGATCAACCCGGGCAACTCCGGCGGCCCGCTGCTCGACGGCCGCGGCGCGGTCATCGGCATCAACTCCGCGATCCAGTCGGCCGGCAACGGCGGCTTCGGCGGCGGCCAGGCCGGTTCCATCGGCCTCGGCTTCGCCATCCCGATCAACCAGGCGAAGAACGTGGCCGAATCGCTGATCAAGACGGGCAAGCCGGTCTACCCGGTGATCTCGGTCTCCGTGGACCTCCAGGCCAAGGCGGAGGGCGCCAAGATCTCCGACCAGGGCGCGGCGGCCAACGAGCTCGTCGACCCGAACGGCCCGGCCGGCAAGGCCGGTCTGAAGCCCGGCGACGTCATCACCGAATTCGGCGGCAAGCCGGTCGACAGCGGCCCGAGCCTGATCAGCATGATCTGGACGTACAAGCCCGGCGACACCGTGAAGCTGACCTACCTGCGCAGCGGCAAGCCGACCACGGTCGACATCACGCTCGGCTCGCGGGTCGGCGACAAGTAGCACCACAGGCCACGGCGGTGGCCCGATGAGGAGGGGGCCGTAGGCGGAATCTGCCTACGGCCCCCTCCAACGTCCGCTTATGCTTCGTTGGTGTTCGATTCTCGGCACATACGGACCTTTCACGCGGTGGTCGCCTCCGGGTCGTACTCGGCGGCCGCCCGTGTGCTGGGGTACACCCAGCCCGCCATCACCCAGCAGATGAAGGCGCTCGAACGCGCCGTCGGCACCCCGCTGTTCACCCGCGTGGGCCGCAAGATGCAGCTCACCGAGGCCGGGGAGTCGCTCTCCCGGCACGCCGAGACCATCCTCGGCAACCTCTCCGCCGCCGAGGCCCAGCTCAGGGCGTACGCCCGCCTGCGCACCGGGCGGGTCAGGCTGTGCGGCTTCCCCAGCGCCAACGTCACCCTCGTCCCGGAGGCCCTGAGCAGCCTGGCCAAGGACCATCCGGGCGTACAGGTGGAGCTGCTGGAGGGCGAGCCGCCGGAATCCCTGCGCCGGCTGGAGCGCGGGGAGTGCGACATCACCCTGGCCTTCACCTATCCCGGCCTGCACGAGGAGATCCCGGAGGAGGTCGCCGAGGTCAGGCTGCTGGAGGACCAGCTGACAGTGCTGCTCCCGAACGGGCATCCGCTGGCCCGCCGCCGCGCCGTGCACCTGGCCGACCTCGCCGAGGAACGCTGGATCGCCGGCTGTCCGCGCTGCCGGGCGAACCTGCTGCACGAGTGCGCGGAGCTGGGCTTCGTGCCCGACATCCGCTTCGCCACCGACGACAACCTGGTGGTCCAGAGCCTGGTCGCACAGGGTCTGGGGGTCGCGATGATGCCCGCGCTGGTACTGCCCTCCCTCTCGCTGAACCGGGTCTGCGGGCGCGCACTCCAGCCCGCCGCCCGCCGGCACATCGCCGCCTACGTCTATCGGGACCACCTGCGGATTCCGGCGACGGCCGTGGTGCTCGACGCGCTGAAGCAGGTGGCGGCGAACCGGATCGGCTGCTGATCAACCCATAAGCGGTGCTTGGGATTTCAGGTCATAACTGTCGTTGGACGTGATGGAACGACGGCAGCACGCTGCCGGTATGACCACCACCACACCGGCCCGCACCACCACGAGGATGGCCGCCCTCGTCAGTGAGATCCGCACGGTCGTGGAACGGGGCCTGGCTCCCGACCTCACCGCCTACCTGGTGGGTGAAAAGCTCGCCCCGCACCTGGGCGCGCCCGACCTCCTGGCGCCGGCGCAGCAGGAAGGCGACCCGGAGCGGTACCGCCAGCACATCCTGCACGCCGAGTCGGACGGCAGCTTCTCGGTGGTGGCCCTGGTGTGGCTGCCCGGGCAGGAGACCTGCATCCACGATCACGTGTCGTGGTGCGTGGCGGGGGTGCACCAGGGGGAGGAGAGCGAACGCCGCTTCCGGCTGGCGCCGGGCGCCGGCCCGGCCCGCCTGGTGGCCACCGAGGACGTCGTCAACGCCCAGGGCGAGGTCTGTGGCTTCGCTCCTCCCGGTGACATCCACAAGGTGCGCAACTCCTGTGACACCAAGGCGATATCCGTGCACGTCTACGGCGCCGATGTGTCCCGGCTGGGCACCAGCATCCGCCGCGTCTACACCCTCCCCGTCGACTGATGGCCCTCCTCCACCGCCCGCACGGCGGGGTGGTCCGGCATGTTTCACGTGAAACATCCACTCCCTGGCCCGGGTTGGCGATGGCCGCGGGCGGGGCGCTGACCGCGTGGTGCATCCACCGCGTCGTGCCCGCCGTACCCATGCTGACCGCCTCGGTGGTGCTGGGCATCGCGGTGGCGCATCTCCCCGGCCTGCGCACCTTCGTACGTGGAACCGCGCGCCCGGGCCTCTCCCTGGCCGGGCGGCGGCTGATGCGCATCGGCATCGTCCTGCTGGGCCTCGGCCTGGGACTGGACCAGGTGCTGCGGCTGGGCTGGGCCACGGTGGCGATGGTGGTGGCGGTGGTCGCGGCCACGTTCCTCGGGACGGTCTGGCTCGGGCGGCGCCTCGGACTACCCGGCGACCAGCCCTTGTTGATCGCCACCGGGTACTCGATCTGTGGGGCCTCGGCGATCGGGGCGGTGAGCGAGGTGTCGGGCAGCGACGAGGAGGACGTGGCCGCATCGGTGGCGCTGGTCACCCTGTGCGGGACCCTCGCCATCGCGGTACTCCCTCTCCTCCAGGGCCCGTTGGGGCTCTCCGACCCGGCCTTCGGCCGGTGGGTCGGCGCCGGCGTCCACGACGTCGGCCAGGTGGTGGCGACCGCGCAGACCGCGGGCCCGGATGCCCTGGGCGAGGCGGTGCTGGTCAAGCTCATGCGGGTGGCCCTGCTCGCCCCGCTGGTGGCGGCCGTGGCCTTCTCCGTACGGGCCCGGCGGCGCGGGGTGCGTACGGCCTCGGGCCGCCGCCCTGCCCCGGTTCCTCTGTTCGTGGCAGGCTTCCTGGCCGCGGCCGCGCTGCGCGCCACCGGCGCACTGCCCGACGTAGCGCTGGAGTGGGCACACACCGCGCAGGAGGCGCTGCTGGCGGCGGCCCTGTTCGGCCTCGGGAGCGCCGTGCACCTGCCGACGCTGGCCCGGACCGGCGGGCGGGCGGCGGCGCTGGGACTCGGGGCGTGGGTGGTGGTGGCCGGCGTCTCGTACGCGGGTGTGCTGCTCACCGTATGACGTCGCAACGGCGGGGAGTTGGCCATTTCCTGGCCGGAACCGACCGAACGTTCTGACTGGCCGCTGACTTTGACGCGCGGCCGTGCCACTCTGCCCCGGCAAGGCCGCACCATGCACAGCCGATCCGCACCGACCGCTCTTCACCCCCACCCTGCCCGGCTTCCTCCGGACCGGGCACGGCAGAAGGAGTCCTGCGTGAATCGTCATCGCACGGCCTTATCCGTCCTGCTCTCCGCTGGCGCCCTGGTCGCGGGCGTCCTGACGGCGGCCACGCCCTCGGTCGCGGCGGACGCCCCCGCGTCCTTCCGGCAGCAGCACACCTCCGGCTTCTGGACCGCCGAGCAGATGCGGAGCGCCACCCCGCTCGACGTGACGGCGGCCCCGGGCACCGCCCGCACCCCGGTCGCGACCCCGGCGGCGCCCACCAGGATCGCCCCGACGGCTGTGGCGTCCCCCACGGCCTTCCCGCAGGCGGGCGGCGCGTGGACGGGTGGCGGCGCGGTCGTGAAGACCTCGGGCCGGGTCTTCTTCACCATGGGCGGCCGGACCGCCTCCTGCTCCGGGGACTCGGTGACCAGCGCCAATGGCAGCACGGTCATCACGGCCGGCCACTGCGTGAAGTACCAGGGCGCCTGGCACACGAACTGGGTCTTCGTCCCCGCCTACAGCAACGGGTCCGCGCCCTACGGCCAGTGGTCGGCCACCAAGACCTTCGCCACCGACCAGTGGGCGGCGAGCGAGGACATGAACATGGACGTCGGCCTGGCCGTCGTCGCCCCGCTGAACGGGCAGACCCTCAGCCAGGCCGTCGGCGCCCAGGGCATCCTCTTCAACGGTGGCTACAACAAGAAGATGTACTCCTTCGGCTTCCCCGCGGCCGCCCCGTACGACGGCACGAAGCTCGTCTACTGCAGCGGCAACAGCGGCAAGGACTTCCTGCTGACCCGGGACCACAGCCTGGCCTGCAACATGACCGGCGGCTCCAGCGGCGGCCCCTGGTTCCAGGACTTCAACGAGGCCACGGGCCTGGGCACCCAGGTCTCGGTGAACAGCTTCGGCTACACCTTCCTGCCGAACCGGATGTACGGCCCCTACTTCGGCAACGAGGCGAAGGCGGCCTACGACAAGGCCCAGACGTCCTGATGCCGTGTGGGGAGCCCGCCAGGGCATCCCTCACCTGCGCGCGAGCAGGGCTCCCCACCCGGCAAGTGGCAACGGTGGATCAACCGAGCCGCGAGCAGCCCCGCCAGCCGGTACTCTGTACCCGCTCCGCCGCTGGTCGGCAGGGGCGAAGGGTGGGTTGCCCGAGCGGCCTAAGGGAACGGTCTTGAAAACCGTCGTGGCGCGAGTCACCGTGGGTTCAAATCCCACACCCACCGCACGTGAACGGCCCCCGACCAGGAGATCTGGCCGGGGGCCGTTCTGCTGAAATCCGCTCTTCCGAAGCAGGCCCGGGTCTTGGACCCGGGCCTGCTTTCGCGTTCATACGTCTTTCCGGGTGGTGTTTGTCGGAACATCGGCGCGGAAGGTGGGGGCGGTGCGGTTGCGAACACATCATGACGAATGTATGCAGATCCGCCCGTCGGAACATCGCGAATCGAGGCACCCCGTCATGGCTCACCGCAGCGTCCTCACGTCGATCTGGACCTCCGTCCTCACCATCCTCGTGGCCTTCCTCTCCTCCCTCGGTCTCGGCGGGAAGGCGGCCCTGGCCGCTGCCCCGGCTGCCGATGTCCCGGCCCCGTCGGCCGCGGCCGTGGTCCCCGTCGCCCGGCCGGCCGTCGCGGCCCGGCGGAGCTGGCGGGCGATGATGCGGGGCGGCTCGCTGCCGCCGACCATCAAGCAGCGGATCCGCGCCGAGGCCCACGGCAAGACCCCCTCCGTCCGCCGCTCGACCACCGCGGCTGCCATGGGTGCCGGACCGGGAGCCGCCGCTCCGCTCCTGACCTCGGGCGCATCCCCTGTCGGAGCGCGAGTCGGAGTCGCAGTCGGAGCCCCGGTGGCCCCCGCCCGAGGAGCGCTCGCGCTGGCCGCGTGACCCCGTAGCCGTAGCCGTAGCCGTACTCGTACTCGTAGTCGTATCTGTCGTCTTATTCGCAGTCGTAGTTGTACGGCGCTGGAGCCCGGTCGTCGCGACCGTGGATCGCGCCGCGTGGTGCCCCCGGAGCGGGGCACGGATGGAACACCCCGGCGTGCGCCGGGGGGTGCAGGGGGCGTGGAGCTTGGCATTGCAGGGCCGCAGGCCCGGGAGACGGTGGGGTTCCCGGACGGCGCGGCCCTTTTCGGCATGTTCGCGACCGGTTGGTCTGGCGGAACGCTTTTTCTCTTGTGCGCCGCGGCCCACAGCCGGTCCCAGGGGGCTGACCTGGGCCTTCGGGGGCGCGAATGAGGTTTATCCGATGTTGGTCATACTTGCGGGGGAATCGGGGACTCCGGGGTGGTTCGCCGGGGATTCGGTGGGCAACTCTGGTCTCGCGACGTCGTCACCACACGAACGACCGAGGCGGTCGGCCAACTGCCTTGGAGCAAGTCCCACTTCGGTTTTCTGGAGGATAAAGACATGGCAAGCATCCGTACCGCCCGCGTCATCGCCGCCGTCGCCGCTCTCCCCCTCGCCGTCGCACTCTTCGGCGGGGTGGCATCGGCCGACAACGGCTCCTTCGCGAACGACGGATCGAATGCGAGCGTCGCCAGCATCATCGGCAGCGGCGTGGGCGGAAACAACGCAGGCAACTCGTCCACCTCGCAGCAGGTGGCCACCGGTTCCGGTGCCTCCAACCAGAACAACACCGCGCAGGTCAACGGCTCGGCCTTCACGGCGATCCACCAGGCCAACTCGAACGTGGCGGTCAACTTCCACCCTTGGTGGTAGATGCGGCCTGAGCCGCTCCGATTCTTGAGGGCGTCTGTGCGACCGGACCGGCTGGGGTCCGGTAGCGCAGGCGCCCTCGCGCATGCCCGCCCTCCCCGGCCCGAGGGGAGTCCTCCGCCCCGCCTTCTTTCCCGACCTTGACACCACGGGTGAATCTGACGGACAGTCAGGTTCACTCGATGATGTGATGCCGGGAGGCCAGCGCCGTGCACCTCGCCCCGACCGAAGGCCAGTTGCGGCTCCGCGCCGAACTGCGGGAGTACTTCCAGGACCTGCTGCCGGACGGGGTCCCCAAGGACCCGGCCCGCCAACGCGAACTTCTGCGCCGCATCGGCGCCGACGGGCTGCTCGGCCTCGGCTGGCCCGTCGAGTACGGCGGCCAAGGCCGTGGCGCCGACGAGCAGTTCGTCTTCTTCGACGAGGCCTACCGGGCCGGCGCCCCCGTCTCCATGGTCACGCTCAACACCGTCGGCCCGACCCTGATGAAGTACGGGACCCAGGAGCAGAAGGACTACTTCCTGCCCCGGATCCTCGCCGGCGAGATCGTCTTCGCCATCGGCTACTCCGAACCCGAGGCCGGCACCGACCTCGCCTCCCTGCGCACCCGCGCGGTCCGCGACGGGTCGGACTGGCTGATCGACGGGCAGAAGATCTTCACTTCCAACGCCCAGAACGCGGACTGGATCTGGCTCGCCTGCCGCACCGACCCCGAGGCCCCCAAACACAAGGGCATCTCGATCATCCTGGTGCCCACCGACGACCCCGGCTTCTCGTGGACCCCGATCGAGACCGTCGGCGGCCTCACGACCACCGCGACGTACTACGACTCCGTCCGCGTGCCCGCCGGCAACCTAGTCGGCCCCGAGCACGGCGGCTGGGGCCTGATCACCAACCAGCTCAACCACGAGCGCGTGGCCCTCGCCGCCATCGGCATGCAGGCGGAGGACTTCTACGGGTACGCCCTCAGCCGTGCCCGCACCCCCGACCCGGTCACCGGTGACCGGCCCGCCGACCTCCCCTGGGTGCAGGCCCGTCTGGCCGAGGCCCACGCGCGCCTGGCCGCCGTACGCCTCCTCAACTGGCGCCTCGTCCAGGACGTGGGCGGCGGCAGCCTGTCCCCCGGCGATGCCAGCGGCGTGAAGTTCCTCGGCACCGAGTCCACCGTCGAGGTGTACCGGATGTGCCAGGAGGTGGTGGGCGAGGAGGCCCTGATCCGCGGGCCGGGGCCCGGCGTCTTCGCGGGCGGCGAGCTGGAGCGGATGAACCGGGCCGCCCAGATCAACACCTTCGGCGGCGGGGTGAGCGAGGTCCAGCGGGAGATCGTCGCCATGATGCGGCTCGGCATGAAGGGGAGGAAGCGATGACCGCGGACGCCACGGGCACGGGGACCGCCACGGGCACGGGCACGGGGACTGGCGCCGGCACGGGGACCGGCACCGGCACGGGGACCGGCACCGGCACCGGCACGGGAACCAGACCCGGATTGACCACCGATACCGGAACCGGCACAGCCGAGGAGGCAGCCCGGTTCCACGCCCTGCTGGCGGCCTTCGAGGGACAGCCGGCCGCCACCGCGGGCCGGGGCAAGGACGCGGTCAACGAGCCCATGATCCGCCACTGGTGCGAGGCGATGGGCGATGCGAACCCCGCCTACACCGGGCCGGACGCCATCGCTCCGCCCACCATGCTCCAGGCCTGGACGATGGGTGGTCTCTCCGGCCACTCCGACCGCTCCTCCGCCTACGACGAGCTGTTCGCGCTCCTCGACGGCGCCGGGTTCACCTCCGTGGTCGCCACCGACTGCGAGCAGGAGTACCTCCGCCCCCTGCGCCCCGGTGACGCGATCACCTTCGACGCCGTCATCGAGTCCGTGTCGCCGCGCAAGACGACCAAGCTGGGCACCGGCCACTTCGTGACCACCCGCATGGACGTGCAGGCGGGCGGGGAACCGGCCGGCACCCACCGCTTCCGGATCCTCAAGTACGCCCCCGCGGTCAAGCGGGAGAAGAACCCGCAGGCCCGGCGCCCCCGCCCGGTGGTCAACCGCGACAACCAGGGTTTCTGGGACGGGGTGCGCGACCACAAGCTGCTGATCCAGCGCTGCACTTCCTGCGCGACCCTCCGCTTCCCGTGGCTGCCTGGCTGCAACGCCTGCGCGAGCCCCGACTGGGACACCGTCGAGGCCTCCGGAGCGGGCACGGTGTTCAGCTACGTCGTGATGCACCACCCGCCCTTCCCGGCGTTCGACCCGCCCTACGCGGTCGCACTCGTCGAGCTCGCCGAGGGGGTCCGGATGATCGGCAACATCACCGGCGTGCCGTACGACAAGGTGCGCATCGGCCTGCCCGTCCAGCTGGAGTTCCTGCGCGTCGACGACGACCTCGAACTCCCCGTCTTCCGCGGGAGTGAGGGCTGATGGACTTCCACCCCACCGAGGAACAGGCCGCCGCGGCCGGTCTCGCCGCCCGGATCTTCGCCGATCTCGCCACCCACGAACGCCTCGCCGCCGCCGGCACCGGCAGCGACGCCGAACTGTGGAAGGCCCTCACCACGGCCGGACTGACCGCCGCCGTCGAGGAGATCGGCCTGCTCGGGCTGGTCCTGCTGCTGGAGGAACAGGGCCGCACCACCGCGCAGGTCCCGTACGCCGCCACCTGCGCGTACGGGATCCTCCCCGTGGCCGCGCACGGCAGCCCCGAACAGCGCGCCCGGCTGCTGCCCGCCCTCGGCACGGGCGAGGCCGTCGCCACCGGAGCCTTCCCGGCACGCGGCCGGATGGTCGCCTCGTCCGACGGCCGCCTCACCGGCACTGCCCCCGCCGTGCCCTGGCTGCGCGACGCCACGCACGTCCTGGTCCCGGACGCGGACCGGGCGCTGTGGCTCGTACGGACCGACGCGCCCGGAGTGGAGACGGCACCGGTGGAGACCACCGCCCCCTGGTCGGCGGGCCGGCTGACCCTGACCGGAGCCGCAGCCGAACGCATCGGGAGCGACGGCGCCTACGAGGACACGCTCGCCGCCGCCCGGACCGCCTTCGCCGGGCTCCAGGCGGGCGTCTGCGCCGGCTCGCTCGCCCGGGCCGTGGAGTACACCTCCACCCGTGAGCAGTTCGGCCGGCCGCTCTCCACCAACCAGGGGGTCATGCTCCGCGCGGCCGACGCCTACATGGACACCGAGGCGATCCGGGTGACCACGTACGAGGCGGCCTGGCGCATCGACCAGGGCCTGCCGGCCCGGGAACACGCGCTGACGGCGGCCTGGTGGGCCTCGGAGGCGGGCAAGCGGGTCGTGCACGCGGGCCAGCACCTGCACGGCGGCATGGGCGCCGACCTGGACCATCCCGTTCACCGGCACTTCCTGTGGGGGCGCCAGCTGGACGCCTACCTGGGCTGCGGCAGCGAGCTGCTGGCCGAACTGGGAGCTTCGATCGCTTCGACAGCCGAGGGAGAACACGCATGAACATCGGCGACACGCTGCCGCCGCTGGAGATCCCGGTCACCCGCACGCTGATCGTCGCGGGCGCGATCGCCTCCCGCGACTACCAGGACGTGCACCACGACGCGGCGCTCGCGCAGGAGAAGGGCTCCCCGGACGTCTTCATGAACATCCTGACCACGAACGGCCTGGTCGGCCGGTACGTCACCGACCACCTGGGTCCGCACGCCGTCCTGCGCAAGGTGGCCATCCGCCTCGGCGCCCCCAACTACCCGGGCGACACGATGACCCTCACCGGGACGGTCACCGCCGTGTCCGGGAACACCGTCGAGATCCGGGTCGTCGGTGCCAACGGCATCGGCCACCACGTGTCGGGGACGGTCACCGCGGAGGTGCCGGCATGAGCGTCCGCACCCGGGACGGGCTCGGCGGCCGGGCCGCCATCGCCGGCATCGGCGCGACCGAGTTCTCCAAGGACTCCGGCCGCAGCGAGCTCAAGCTCGCCGTCGAGGCCGTGCACGCCGCCCTCGACGACGCCGGGCTCACCCCCGCCGACGTCGACGGCATGGTCACCTTCTCGATGGACAGCAGCCCCGAGATCACCGTCGCGCAGGCGGCCGGGATCGGGGACCTGTCCTTCTTCTCCCGCATCCACTACGGCGGCGGCGCGGCCTGCGCCACCGTCCAGCAAGCCGCCCTCGCCGTCGCCACCGGGGTCGCGGAGGTCGTGGTCTGCTACCGCGCCTTCAACGAGCGCTCCGGGCGCCGCTTCGGATCCGGCGTCCAGCAGCGGGAGCCCTCGGCCGAGGGGGCGGCCCTCGGCTGGTCCCTGCCCTGGGGGCTGCTGACCCCCGCCTCCTGGGTGGCCATGACCGCCCAGCGCTACCTGCACACCTACCACCTCACCCCCGAGGCCTTCGGGCACGTCGCGGTCACCGACCGCCGGCACGCCGCGAACAACCCGGCCGCCTACTTCCACGGCAAACCCATCACCCTCGCCGAGCACGCCGCATCGCGCTGGATCGTGGAACCCCTGCGGCTGCTGGACTGCTGCCAGGAGACCGACGGCGGCCAGGCGCTCGTCGTCACCACGGCCGAGCGCGCCCGTGACCTGCGGCACGCACCCGCCGTGATCACCGCGGCCGCACAGGGAGCCGGACGCCGCCAGGAGGCCATGACCTCCTTCTATCGCGACGACCTCACCGGGCTGCCGGAGATGGACGTGGTCGCGCGCCAGCTGTGGCGGACCAGCGGACTGCGGCCCTCGGACATCGACGTGGGCATCCTCTACGACCACTTCACCCCCTTCGTGCTGATGCAGCTGGAGGAGTTCGGCTTCTGCAAGCCCGGTGAGGCCGCCGATTTCGTGGCCGCGGACGCCCTGCCGATCAACACCCACGGCGGCCAGCTCGGGGAGGCGTACCTGCACGGGATGAACGGCATCGCCGAGGCCGTCCGCCAGCTGCGCGGCACCTCCGTCAACCAGGTCGCGGGCGCGGCGCACGCCCTCGTCACGGCCGGGACCGGGGTGCCGACCTCGGGGCTGATCCTCGGCGCCGACGGCTGAGACCCGGTCCTCAGGGCCCCCGCCCCTCCACCTTCAGGGGGTGGGGCCCGCCCTACTCCTACAACCTGAGATGGATCCCCCATCGGCACCTGCGGCCGATCCCACGGCGGGCGTGCGCTCCTAGCGTGGAGACATGACCACGCCTGTGTGCACGCTCGCCTCGAATCCGACGCCGTACCCGTCGTTCTCGGCGTACGTACGGACCCGCGGCACGGTCCTGATGCGCACTGCGCGCTCCCTCACCGCCAACCCGTGCGATGCGGAGGACCTGCTCCAGACCGCCCTGGCCAAGACGTACGTGGCCTGGGACCGCATCGAGGACCACCGGGCCCTGGACGGCTACGTCCGGCGGACCCTGGTCAACACCCGTACCTCCCAGTGGCGCAAGCGCAAGGTCGACGAGTTCGTCTGCGACGAGCTCCCGGAGACCGAGGAGGTGCCGGCCTCCGATCCCGCGGAGGCGCAGGCCCTGCGCGACGCGATGTGGCGCGCCGTGACCCGGCTGCCGGACCGGCAGCGGGCCATGGTCGTCCTGCGCTACTACGAGGACCTGAGCGAGGTGCAGACCGCGGAGCTGCTGGGCGTCTCGGTCGGTACGGTCAAGAGCGCGGTCTCCCGTGCGTTGGGCAAGCTCCGCGAGGACCCGGAGCTCACTCCCGTCCGGTGAGGCGCGGGATGTTTCACGTGAAACCAGAGGATGTTTCACGTGAAACACGACGCGGGTTCTACCCCCGGGTAGTGACATGCCGAGCGGTATGTGCGCAGAATCGGCAGCATCCGTAGCCGCCGCAGCGCCGCAGCGCTCATCGGGAGGACGCTTTGCTCAGCACCATGCAGGACGTACCGCTCCTCGTCACCCGCATACTCCGTCACGGAATGACGATCCACGGGAAGTCCCAGGTCACCACCTGGACCGGGGAGGCTGAGCCGCATCGCCGCAGCTTCGCCGAGATCGGCAACCGCGCCACCCGCCTCGCAAGCGCCCTGCGCGACGAACTCGGCGTGCAGCAGGACGACCGGGTCGCGACCCTCATGTGGAACAACGCCGAGCACGTCGAGGCGTACTTCGCGATCCCTTCCATGGGCGCCGTTCTGCACACGCTCAACCTGCGGCTCCCTCCCGAGCAGCTGGTCTTCATCGTCAACCACGCCGCAGACCGGGTCGTGCTGGTCAACGGCACCCTGCTGCCGTTGCTCGCGCCCCTGCTGCCGCACCTGCCGACCATCGAGCACGTGGTGGTCTCCGGCATCGGCGACCGCTCCGCGCTCGACGGGCTGAACGTGCGCGTGCACGAGTACGAGGAGCTGCTGGAGGGCCGGCCCGACAGCTACGACTGGCCCGAGCTGGACGAGCGCCAGGCGGCGGCCATGTGCTACACCTCCGGCACCACCGGGGACCCCAAGGGCGTCGTCTTCTCGCACCGTTCGCTCTACCTGCACTCCATGCAGGTCAACATGACCGAGTCGATGGGTCTGACCGACCGGGACACCACCCTCGTCGTGGTCCCGCAGTTCCACGTGAACGCGTGGGGGCTGCCGCACGCCACCTTCATGACCGGCGTCAACATGCTGATGCCGGACCGCTTCCTGCAGCCCGCGCCGCTCGCCGAGATGATCGAGCGGGAGAAGCCCTCGCACGCCGCGGCCGTCCCGACCATCTGGCAGGGTCTGCTGGCCGAGGTCACCGCCAACCCGCGCGACCTGACCTCGATGAAGCACGTCACCATCGGCGGTTCGGCCTGTCCGCCCTCCCTGATGGAGGCGTACGACAAGATCGGCGTCCGCGTCTGCCACGCCTGGGGCATGACCGAGACCTCCCCGCTGGGCACGATGGCCCACCCGCCGGCCGGACTGACCGCCGAGGAGGAGTGGCCCTACCGGATCACCCAGGGCCGCTTCCCCGCAGGCGTCGAGGCCCGCCTGATCGGTCCCGGCGGCGACCTCCTGCCCTGGGACGGAGCCTCGGCGGGCGAGCTGGAGGTGCGCGGCAACTGGATCGCGAGCTCCTACTACGGCGGCGCGTCCGGCGAACCCTTCCGGCCCGAGGACAAGTTCAGCGCCGACGGCTGGCTCAAGACCGGGGACGTCGGCGTCATCAGCGCCGACGGCTTCCTCACCCTCACCGACCGTGCCAAGGACGTCATCAAGTCCGGCGGCGAGTGGATCTCCAGCGTGGAGCTGGAGAACGCGCTGATGGCGCACCCCGAGGTCGCCGAGGCCGCCGTCGTCGCCGTCCCGGACGAGAAGTGGGGCGAGCGTCCGCTGGCCACCGTCGTCCTCAGGGAGGGCGCGACCGTGAACTACACGGGGCTGCGCGAGTTCCTCTCGCAGTCCATCGCCAAGTGGCAGCTGCCCGAGCGCTGGACGGTCATCGAGGCCGTGCCGAAGACCAGTGTCGGCAAGTTCGACAAGAAGGTGATCCGTCAGCAGTACGCGGACGGCGCGCTGGAAGTCACCAAGCTCGACTGACGCGACGCCGCCGGCAAGATCCGAATGGGACGGCCTAGCCCCGGGTGAGCCACGGCCGCAGCAGCTTGCTGACGGCGGGCATGGCCACGTAGGTCATCAGGGTGCTGAAGACGACGGCGAAGGCCGCCGTCCGCAGCACGAAGTGCAGATCCACCAGGTACGGCCCGAGCACCGCGTTGCCGGCGAGCGAGATCGGGAAGATGGCCAGCCCCGAGCTGATCGCCATCTTCCACCGCGGCGGCGCGGGCCGGGTCGTACCCGGCTTGGCGAACCACGTCTCCATGCCGTGCAGTTCCCGGCGGGCTATCTCCGTGTGGTGGTGGCCGAGGCAGTTGGAGAACCACTGGGCCCGCTCCGGGGAGTCCTGCCAGCGCTGGAACGCCGCCTGGTTGCGGAAGCGGTGGACCAGGAACCACGGCCCGCCCTCCGTCGCCGGGCGGAAGAGCCCGTACCCGAGGTGGTCCGGGAAGCCGGCGGCCGTCTCCAGGATCCCGTGGGCCCAGGCCTCGAAGGTTTCCTCGTGCCCCGGGTCCACCTGGCGCGCGATGAGCAGGTTCACCTCCCCGTTGTCGGCGGGGACGGTGTGCTCGGTCGTGTGGGTGATGGCCATCGGGCCAGGATTACTAGTTGGTGCCGATCTTGGCCAGCAGGTCCACGATGCGGCCCTGTACGTCCGCCGTCGTGGCCCGCTCGGCGAGGAAGAGCACGCTCTCGCCGGAGCCCAGCCGCGGCAGGTCCGCCGGGTCGATGCCCGTCGTCGTGTAGACGACCAGCGGGGTGCGGTTCAGCTGCCCGTTGGCGCGCAGCCAGTCCACGATCCCGGCCCGGCGGCGGCGCACCTGCATCAGGTCCATGACCACCAGGTTGGGCCGCATCCGGGTCGCCAGCTCCACGGCGTCGGTGTCGGCGCCCGCCCGGGCGACCTGCATGCCGCGCCGTTCCAGGGCCGCCGTCAGCGCGGTCGCGATCTCGTCGTGCTCCTCGATCAGCAGGACCCGGGAGGGGTGCTGTTCGCTGTCGCGCGGTGCCAGCGCCTTGAGCAGGACGGCCGGATCGGCGCCGTACGCCGCTTCGCGCGTGGCGTGCCCCAGCCCGGCCGTGACCAGTACGGGCACCTCGGCGGCCACCGCGGCCTGGCGCAGCGACTGGAGGGCGGTCCGGGTGATCGGCCCGGTCAGCGGGTCGACGAACAGCGCGGCGGGGAACGCGGCGATCTGCGCGTCCACCTCCTCGCGGGAGTGCACGATCACCGGGCGGTAGCCGCGGTCGCTGAGGGCCTGCTGCGTCTGCACATCGGGCGCGGGCCACACCAGGAGCCGGCGCGGGTTGTCCAGGGGCTCCGGCGGGAGTTCGTCGTCCACGGGCTGAGGGACGGGCCGGTTGACCACCTCGACGGCGCCGCCCGGGCCGTCGAGCGGCTCGGGCCCCTCGTCGGAGCCCGCCTCGGGGGCTCCTATCGCGAACGCCCGGCCCTGTGGGGCGGGCTCGGCGAGCCGGCGCCGGCGGCCGGATCCGGAGCCGCCACCCGTCCCGCCGCCGGTGGCGTTGGGGTCCACGGAGATGCCCTGTCCGAGGGTGCCGAGGGCGCGCACGCTGATCGGCTGCGCGGCCTGCCCCTCCGCCGGGGTGTCCTGCGGCCGACGTGCCCCGGGCACGGCGGCCGGGCCGGAGGCCTCGTCGTCCTCGGCAGCGGTACGGGCCGCCGGAACCGGCCAGGCCGGGGTGCCGGGCAGCGCTCGGCGCCGCCCGGTCGGATTCTCGGCGGACTCGGCGGGCTGCGCGGCGGGGGCTTCGGGTTCGCCGGCGGGAGCGCCCAGCGGGCGGCGGCCGCGGCGCCCGGCCGGGGTCTCGGCGTCGCCCTCGGCGGGAGCGGCGGCCGGACCGGCCATGGCGGGGGCCTGCGGAGCGGAGGGGGCCGGAGTCGGGCCGGCGGGCAGCGCGAAGCCGCCCTCGGGAGCGATGGGCCGCGCGGGAGCGGGCGTCGGCCCGAGCCCGGTCGCCGGAACGGGGCCGCCGGGCTGCGCCGGACCGGCCGGACCCAGCGCCCGCCGTCGCCCGGCGGGATGCTCGGTCAGCGGAACCGGGGGCACCGGGGGCACCGCGGGCACGGGCGGGAGCGCGGGCACGGCGGTGCCCTGCGGGGGCACGGGCCGCCCGGATCCGCCCTGGCCGCCCGGGCCCCCGGGACCGCCCGAACCTCCGGGACCTCCGGGACCGCCCGGGCCCCCGGGACCGCCGGGGCCACGGACTCCGCCCGGGCCACCGCTGCCGTCGGCGTCGCCGCTGTCGTCGCCGGCCCGGCCGCGCCTGCGCCCCGTACCGAGTCCGGCCGGATTCACCGGGGACTGGGCGAGCTCCGGGCCCGCGTCGGGAAGGCCCGCCTCTCCCGCCCGCCGCCGTCCGGACGGCAGCGCCAGCGCGCCCCCGCCCTGGCCGGCCGGCGCGGCGGCCGGACCCGTGGCCTCGTCGTCCAGGAAGGCGTCCACTCCGCGCCGGCCCCGCCGGCCGCCGGAGACCTTGCCGGGGGCGGCGCCCCCGGACGTCCCGGCGCCGTCCGTGGTCGGCCCGGCCGGGGGCTCCTCCGGGGGTTCCGGCAGCGTGACCGTCCCGGCGCCCGAGCCGAGCGGGAGCTCCAGCACGTACGCCCCGCCGGGCGCGCCCGGAACCTCCACCGTCTGCAGCACGCCTCCGTGCGCGGTCACGATCCCCCGCACGATCGGCTCGTGGACCGGGTTCCCGCCCTCGTACGGCCCGCGCACCTCGATCCGTACGACGTCTCCGCGCTGGGCGGCGGCCACCACGATCGTCGAGTCGCCGTACCCGCTGCCCTGGGCGGTCTTGCCGGTGGCGTCCACCCCGGCGACGTCCGCGACGAGGTGCGCGAGCGCGGTCGCGATGCGGGCGCCGTCCACCTCGGCCTCGATGGTCGGCGCGTGGACCGCGAATTGCACGCGGCCCGGACCGATCAGTTCCACCGCGCCGTCGACGCCCGCCGTCACGACGGTGTTGATCAGGACCTTCTTCTTCGCGAGCCGGGCGCCGCCCGAGTCCAGGCGCTGGAAGCCGAGCACGTTGTCGACCAGCGTGGTCATCCGCGAGTACCCGGCGGCCAGGTGGTGCAGCAGCTGGTTGGCCTCGGGCCACAGCTGTCCGGCGTCGTCGGCGGCCAGGGTCGCCAGCTCACCGCGCAGCTCGTCCAGCGGGCCGCGCAGCGAGTCGCCGAGGACGGCCAGCAGCTGCGCGTGCCGCGCGGCCAGGGCGTCGTAGGGCCGCCGGTCGGTGAAGGTCATGACGGCGCCGACGAGCTGCTCCCCGTCCCGTACGGGAGAGGTCGTCAGGTCGACGGCGACGGGCTGACCGGCCTTGTTCCACAGCACCTGCCCGCGTACGCGGTGCTTGCGCCCGCTGCGCAGGGTGTCGGCGAGCGGAGACTCCTCGAAGGGGAACGGCGAGCCGTCGGTGCGGGAGTGCTGGACCAGGCCGTGCAGTTCGCGGTTGCCGAGGTCGGTGGCGCGGTAGCCGAGGATCTGGGCGGCGGCCGGATTGACCAGCACCACCCGGCCGTCGGTGTCGGTGCCCACGACGCCCTCGGCGGCGGCGCGCAGGATCATCTCGGTCTGCCGCTGGGAGCGGGCCAGCTCGGCCTCGGTGTCCACGGTCTGCGAGAGGTCCCGGACCACGAGCATCAGCAGCTCGTCACCGGTGTACGAGGGTTGCGGCTCGCGGTAGGCGTCGCGGCCGTCGAGATGGGCGCTGGTGATCTCGACGGGGAACTCGGAGCCGTCGGTGCGGCGCGCGATCATCCGCTTGGGTTTGGCGCGGCCGCCCTCGTCCTCGCCGGGCCGGCGCATGGAGCCGGGGATCAGCTTGGAGTCGAACTCGGGCAGGAGGTCGAGCACGCCGCGGCCGACGAGTCCCGTGCCGGGACTCTCCATGACCTCGAGAGCGATCGAATTGGCGTTGACGACCGTGCCGTTGGCGTTGACGAGCAACAGCGCGTCCGGAAGAGCGTCGAGTATTGCTGCGAGGCGAGCAGCGCCTCGGGATGGCCTGCTGCTCACGACGAGCTTCCTCCCTGACCACAACTACCGGCAAGTCACGGGAGGAGTCTAAGGCCACAGGCCCGCGGCGGGGCGGCCGATGTGCGGTGGATACCGCACATTCCGCGCATCCTCCCAGGTCAGGAACGCCCACTCGGAAGCAGAGGTTCCAACTCGTCCCAGCGGCTGATTTCGCATCCGTTCGTCCGCCGAAACGTGGCGTCCACTTTGTGGCCGTTCCAGTTTCCCGTGATGCGGGCGGTGGCGGGGCCGCCGTGCTGCATGGTGCAGAGCTGTCGCTTGGACACCGGGGCGAAGGGGTCCTTCCCCTCCTTGGCGAGCTGGTCCAGCCGCGCGCAGGCGCCCGCGGCTTGGGGGTGATCACCGCCGACCGGGTCGCATTCGAGCCGGTACTCCCGGTCCAACTGACGGTTCCCGGTGTCGGCCATGGCGATGGTTAGGCGGTCGGGCGGGGCCAGCAGCCCGCTCAGGGGCACGGGCAGCGGCGGGAGCGGCCCCGCGGCCGCGGCGGCCAGGGCGGAGGTGACGGCGAAGGCGGCGAGACGCAGCATGGGGCACTCCAGGTCGTCCGTACGTCGTACGCCTGACCAACGACGGGGGCCCGCCGACGTTGCGTGCTGCGGCTGCTTTAAGGCTTTGCCCTCTGCCCGTCCCTCCTAGTACCGTGGGAGCGGATTGGTGAGGGGCCCTGCGCCTGTGTCATCATCTGCACGCACCCTCGTACGCGGGGGTGTGCTGGAGGCGTCGCCTAGTCCGGTCTATGGCGCCGCACTGCTAATGCGGTTTGGGGCTTACCCCCCATCGAGGGTTCAAATCCCTCCGCCTCCGCACCTCATCGAAGCCCCGGTCCTGACGGACCGGGGCTTCGATGCATTCCGGGGCAATCCACTCGGTTCCGACCTCTGTGCGAGCCCATCCGGACGATCTTCATCCGGGGCGTTTCCGCAGGTCAGCATGGGTTTGGCTAATGGATTTCGCGTCCCGGCGAGGTCCATGTATTGTTGTTCTCGCAAGGCCAACGGGGCGCAAAACCCCGAGAAGCCCAAGCACTCGTAGCTTAACGGATAGAGCATCTGACTACGGATCAGAAGGTTGCAGGTTCGAATCCTGCCGAGTGCACAGCAAGCCGGAAGCCCCAGACGAAAGTCTGGGGCTTCCGTCGTTTGGGCCGGGCTTCGCTTCCCGCGGCATACGGTGCGTGCATGATCGAACGTTCGAGGGAAGTGCTGTCCGGCCTTTATCCGGAGCTGGCGGCGTCGGGCGGGCTGCGGGAAGCGCTGGCCGGCGAGGCGGCTCGCCGCGGGTGTGAGGCCGGCCCCATGGATCCCGTCGAGGGCTACGATCCCGCGGTCGCCGCGTGCAGCACACAGGGTGAGGCGCGGTTCGCCGTATTTGCCACCAATGTCGAGGAACGCGAGTTCCGCATCGAGATCTCGGCGGAGTCCGGATGGCCTTGGGGTGCATTCGGCAGTACCGATGACCTCGCGGTGGTGAACGCCGTCCTGCATGACTGGCGTGACGGGGCGCCGATCGATCAACTACGTCGTGAGTGGACGTTGCTGGCGGCGAATCCTCTGGATGCGGCACTTCCTGGGAGGGTGGTGTCCACCGCATGGCGGCTGACTCTGGAGCGCTCGCCGCTGATCAGACTGGGCGACGCCGAAGTGGCCGAGGCCCTGTACGCGCAGCCGACCCTGCGCGTTTTCTTTCCCTTCCCGTCGCACGGTCAGTTCAGCCTGCTCAGCAGTACCAAGGATCCGTTCTACGAGGAGGTTCCGCGGGTGGTGCCCAGCGGAGACGATCTGTGGAACGTGGTTCTCGAGTGGTCGCGGTGGTCGCCGGAGGTGCCGTCACGCGTGCTCGGTTCCCGCCTCAGCGCTCGCGAGGCCGCGGCGTTGGTGGCCGCGAACGTTCCCGCGGGCAGTGGCCCGGCCGTCGAGGGAGGCTGGCCGCACCCCGTTCCCGGTCATCGGTGACATCGACGGCGCCGACCAGCCCCGGGCGTGTCCTGTCGGGGGTGTTTCCTCCTGTCTCCTCCTTGAAGGGGAGGGGGTCCCCCGGAGGTACTCAGGGGTGGGATGGCTCTGGCGGGTGATGCCGACCACGCGACGGCCTCGGTACGGTTTTCGAAGATCGTCCGAAGCTGGAAAACGGGGGCACTCATGGGACTGTTCGGGAATGCGCACACCGTCGACCCCGTGTCGGCGCAGCGGGACTACGCGCGGCTGCTGGGGCAGGGGGAGCAGGTGCACGCCGCCTTCCTGCTGATCCGCGACACGATCCTGTTCACCGACCGGCGGCTGGTGCTCGTCGACAAGCAGGGGCTCACGGGGAAGAAGGTGGAGTACCACTCCGTCCCCTACCGGAGCATCACCCACTTCTCCGTGGAGACCGCCGGACACTTCGATCTCGACGCCGAGCTCAAGATCTGGATATCCGGGAACCCGGTGCCGATCGAGAAGACCTTCACCAAGGGGGTCGACATCTACGAGGTGCAGGCGATCCTGACGCAGTTCGTCGCCCGGTAGCGGGAGCTACAGGACCCGGGGGAGGCCGGTCACCGACATCACCAAGGAGTAGAGGGAGGTGGTGGCGGTGATGAAGAGGCGGTTGTTCTTGGCACCGCCGAAGGCGATGTTCGAGACCGGCTCGGGGACGCGGACGCGGCCGATGAGGGTGCCGTCCGGGGCGTGGCACTGGACGCCGTTCTCCATCGCGGCCGCCCACAGCCGGCCCTCGTCGTCGAAGCGGATGTTGTCGACGCCGGGGCAGGCGGTGAAGACGCGGTCGTCGGTGAGGGCGCCGGCGTCGGCGACCTTGAAGGCGCGGATGTGGCCCGCGCGGGTGTCCGCGGCGTAGAGCTCGCTCTCGTCGGGCGAGAAGACGAGGCCGTTGGGGCCGAGGAAGCCGTCGGCGACCATGCGGACCTCGCCGGTCGAGGGGTCGGCCCGGTAGAGGTTGCAGGCGCCGATCTCGCCGGGGGCGCGGTGGCCCTCGTAGTCGCTGGTGATGCCGAAGTCCGGGTCGGAGAACCAGACGGAGCCGTCCGAGCGGACCACCGCGTCGTTCGGGCTGTTGAGCCGCTTGCCGTCGAAGCGGTCGGCGATGACGGTGATCCTGCCGTCCGGCTCGGTGCGGGTGACGCGCCGGTTGCCCTGCTCACAGGTGATCAGGCGGCCTTCGCGGTCCAGGGTGTTGCCGTTGGAGTGGCCGGCCCGGGAGCGGAAGACGGAGACCGCGCCGCTCTCCTCGTCCCAGCGGAGCATGCGGTCGTTGGGGATGTCGCTCCACACCAGCTGCCGCCAGGCAGGGAGGTAGAGCGGGCCCTCCGCCCAGCGGCAGTCGTCGTAGAGCCGCTCCAGCCGGGCGTCGCCGTTGGCGCAGCGGCCGGTCCGGAAGCGCTCGTCCAGGATCTCGTACAAAGTGAGGTCGGCAATGGCAGACATGATTCCCCCTGAGACGGTTCTACCGAATTCTGTTCGGTCTGATGGTGAGATTGCAGGATCAGGTACCGTCTTCGCAAGGGTCGACAGGCCCAAGAGAGGAAGATTGCGTGGACGACATCGACCGTGCGCTCGTCCTGCGCCTGCAGCAGGACGCCGGCCAGTCGTACGCCGCTCTCGGCACGGCCGTCGGGCTCTCGGCCGGGGCCACCCACGAGCGCGTCCGCAAACTGCGGGAGCGCGGGGTGATCCGGCGGACCACCATCGACGTCGATCCGGCGGCCGTCGGCAGTGGGGTCCTCGCCTATGTGATGGTCGACTCCAACGCCTGGATGGGCGAGTCCGGCGCCGACTTCGCCGCGATCCCCGAGATCCAGGAGGCGCACATCATCGCGGGCAGTTCCTCCGTGCTGGTGAAGGTGCGCACGGCTTCGACCGAGCAGTTGCAGGACGTCCTGCGCCGCCTCTACGCCATCGAGGGAGTCAGCGGCACGCACGCCACGGTCGTGCTGGACACCTTCTTCGAACGGCCGCTCCCGCTGTGACCTGGTGGTGCACCGGGATCCGGTGGAAGGACGGCCGGCCGGCCATCGGGTGGTACGGGGAGGGGCGCGGCGAGCGGACGAGCGCGCCGGCATACGGGCAGCGGCTGGCCTTCACGGCGAGCGGGGAGCGGCACTGCCTCGGTGTGCGGCGGGCCGGGAGACGGACGCCCTGTCCGACCGCGGCCCTCGTGCCGGGCCGTGCCGGGAACGCGCAGTGCGCCGAATGCGCCCGCCTCGACAGGTCGTTCTCCGTGGCGGCCGACACCAATGCCGCCGATCCGCGCACCTACCGGGTCTACCTGGCCTGGTTCGGGCCCGGCATGGTCAAGGTCGGGATCACCGCAGAGGAGCGCGGCTCCGCCCGGCTGCTGGAGCAGGGCGCGGTGGCCTGGGCCTGGCTGGGCCGTGGCCCGTTGATGGCCACCCGGCGCACCGAGGAGCTGCTGCGGGCGGCGCTCGGGGTACCGGACCGGATCGCGTACGCCCGTAAGCGCGCCGTGCGGGCCCAGCTGCCGCCGGGACCGGACCGGGCCCGGGAGGTCGCCGAGCTGCACGCGCGGGCGGCGGCGCTGCCCGGGTGGCCGGATTCGCTGGAGCGGGTGGAGTGCGAAGTCGTCGACCATGCCGGGGCGTTCGGGCTCGCCGGGTTGCCGGCCGCCGAGCGGGTGCTCACCGAGATGGTTCCCGGCGGGGCCGTCGTGGGGCGGCTGGTGGGCGCGGCCGGGCCCGATCTGCACTTCGAGGACGGGCTCGTCGTGGACACCCGGCTGCTGGCCGGGTGGGAGCTCACCGCCCCGGCGGCCGGGGCGGTGACGTCGGTCCCGCTGGCGGAGATCCCGTCGGCGGCCGGCGCGCCCGCCGAGCAGGACGGGCTGTTCTGAGGCGAACCGCCCACCCCGGTCAGAGCTGCTCGGACGCCGTCGGCCAAGGTCAAAACTTGGATCCCTTTGGCCTGCGGGAGCCGTTTGCGGTGGACACGTCGGGGCGGTCCGCAGAGGGTGGAGGGCATGAGCATTCAGCCGGTACCGGCCTTCGAACCGCCTTATGTCATGGCCGTTTTCAGCAATGTCCGGACCGACGACGACAGCGGATATCCCGAGACCCTCGCCCGGATGGAGGAGATGGTCGCGACGAATCCCGGGTACCTCGGGTACGAGTCCGCCCGCACCCCCGGCGGTCTCGGCATCACCGTCGCCTACTTCCGTGACCACGACTCCCTCACCGCGTGGCGGGAGGACCTGGAACACCGGGCGGCCATCAAGCAGGGCCGCGCCGACTGGTACGAGAGCTACACCCTGCACGTCGCGACCGTCGAGCGGAGCCACGGCTTTGTCCGCAACGGCTGAGGCGGTCCGCGCCTTCCGGGAGCGCCTCGGGCTGCCCGGACTGGTCGACGTCCACACGCACTTCATGCCCGAGCGGGTCCTGGACAAGGTCTGGGAGTACTTCGACGCGGTCGGCCCGCTGACCGGGGTCGAGTGGCCCATCACCTACCGGCACGAGGAGGAGCAGCGGGTCGCGCTGCTGCGGGAGTTCGGGGTCCGGGCCTTCACCGCCATGCTCTACCCGCACAAGCCGGAGATGGCAGCCTGGCTCAACGCCTGGTCCGCCGATTTCGCCGCCCGCACTCCCGACTGCCTGCACACCGCGACCTTCTTCCCGGAGGAGGGCGCGGCCGCGTATGTCCGCCAGGCCGTCGACTCCGGGGCCCGGATCTTCAAGGCCCACCTCCAGGTCGGCGGCTACGACCCCAACGACGACCGGCTGGATCCGGTGTGGGGGCTGCTCGCCGAGGCCGGCATCCCGACCGTGATCCACTGCGGGTCGGGTCCCGTGCCGGCCAAGTACACCGGACCCGAGCCCGTCGGCCGGCTGCTGGCCCGCCACCCGCGGCTGCCGCTGGTGATCGCCCACATGGGCATGCCCGAGTACGCCGACTTCCTCGACCTCGCCGACAGGTACCCCGAGGTGCGCCTGGACACCACCATGGCCTTCACCGACTTCTCCGAGCGGATCAGCCCCTTCCCGCCCGGTGATCTGGGCCGGCTCGCCGATCTCGGCGACCGGATCCTGCTCGGCACCGACTTCCCGAACATCCCCTACCCCTACGAGCACCAGCTGGCGGCCCTCGAACGGCTCGGCCTCGGCGACGACTGGCTCCGGGCGGTCTGCCACGACAACGGCGCCAGGCTGTTCCGGCTCGACGGCTGAGGGCCCGTTCCGTTTCTCAGGAAATTCACAGGCAGGCACAAGAACGCTCTCAGAGGTCCAGGACAGCGTGGTCGGTATGACTGCGACGACCACCTCTCACGCGTCCACGTCCACCAGCAACCACACGGCCCTCGTGCGGCCCGACGGCGGACCCTGCCGGGTGCTCGTCGTCGACGACGAGGCCTCGCTCTCCGAGCTGCTGTCCATGGCCCTGCGGTACGAGGGCTGCGAGGTCCGCAGCGCCGGCGACGGTGTCGGTGCGGTGCGGGCGGCGCGGGAGTTCCGGCCGGACGTGGTGGTCCTCGACATCATGCTTCCCGACATGGACGGTCTCGCCGTCCTCGGGCGGCTGCGCCGGGAGATCCCCCAGGTCCCCGTGCTGTTCCTGACCGCCCGGGACTCCGTGGAGGACCGGATCGCCGGCCTCACGGCGGGCGGCGACGACTACGTCACCAAGCCCTTCAGCCTGGAGGAGGTCGTGGCCCGGCTGCGCGGCCTGGTGCGGCGCTCGGGCGCGGCGCAGGCGGCGCGCGGCGGCTCGGTGCTGGCCGTCGGCGACCTGCGGCTCGACGAGGACAGCCACGAGGTGGTGCGGGGCAGCCGGGAGATCCACCTGACCGCCACCGAGTTCGAGCTGCTGCGCTACCTCATGCGCAACCCGCGTCGGGTGCTGAGCAAGGCGCAGATCCTGGACCGGGTGTGGTCGTACGACTTCGGCGGCCAGGCCAATGTGGTCGAGCTCTACATCTCCTACCTGCGCAGGAAGCTGGAGAGCGGGCCCGGCCTGGCTCCGATGATCCACACCCGGCGCGGCGCCGGATACCTGATCAAGCCGGCCGAGTAGTGCGCTTCCGCTTCCCTTCCCGCAAGAGGCGGCGACCGCGCGCGCGCCGGCCCTGGTCGCTGCGGACCCGGCTCGTCGTCTCGGCCGTGGCGCTGATCGCCGTCGTGGGTGCGGCCATCGGGACCGTCACCACCCTCGCCCTGCGCTCGTACCTGGTCAATCAGCTCGACGAGAAACTGATCACCTCTGTCGGGATGGCCGTCCGGATGCCCGCCGGGAAGCCGGCCCGGCAGAACAGCACCGGCTTCGTCACGGCCCCCGGCAGCCCGCTGAACGCCACCGGGGTACGTCTGGACCCCGCCGGCACGGTGCTCGGGACCGCCCGCAACGTCCGCGTCGAGGGCGTGCCCGACGAGGCACCGGCCCTCACCGAGGCCCAGAGCAGAGCGCTCGCCGAGACCGCTCGGAAGGCCGCGCAGGCAGCGCAGCGCGGGGAGGGCGGGCCGGGCGGGCAGCGCGCGCGGGCCGGGTCCGGGCCGGTGGACATAGACCTTCCCGGCCTCGGCTCCTACCGGGTGCTGGCCGCGCCCGACGGGAGCCTCGCCCTCGCCTTCCCGCTGAGCGAGGTCGACTCCATCGTGGGCACCCTGGTCGGGGTGGAGGTCTGCGTCACCCTGGCCGGGCTGATCGCGGCCTCCCTCGCCGGGCAGGCCCTGGTCGGGGTCGCGCTGCGCCCGCTGCGCCGGGTGGCCGCCACCGCCACCCGGGTCTCCGAACTTCCCCTGCACAAGGGCGAGCCCGCCCTCCACGAGCGGGTCCCCGACGCCGAGGCCGACCCGCGGACCGAAGTGGGCCAGGTCGGCGCGGCCATCAACCGGATGTTGGGCCACGTCTCCTCCGCCCTCACCGCCCGCCAGCAGAGCGAGATGCGGGTCCGGCAGTTCGTCGCCGACGCCAGCCACGAACTGCGCACCCCGCTCGCCTCCATCCGCGGGTACGCCGAACTGACCCGCCGGGGGCGGGAGGAGCCCGGCCCCGACACCCGGCACGCCCTGGGCCGGATCGAGTCCGAGGCCACCCGGATGACCGGCCTCGTCGAGGACCTGCTGCTGCTGGCCCGGCTCGACGCGGGCCGCCCGCCCTCCACCGCCGACGCCGAGACCGACCTGGCCCCGCTCGTCGTCGACGCCGTCAGCGACGCCCGCGCCGCAGGGCCCGGGCACCACTGGCGCCTGAACCTGCCCGAGGAGCCCGCGACCGTACGGGCCGACCCGGCCCGGATCCAGCAGGTCCTGGTGAACCTGCTCGCCAACGCCCGCACGCACACCCCGCCCGGCACCACCGTCACCGCCGATGTTTCACGTGAAACATCCGCCATCCGGCTGTGCATCGAGGACGACGGGCCCGGTATTCCACCGGAGCTGCTCCCCCACGTCTTCGAGCGCTTCGCCCGCGGCGACGCCTCCCGCTCCCGCACGGCTGGCTCCACCGGACTCGGGCTCGCCATCGTCCAGGCCGTGGTCGCGGCGCACGGCGGGCGGGTCGGCGTACAGAGCGAGCCCGGGCGGACCCGCTTCGAGGTCGTGCTGCCGCTCGCCCGGCCCGCGGGCACGGGCACGGGCACGGACACGGGCACGGGCACGGCGGAGCCGGACTCACAGACAGGGCACAGGCTCACCACACAGCGGTGACAGGCCGCTCCACGAGGGTCGGAGCATGCCAACCGACACCTCTCCCGGGGCCCTTCCGGCACGGGCGCCCCTCGCGCTCGTGCCGGGTGAGCCCGTCCTCGACGTGGTGATCCCGGTCTTCAACGAGGAGAAGGACCTCGGCCCGTGCGTACGCCGACTGCACGAGCACCTCACCAGGACCTTCCCCTATCCCTTCCGGATCACGGTCGCCGACAACGCGAGCACCGACCGCACCCCCGAGGTCGCGGCCGGGCTCGCCGCCGCACTGGACGGCGTACGCAGCACCCGGCTGGAGGAGAAGGGCCGGGGCAGGGCGCTGCGCACCGTGTGGTCCGACTCCGAGGCCCCCGTCCTCGCCTACATGGACGTGGACCTCTCCACGGACCTGAACGCCCTGCTGCCGCTGGTCGCACCGCTGATCTCCGGTCACTCCGACCTGGCCATCGGCACCCGGCTGGCCCGATCCTCACGGGTGGTGCGGGGAGCCAAGCGGGAGTTCGTCTCCCGGGCCTACAACCTCCTGTTGCGGTCCTCGCTCGCCGCCCGGTTCAGCGATGCCCAGTGCGGGTTCAAGGCCATCCGGCGCGAGGTCGCCGAGCGGCTGCTGCCGCTGGTGGAGGACACGGGCTGGTTCTTCGACACCGAACTGCTCGTCCTCGCCGAGCGGGCCGGGCTGCGGATCCACGAGGTGCCGGTGGACTGGGTCGACGACCCCGACTCCACCGTCCACATCGTCAGGACCGCCACCGAGGACCTGAAGGGGGTCTGGCGCGTGGGCCGGGCGCTGGCCGTCGGAGCGCTCCCGCTCGACCGGCTCGCCCGCCCCTTCGGCGACGATCCGCGCGACCGCGCCGCACTGCCCGGCGTGGACGGCGGACTGGCCCGCCAGCTCCTCGGCTTCTGCGCCGTCGGAGCCCTGTCCACCCTGCTCTACCTGCTGCTGTACTCCGCCTTCCGTGGCGGGACCGGCCCGCAGACGGCCAACGGCGCCGCCCTGCTGCTCTCCGCGGTCGCCAACACCGCGGCCAACCGCCGGCTCACCTTCGGCGTCCGCGGCCGGGACCGGGCCGTGCGCCACCAGGCCCAGGGGCTGGTGGTGTTCGGCATCGGGCTGGCCCTGACGAGCGGTTCCCTGGCGGCGCTCGGAGCGGCCACCGCCGATCCCGCGCACGGCACCGAACTGGCCGTCCTGATCACCGCCAACCTCGCCGCCACCGTGCTGCGGTTCCTGCTCTTCCGCGCCTGGGTCTTCCCCGACCGGCGCGACACTCCTGCGAAGGACGACATTCGATGACCACCGCGGCAACTCCGCTCTTCCCGGTCCCCGAGACCCGGGCCCGTACCGGCCGGCGCGCCGTCGAACGGCCCCGCTGGGAACGGCCCGCCCTCGCCGGACTGCTGATCGCCACCGCCGTCCTGCTGCTGTGGGACCTGGGCTCCTCCGGCTACGCCAACTCCTTCTACTCCGCCGCCGCGCAGGCGGGCAGCGAGAGCTGGAAGGCCTTCTTCTTCGGCTCCTCCGACGCCGGGAACTCCATCACCGTCGACAAGCCCCCGGCCGCCCTCTGGCCGATGATGCTGTCGGTCCGGCTGTTCGGGCTCGGCTCCTGGCAGATCCTCGTCCCGCAGGCCCTGATGGGCGTCGGTACGACGGCCGTGCTGTACGCGGCCGTACGCAGGCAGTTCGGGCCCGGTGCGGCGCTGCTGAGCGGAGCGGCCTTCGCGCTCACGCCCGTCGCCGCGCTGATGTTCCGCTTCAACAACCCCGACGCCCTGCTGACGCTGCTGCTGACCGTCACCGTCTACTGCGTGCTGCGGGCCCTCGACGGGGCCCGTACCCAGTGGCTGGTCTGGGCCGGTGTCGCCGTCGGCTTCGCCTTCCTCACCAAGACCCTGCAGGCCTTCGTCATCCTGCCGCCGCTCGCGCTGCTGTACGCGGTCTGCGCGCCGACCCGGCTGCGCAGGCGCCTGGGCCAGCTGCTGCTGGCCGGGCTCGCGATGGTGGCGGCCGGCGGCTGGTGGGTGGCGATCGTGGAGCTGTGGCCCGCGTCCTCCCGCCCGTACATCGGCGGTTCGCAGAACAACTCCTTCCTGGAACTGACCCTCGGCTACAACGGCCTGGGCCGGATCAACGGCAACGAGACCGGCAGCGTCGGCGGCGGTGCCCGGACCGGCGGCGCCGCGGCCTACGGCCTGCCCGAGGGCGCCATGGGCGGCCCGGGCGGCAGGGCCGGGGGAGGCGGCTGGGGCGAGACCGGCTTCGACCGGCTGTTCGCGGGCAACATCGGCGGGCAGATCTCCTGGCTGCTTCCCGCGGCCCTGGTGCTGCTGGTGGCCGGGCTGGTGGTGACCTGGCGGGCCCGCCGGGCCACCGACTCGCTGGACGGCATGGCCCGGGCGGCCTTCCTGGCCTGGGGCGGCTCGCTGCTGATCACCGCGATCGTCTTCAGCTACATGCAGGGCATCTTCCACGAGTACTACACCGTGGCCCTGGCGCCGTTCGTGGCCGCGCTGATCGGCATGGGCGTCGCCGTCCTGTGGGAGGAGCGGGGCAGCGTGGCCGTGGCGATCACCCTCTCCGGCACGCTGGCCCTGACGGCCGTCTGGTCGTACGTCCTGCTGGGCCGCGCCACCGGCTATCTGCCGTGGCTGCGCTGGGCGGTGCTGGTGGGCGGGCTGCTCGCCGCGGCCGCGCTGCCGTTCGCCGCGCGGGCGGGCCGCCGGATGCTGCCGGCCGTGGCGGCGCTGGGCGTGGCGGCGTCCTTGGCCGGGCCGCTGGCGTACTGCCTGACCACGGTGAGCACCGGGCACACCGGTTCCATCGTGACCGCCGGACCGGCGGTGGCGGGCGGCCGGGGCGGCCCCGGCGGCATGATGGGCGGCTTCCGGGGTGCCGCCGGCGAGATGCCGCAGGGCGGGCCGGGTGGCCAGGGTGCCCAGGGCGGGCAGCCGGGCACGGGCGGGACCGGCGGTGGTCAGCCGGGTGCCGGTCAGCCGGGTGCCGCGCTGCCGGGCGGTGGACTGCCGCAGGGCGGTATGCCGCCGGGCCAGGGCGCTGCGGGCGGACGCGACGGCGGACGCGGTGGCGCGCGCACGGGCGGCGGGCCGGGCGGCGCGGGCGGTCTGCTGAACGGGGCGCAGGTCGGCGCCGAGGCCAAGGCGGCCCTCACCACCGACGCGGCCAGGTACAGGTGGGCGGCGGCGGCCATCGGCTCGCAGAACGCGGCCAGTTACCAGCTGGCCTCGGGCGCGCCCGTCATGGCGATCGGCGGCTTCAACGGCAGCGACCCCTCGCCGACCCTGGAGCAGTTCAAGGCCTACGTGCGGGAAGGGAAGATCCACTGGTTCATCGGCCAGGGCGGCTCCACCGGCGGCACGGCCGGCACCGGCGGCACGGCCGGCACCGGCGGCCCCGGAACCGCCGAGGGCGGCGCGCGGACGGGCGGCGGGCCGGGCGGCAGCACCAGCAGCGAGATCGAGAACTGGGTCAAGGCCGGCTTCAAGGAGTCCACGGTCGGCGGGGCCACTTTCTACGATCTGACCGCCCCGACGTCATGACCCGGTCGGATCCGGTCCGATCGGGTCTCATCCGGCCCGATCGACGGGACACCCCCTAGCATCAAGAGGGCGGACCGGGCATTCCGGGCTGATCCACCTGTCGTGAGGAGGGTGCCTGCATGGTGACCGCGGCCGATCCGGGCGAGACCCGGACCAGTGTGTGGCTGACCGCCAGGCCCGCCGCCCCCGCCAGACGCCGCACCGAGGCACCCTCCGGACTCGACCGGGAGCGGATCACCGCCGCGACCGTACGGCTGCTCGACGCCGAGGGGCTGGCCCGCTTCTCGATGCGGCGGCTCGCCGCCGGTCTCGGGGTCACCGCGATGTCCCTGTACTGGTACGTGGACACCAAGCATGATCTGCTCGAACTCGCCCTGGACCGTGCCCTGGGCGAGTTCAGGCTGCCGGCCGCGCCGCCGGGGAGCGGCGAGGCGGGCTGGCCGGGCCGGCTGCAGACGCTGGCCCGGGGCTACCGGCGGGTGCTGGCGGACCACCCGTGGGTGGCTCCGCTCACCGCCGCCTATCCGAACATCGGCCCGCACGCGCGGGCCTTCGACGCGGCCCTCCAGCGGCTGCTGGACGCCACCGGGCTGGCGGACGCCGCCCGGACCGGCGCCCACCTGGCCGTGTCGCAGTTCCTGCAGGGCTGTGGGGGCGCGGTCCGGCGGGCGCCCGAGGCCGACTTCTGTCTCGCGCTCGACGTCCTGATCGCGGGCATCGAGGCCAAGGCGCGGCCCGAGGCCAAGGCACGTTCCAAGGCCAAGGCCCAGCCCAAGGCGAAGGCCACGGCGTGAGACCGGGGCCAAGGCCACGGCTCAGGGCCCTGACACCGCCAGGGCCCTGACACCGCTCAGGCCTTGACGGCGGTCTCGGTGGTCCCGGCGGTGGCTTCCGCCAGCTCGGCCGAGGCCGCCGCCGGGGAGTGGGCCGCCGGCTTCGACTTCAGCGCGACCTCCTTGATGAACACCACCAGCACCAGGCCGAGGAGCGCGAACGGGGCGGCGTAGAGGAAGACGTCGCCGACGCCGTGCCCGTACGCGGACTCGATGACCTCGCGGATGGGCGCGGGCAGTTTGTCGAGGTCGGGGATCCCGCCCCCGGCGGTGCCGCTCCGGCCCGCGGCCGCGGCCTTCGGCCCGAGTGCGGCCAGCCCGTCCTGGACGTAGTGCGTGACCCGGTTGGCCATCACCGCGCCGAGCGCGGAGACGCCCATGGCGCCGCCGAGCGAGCGGAAGAAGGTGACGACCGAGCTGGCCGCGCCCAGGTCCTCGGGGGCCACCTGGTTCTGGGTGGCGAGGACCAGGTTCTGCATCATCATGCCGAGACCGAGGCCGGTCAGCGCCATGTAGATCGCGATGTGCCAGTACGGGGTGTCGTACCGCAGGGTGCCCAGCAGGCCCAGACCGACGGTCAGCAGCACGCCGCCGGAGACGAGCCAGGCCTTCCACTTGCCGGTCTTGGTGATCACCTGACCGGAAAGGGTGGAGGAGACGAAGAGGCCGGCGATCATCGGAATCGTGAGGATTCCGGACATCGTGGGGGACTCACCGCGGGCCAACTGGAAGAACTGGCTGAAAAACACGGTCCCCGAGAACATCGCGATGCCCACGAACAGCGACGCCGCCGACGCCAGGGTGATCGTCTTGTTGCGGAAGAGCCGCAGCGGGATGATCGGGTCGCTCGCGCGGGACTCGACGAGGACGAAGAGCAGGCCGAGCAGCACCGCGCCGCCCGTCATGGCCCAGGTCTGCCAGGAGATCCACTCGTAGGAGTCGCCGGCCTGCGTGACCCAGATCAGCAGCAGCGAGACGGCCCCGCTGATCAGGAAGGCGCCCAGCCAGTCGACCTTGACGTCGCGGCGGACGACCGGGAGGTGCAGGGTCCGCTGGAGCACGATCAGGGCGATGATCGCGAAGGGCACGCCGACGTAGAAGCACCAGCGCCAGCCCAGCCACTCGGTGTCGGTGATGACACCGCCCAGCAGCGGGCCGCCGACGGTGGCGACGGCGAAGACCGCGCCGAGGTAGCCGCTGTACCGGCCGCGCTCGCGCGGGGAGATCATCGCGGCCATGACGATCTGGGCGAGGGCCGACAGACCGCCGACGCCGATGCCCTGGACCACGCGGCAGGCGATGAGCGTGCCGGTGTTCTGGGACAGGCCCGCGACCACGGAGCCGAGGACGTAGATCACGAGGGATATCTGGACCAGCAGCTTCTTGCTGAACAGGTCGGACAGCTTGCCCCACAGCGGGGTGGCCGCCGTCATCGACAGCAGGGCTGCCGTGACCACCCAGGTGTACGAGGACTGCGTGCCGCCGAGGTCGCTGATGATCTGGGGCAGGGCGTTCGACACGATGGTGGACGACAGGATCGCCACGAACATGCCGAGCATCAGCCCGGACAGCGCCTTCATGATCTGCGGGTGGGTCATGGTCACGGCCGCGGAAGCGGATGCTCCCGCGGCCGTGGCCTTGGGTGAGTTGTCGGTCGTCGTCTCCGACTGCGCCATGTCTTTCCTTACGTCCAGAAGCTCGATCGGAGTCGGGCCAGCAGGGTGTTGAGCAGGTCGATGTCCTGGGCGGACCAGCCGTGCAGGGCTCTTTCCAGCGCGGCCGTGTGGCGGGCGCCGAGCTCGGCGAGCAGCGCCCGGCCGGTCGGCGTGAGCCGCAGGATCCGGCAGCGTCCGTCGCCGGGGTCGGTCTCGCGCTCGATCCAGCCGCGGTCGGCGACGTGCGTGACGTGCCGGCTGGTCACCGAGATGTCGACCGCCATGAACTCGGCCAGCCGGCTCAGCCGCATCTCCCCGTGCCGGTCCAGCACGGTGAGGACGGCGGCCGCGCCGGGCGGGCAGTCCGGGGGCAGGCTGCGGGCGAGCTCGCGCTTGACCGCGCCGATCCCGGTGAGCTGGCGGGCCAGCTCCTCGTGCGGAGTGGGCGGAGCGGGTGGAGCGGACGGAGTCGGTGCAGTGGTCGGGGCGGTCGCAGTCGTCCGCGTGGTCATCGTCACCGGGTCCCCCCATCTTGTTGCTTCAGGCAACCATAGAAGCGAATGGTTGCTACAGGCAAACGAATCCGGGGGGTGGGGCGGTAAAAGAATCGGAAAACCGGCTAGGGTCCTGCTCCATGGCTGAGAACCACAACTCACAGGTCCCCGAGGGCAACTACGACCCCGCGGGCAGCACGCAGATGTTCCGGGCGTTCGTCGAGGAGGCCGCACCGGCCCGCCAGCCGGCACCGGGCTCCCGCCAGCAGCGCCGCGCCGCGGAGCAGGAGCGGTCCGGGTCCTCGGGCTCGACCGCCAAGGTGGCGCTGATCATCGGGCTCGTCCTCATGATCGGCGCGGCCGCCTGGGTGGTCCTGCACTGACGACTCCGGCACGGGCCGACTCCGGCACGGGCCGGCTCCGGCTGAGGCAGGCTCCGTCGGCTGAGACCGGCTCCGCCGGCCTCAGCTCCAGGTGGCGGTGACGTTCCGGGTGTCCACGTGCATGCCCAGCGGCACCCGCCAGGCCTCCACGCACACCGTGTAGGTCTGCGTCTTCGAGGCTCCGCCCGCGAGGGGCGACGGCAGCGGCTGGGTCGTGGTGATCGTGGCCCAGTCGATGCCGAGCGCGCCGATGATGTGCGTCGCGAAGCTGACCGTGCCCGCACGGGCCGCCGTCGTCCCGGTGTTCGTGAAGGTCACCGTGACCCGCTCGCACCAGCGGTCGGCCGCGGCCGCCCTGGTCGGCGTGGACAGCGTCAGCTTCGCCGGGGTCGTGGGCGGGGCCGGGGGTGTGGTGCCGGGCTTGGTGGACGGGCCGCCCGGGCCCGTGGGCGAGGTCGACGGGGTCCCCGGAGCGTTCGGCGCGCCCGCCGCCGGCGGGGTCCGCCCGGGGCCTGCCGGGGCGCCGGGAGTGCCCGCGGGGCCGCCGGAGGCGGTGGCCGCGGCTCCGCCCGGGGTGGAGCCGCCCGGAAGCCCGGATCCCGGAGCCTGGGCCGACGTACCTGCCGATGTACCTGTCGACGCATCCGTCGACGTGCCGGACGACGCGGAGGATCCGCCCGCCGCGGAGGAGGGTCCGCCGAGCTGCTGGAACTCCACGTGTCCCTGCGGCGCCACGTTCTCCCCCGCGCCCCGTTCGGGGCCCGGGGCCGCGGCGCCCACGGCGACGTAGCCGTCCCGCGCCGCGCCGCCGCAGCCGGTGAGGCCGGCGACGGCCGTGCAGCACAGGGCGAGGAGGGCGGTGGCCGCTCGCGATCCCTTTCGCATCGCGCCAGTTTTCCTGACGGATCGTCAATTGGGAAGCGGGCGGCGCCCGGTCACTCTCCGATGAGGCCTGCGCGCAGCTGCGCGAGGGTGCGGGTCAGCAGCCGGGAGACGTGCATCTGGGAGATGCCGACCTCCTCGCCGATCTGCGACTGCGTCATGTTCGCGAAGAAGCGCAGCATGATGATCTGCCGTTCCCGGGGCGGGAGTTTGGCGAGCAGCGGCTTCAGGGACTCGCGGTACTCGACGCCTTCGAGCGCGGTGTCCTCGTACCCGAGGCGGTCCGCGAGCGAGCCCTCGCCGCCCTCGTCCTCCGGAGAGGGCGAGTCGAGCGAGGAGGCGGTGTAGGCGTTGCCGACGGCGAGACCGTCGACCACGTCCTCCTCCGAGACCCCGAGCACGGCGGCGAGCTCCGGCACGGTCGGCGAGCGGTCCAGCTTCTGGGCGAGCTCGTCGCTGGCCTTGGTCAGCGCCAGGCGCAGCTCCTGGAGCCGCCGCGGGACGCGGACGGACCAGGAGGTGTCCCTAAAGAATCGTTTGATCTCGCCCACGACGGTCGGCATCGCGAACGTCGGGAACTCCACGCCGCGTTCGCAGTCGAACCGGTCGATCGCCTTGATCAGGCCGATGGTGCCGACCTGGACGATGTCCTCCATCGGTTCGTTGCGGCTGCGGAAGCGGGCCGCGGCGTACCGCACAAGGGGCAGGTTCAGCTCGATCAGGGTGTCGCGTACGTACGCCCGGTCGGGGCTGTCCGCGTCCAGGGTGGCGAGTCGCTGGAAGAGGGAGCGGGAGAGGGTGCGGGTGTCGATGGCTTCCGAGCGGTCGGACACTGCCGGCGGCGTCACGCTCTTGACGAGTGTGAGCACCTTGGAGCTGCCCTGGTCTACGGACATGCCACCCCCTTGAGGTCGCGGACGGTCGCGTACGGCGCGCCCGTCGGAGGAACGCAGCCTCCACCTGAATACCGGAGGCGGGGCTGCGGCAAACGCGGTTCAAGCAGAATGTCACATGTCGGCAACACGCTGTAGCGCCAAGTCGACATATATCTCCAGCGACAGGAGCGCTCGGAAGGCGATCAGCCCGATCTGTCGGGAAACATGCGAATGATCTCCACTCGTTACGGTTACGCCTCGATCCTGTTTGCGGATCTCAGTCGGGCGAAGCTCCGGGCGAGCAGCCGTGAGACGTGCATCTGGGAGACCCCGAGCTCGGCGCTGATCTGTGACTGCGTCAGGTTGTTGTAGTACCGCAGGAGCAGGATCCGCTGTTCGCGCTCGGGCAGTTGTACGAGGAGGTGGCGGACGAGGTCGCGGTGCTCGACCCCGGCCAGCTCCGGGTCCTCGTAGCCGAGCCGGTCCAGCAGCCCGGGCATGCCGTCGCCCTCCTGGGCGGCCTCCAGCGAGGTCGCGTGGTAGCTGCGCCCGGCCTCGATGCAGGACAGCACCTCGTCCTCGGTGATGCGCAGGCGTTCGGCGATCTCCGGGGTGGTCGGGGTGCGCCCGTGGAGCGTGGTGAGGTCCTCGGTGGCGGCGTTGACCTGGACCCACAGCTCGTGGAGGCGGCGCGGTACGTGGACGGTGCGGACGTTGTCGCGGAAGTACCGCTTGATCTCGCCCACGACGGTCGGCATCGCGAAGGTCGGGAACTGCACGCCGCGGTCCGGGTCGAAGCGGTCGATGGCGTTGATCAGGCCGATGGTGCCGACCTGGACCACGTCCTCCATCGGCTCGTTGCGGCTGCGGAAGCGGGCGGCCGCGTACCGGACGAGCGGGAGGTTGGCCTCGATGAGGGCCCCGCGCACCCGGGTGTGCTCGCCGGTGCCCGGCTCCAGGCCCTTCAGCTGGCCGAAGAGGACCTGGGTGAGGGCGCGGGTGTCCGCGCCCCGGCTCGGGGGTCTCGGTGGGGCCGGGGGCTCCTCGGGCGGCTCCTGGCGGGCCTCCGGAAGGGGCTCCGGGCGGGCTTCCCCGGGGGCTTCTCGCGGGCCTTCCCGGCCGGACTCCCGGCCGGACCCTTGACCAGGCGCTTGACCGGATTCCGGGCCGGACTCCTGGCCGGATTCCGGGCGGGAATCCGGGCGGGATTCCTGGCGGGGCTCTTGCTGGGTCGGCACCTGGGGGTCCTGCTGGGGTGGCACTTGAGGCGCAGTACTGGCCGGCACGGTCACGCCACCCCTTCAGTCAACTCATCCGTCAAAAGCGGTCATAGCATCACAAGAGATGTGCACTGTGTGCAAGCACCGTATAACGCCGTGTTGAGGGCAAGTTGGGCATATCAGGGCAATACGCCCAGTGATGGGTATGCAAAAAGCCCCCCACCCGTCGGAGTGGGGGGCCGGAATTCCGGGAACCGCTTCAGCGTACGGGGTCAGCGCACCAGTTCGGTCATGAACTCGCCGATGCCGGATGCGGCATCCGATATCCCCTGGAAGCCTATTTCCACCATCTCGGCCGCCCTCTTCGGCTGGGTGATGATCACGAAGAGGACGAACACGGTGAGGGCACCCGTGATGAGTTTCCTGGTGTCCACGAGCGGGCGGCCTCCCCAACCGGTCCTTGCAAGTCGGGTGAGTCTAACCGGTCAAGATTGGACACTGACGTGTCCTTTAAGGACCAATGACCCGGCACTCCGGGTCCTTTGCCGCTGGGTCCGGGGTCGCGGCGGGCACAGGATGGGTGTGAGCCCACCGGTTCTGGCAGGAAATCGGTGGGTGAGGGACAGGACCTCACTGCGGGGTCCGAGCCGCCGGCTTCCCCCTGACTGCGGCCCGGACCGGTAGGTCCGTCCTCGTCGGGGGAAGTGGTTTTGTCCCCCCGATGCCACTTCCCCCGTCCCACTCGTCGAAGGCCCCGACCCCGGTCGGGGCCTTCTTCGTGCCGTACGGGCTACTCGATGCCGCCGGCCAGGCCCAGCACGGGCTCCACGGGCGCGACCACCGGGTACAGCTGGTTCGGCACCTCCATGACCGCGTTGAGCTGGTTCGCGCCCTCGCTGAGCTTCGACCCGATCTCCGCGACGGAAGTGGGCTGGGCCCCCGCCGGCATCCCGGGCGCGGCCGTCGGCAGGTCCGGGAGGGCGAGGGGGGCGATCGGGGCGGCCGAGGCGGCGGGTGCGGCGAGGCCCGCGGCGGCCCCCGCGAGGGCGATGGCGGCGAGGATGCGCTGGGTCTTGGTCATGCCGTGACAACGGCCGAAGGGGCGGGCGGTCACGCGGCTGTCCGCCGGACGGGAGCGCCACGAACGACGAGAGCCCCGACCCTTGCGGGGCGGGGCTCTCGTTCAGAGCGGTAGCGGTGGGATTTGAACCCACGGATAGCTTGCACCATCACACGCTTTCGAGGCGTGCTCCTTCGGCCGCTCGGACACGCTACCGAGAGAGAGCTTAGCCCAAGGTGGCCCGTGCGCCGAAATCCGTATCCGCGGCCCCGCCGTCACAGCTCACGGAAGAAGTCCGTCAGCTGCCGGGCGCACTCTTCGGCGAGGACGCCGCGGACCACCTCGGGACGGTGGTTGAGCCGGCGGTCCCGTACGAGGTCCCACAGGGACCCGGCCGCGCCCGCCTTCTCGTCGTCCGCGCCGTAGACGACCCGGGCGACGCGCGACTGCACGAGAGCGCCCGCGCACATCACGCACGGCTCCAGGGTCACCACGAGGGTGCACCCCGGAAGCCGCCATTCGCCGCGCGCGGCGGCCGCCCGGCGCAGCGCCACGACCTCGGCGTGCGCCGTGGGGTCGCCGGTCGCCTCGCGTTCGTTGTACCCGGTGGCGAGGAGTTCCCCGTCCGGGCCCAGCACGACGGCGCCGACCGGCACATCGCCGGCCGGCACCGCCCGGGCGGCCTCCTGGAGCGCCAGGCGCATGGAGTCCCGCCACGGGTCCCGTACGGGATCGGTGGTGTGCGTGTCGTGCGTGCGGATCACTAGCGGACGGCCTCCAGGACCTCGGTGGCGCCGAGGGACTCGGCGATCTCCGAGAGGGCGTCCCCGTCGAGGGTCATCAGTTGTTTGTTGGTCACCCCGAGGTCGTCCAGCAGCCGGGGGTCGCCGAGCGGACCGGCTGGTACCGGTTCCGCGCCGGCCCCGCCCGTCCCGTCCTCGTCGGCGTCCTCGTCCGTGTAGGCGGCGACGGCATCCTCCTCGCCGTCCTCGGTGCCGTCCAGGTCCAGCTCGTCGAGTTCGTCGTCCTCCTCGTCGCTGCCCAGCAGCTCTTTGGTCAGCATCGAGCCGTAGGAGCTGCGGGCGGCCGCGGAGGCGTTCGATACGAAGTACCGCGGGTCCTCCTCGCCGTCCACGCGGACGACGCCGAACCAGGCGTCCTCCTGCTCGATGAGGGCGACCACCGTGTCGTCGTCGACAGCGGCGGAACGGGCGAGATCGATCAGATCACTGAGGGACTCGACGTCGTCGAGTTCCATGTCGCTCGCTTCCCACCCGTCTTCGGTGCGCGCGAGCAGTGCGGCGAAATACACCGTGACTCTCCCACTGGTCTTAGGCGTGCCGGTTGGAGGTCCCCCCGGCCGGAGGTTGGGGCCGCAACGGCCGCGTGCTCGCCGCTTGTGCCCCGCCCAATCGGCATCGTGGCAGAAACAGCGGCTTTGCGAGAGGTCTTCGGCGCTTGCGTCGTGCCGTGCCGTGTCCCTGCGGGGGGCTTGCGGGGTTGTGGGGGCGGGGTGGCGGGGCCGTGCCGGGGGGTGCGCGGCGGGCGGTTCGGCTCGGCCGTGTCGCGGCGTGCCGGGCCTGCGGCCGGCCCCCGGGGCTCCGCCCCGGACCCCGCGCCTCAAACGCCGGCGGGGCTGGATGGGGGGCAGGCGGGGCTGGATGGGGTGGTTACCAGCGGAAGGTGCGCATGCGCATCTGTTGGCGCATGCGGGCCGCGCGGGCGCGGCGGGGCTGGACGCGGTCGCGCAGGGCGCGGGCCTCCATGAGGTCGCGCAGGAACTGCGCGCGGCGTGCTCGGCGCTGGGCCGCGGTCTCCGGCGCATCGTCGCTCGGCTGCGTGTCGGGCATCGGCCACCACCCTGGGCAGGTCGGTCGTTTCCCCCTGCACCCACCTTGCCCCGGACGGGGCGTTTGATGCCACCCCTGTGCAGGTCAGACGTCGTCCTTGAGGGTCGGCACGATCGCCACCGGGCCGTGCGCGTGGTGCAGTACCGCATGGGCCACCGAGCCGATCTGCAGGGACATGGCGGTGCGCCGCGGGTGGTGGCGGCCGACCACCACCAGGGCCGCCGACCGCGAGGCGTCGACCAGCCGGCCCGCCGGGTCGCCGGGGACCGCGGCCTGCTCGACGGGGACGTCCGGGTAGCGCGTGCGCAGGGGCGCCAGCCGCGCCGTCTGGGAGCGGAGCATCTCCCGCTCGGCCGGTACGCCGTCCCCCTCGTCGGCGAGGCCCTCCGGCGGGATCACCTCGAAGGGGCGGTCGATCATCAGGGCCGGTGCGGGCGGGACGGCGTACGCGGAGACCACCTGGACGGTGGTCCCCCGCACGGCCGCCTCCGCGAAGGCGAAGGTCAGTACGTCGTCGGGCGTCTCGGCGGCGTGCAGCCCGAGCACCACGCGCCCGGCGGACTCCTCGGAGGCGGCCGCCTCGGCGTTGCGCTCCGCGTGCGGGACCACCACCACCGGGCACGGGGCCGACGACGCCACCGCCCTGCTGCTCGAACCGAGCAGCAGGCTGGCGAAGCCGCCGCGCCCCCGGGAGCCCATCACCAGCATCAGGGCCCCCGCACCGATCACCCGCAGCGCCTCGGGGACCGAGCCCTCCAGGGCCTCGTACCGGACCCCCTCGGGCAGCTCGGAGCCGCCGCCGAGCAGGGCCCGTACCCAGTCCTTGACGGGGTCGGCGAACTCCGCCGGCTGCGAGGCGTCGTGCAGGGCAGCCCGGCGGCCCGCATACAACTGGGCGTGGTCGGGCAGAACATGGGCGATCATCAGCTCCGTACCGTGCCGGACGGCTGCGGCCCTCGCCCACTCCAGGGCCTTGAGGCTGTGTTCGGACCCGTCGACGGCTGCGATCACCGGTGCGTTGCTCATCCGTCCAGCGTGCTGGGCGTCCGGGCGGGTCGCATCCGCAGGCCGCTGCGGGCGTGGCTGCCGCTGCGGACGCGAAGGGGCCGCGTCACCGCGTAGCCTTTTGGGTGCAGGTCGCGTCGTGCGGCCGTTTTTGCTGGTCGCAGGCTCAGTTTTGGAGGATGTTGTGCGTTTGCAGGTCGTCGATCACCCCTTGGTGGCGCACAAACTCACCACCCTGCGCGACAAGCGCACCGACTCCGCCACCTTCCGGCGGCTCGCCGACGAGCTGGTCACCCTGCTCGCGTACGAGGCCACCCGCGACGTGCGCACCGAGCAGGCCGACATCGAGACGCCGGTCGCCCCGACCACCGGCGTGAAGCTGTCCCACCCGCGGCCGCTGGTCGTGCCGATCCTGCGGGCCGGCCTCGGCATGCTCGACGGCATGGTGCGACTGCTGCCGACCGCCGAGGTGGGCTTCCTGGGCATGGTCCGCAACGAGGAGACCCTGGAGGCCTCCACGTACGCGACGCGCATGCCGGAGGACCTCTCCGGACGCCAGGTCTACGTCGTCGACCCGATGCTCGCCACCGGCGGCACGCTCGTCGCGGCGATCCAGGAGCTGATCAAGCGCGGCGCCGACGACGTCACCGCCGTGGTGCTGCTGGCGGCGCCCGAGGGCGTCGAGATCATGGAGCGCGAGCTGGCGGGCACGCCGGTGACCGTGGTGACGGCCGCGGTGGACGAGCGGCTCAACGAGCACGGCTACATCGTGCCGGGGCTGGGCGACGCGGGCGACCGGATGTACGGCTCGGCCGAATAGCCGTCCGGCGGCCGGCCGACACCGCGCTCCAGCGGGAGAGCGGCCGGCCGGCACGCCGGTACGCGGTTCAGGCGTTCAGCATTTGGCGGGCGCGGGCAGGGGGTTGGCCAGGACGGCCAGCGCCTTGTCCGCGTCCTCCTTCGTACTGAGCTCCTTGAAGGCGTCGCCCAGGATCAGGTCGATGTCCGCGCCCTCGCGGGTGTCGGTCTGCTGGGTGGTGCCGGCGAGCTGGGTGCCCAGGACGGAGAAGGCGGCCTTGTCCGTCGCGGGGGAGCCCAGCAGTATCCCGGTGCCGGGGACCTTCTTGTCGAAGTCGGCCGGGGCGTTGCCGACGTGGCCGATGACGAAGCCGCGTTTGGCCAGTTCGTCGCCGACGGCCTTGGCCAGGCCCGCGCGCGGGGTCGCGTTGTAGACGTTGACCGTGATCTCGCCGGGCGGCGGGAGCACGACCGCGGGTTTCGCGGCGGCCGAGGCGGTGGCCGAGGTGTTGGAGGCGGCGGTGGGGCCGCCCTTGGCAGCGCCCTTGGGAGGCGTCGTCGGGCAGTCCTTGGCGCCGGCAGCCGTGTTCCGCTTCGGGCCGTCGCCGCGGAACACGTCGATGAGCTGCATTGCCCCGTAGCCGACCAGGGCAAGCGCGAGGACCGAGCCGAGGATGGCGAGGACGATCCGAGGACGGCTCCGCTTGCGGCTCATACGGGGGTAGGCGGCTCCCGTGACGCGGTACTTTCCGCCCATGCCGGGGGGAGTGAGCATGCTCATGGGCGCAGCGTAGTGCGGCCCGGTGGCGATGCCTACTAAATGATCTGCTGATAGGTCAATGGTGACCCGAAAGGCGCAATCTACGCGAACACGTCAGTCCATTACGCGAACACGTCAGTCCATCTCGAGGACGCGGGCGTGCAGGACCTGGCGCTGCTGGAGGGCGGCGCGCACGGCGCGGTGCAGCCCGTCCTCCAGGTAGAGGTCGCCCCGCCACTTCACGACATGGGCGAACAGGTCGCCGTAGAAGGTGGAGTCCTCGGCGAGCAGCGTTTCGAGGTCCAGCTGTCCCTTGGTCGTCACGAGCTGGTCGAGCCGGACCGGGCGCGGCGCGACGTCCGCCCACTGCCGGGTGGTTTCCCTGCCGTGGTCGGGGTACGGCCGCCCGCTTCCGATGCGCTTGAAGATCACACGGAAAGCCTACCGGGCCCGCGCCTGCGGGCGCAGCCTCGAAGCGGTGGTGCAAAAGTGACGAACAGCGCTATTTGGGGAGTGATCCATGAGCGAGAGCACCGACCCCGCCGTCCCGGCGGACCAGACGGGCCCGGCCGACAAGATCGCCGCCGGGTACGCCTTCACCGGACCCACGCTCGATCTCGGGGCCCTGCTCTGGGACGGCGGCTGCCTGCCCGACCGTCAGATCCGCATCCCGCTGTCGATGCTCAACCGCCACGGGCTGGTCGCCGGCGCGACCGGCACCGGCAAGACCAAGACGCTCCAGCTCATCGCCGAGCAGCTGTCGGCCAACGGCGTGCCCGTCTTCCTGGCGGACGTCAAAGGGGACGTCTCGGGGATCTCGGCGCCCGGCACGGCCGGCCCGAGGATCGACGAACGGGCCCGGGAGGTGGCCCAGAAGTGGGAGCCGACCGCGTACCCGAGCGAGTTCTACTCCCTCGGCGGGATCGGCCCCGGGATCCCGGTCCGCTCCACCGTCACCAGCTTCGGCCCGGTCCTGTTGTCCAAGGTGCTCCAGCTCAACCAGACGCAGGAGCAGTCCCTCGGCCTGATCTTCCACTATGCCGACACCAAGGGCCTGGAGCTGATCGACCTCAAGGACCTGCGCGCGGTCGTCGCCTTCCTCGTCTCCGACCAGGGGAAACCCGAACTCAAGGGCATCGGCGGACTGTCCACGGTGACGGCCGGGGTGATCCTGCGGGCGCTGACCGCCTTCGAGCAGCAGGGCGCCGCGGAGTTCTTCGGGGAGCCGGAGTTCGACACGAGCGAATTCCTGCGCACGGCCCCGGACGGCCGCGGACTGGTCTCCGTACTGGAACTCCCGGCGGTCCAGGACAAGCCCCAGCTCTTCTCCACCTTCCTGATGTGGCTGCTGGCCGACCTCTACAACGACCTGCCGGAGGTCGGCGACCTGGAGCAGCCCAAGCTCGTCTTCTTCTTCGACGAGGCGCACCTGCTGTTCAGCGGGGCCTCGAAGGCCTTCCTCACCTCCATCACCCAGACCGTGCGCCTCATCCGCTCCAAGGGCGTCGGCGTCTTCTTCGTGACGCAGACCCCCAAGGACGTACCGGCGGACGTGCTCGCCCAGCTCGGCAACCGGGTGCAGCACGCACTGCGCGCCTTCACCCCCGACGACGCCAAGGCGCTGAAGGCGACCGTGAAGACCTTCCCGAACTCCGCGTACGACCTGGAGGAGCTGCTCACCGGGCTGGGGACCGGCGAGGCCGTCATCACCGTGCTCAGCGAGAAGGGCGCCCCGACCCCGGTCGCCGCGACCCGGCTGCGCGCCCCGCAGTCGCTGATGGGGCCGATCGAACCCGCCGCCCTGGACCGGGCGGTGAAGTCCTCGCTGCTCTGGTCGCGCTACGCGGAGCCGGTCGACCGCGAGTCGGCGTACGAGAAGATCAGCGCCGAGCAGGCCGCGGCCGAGGCGCGGGCGGAGGCCGCGGCGGCCGCCGCCGAGGCCGAGAAGCAGGCCAAGGAGGCGGAGAAGGAGGCGGCGAGGGCCGCGCGCAGCGCTCGGAAGCCGGATCCCTCACTGGCCGAACAGGTGGTGGGGAGCGGGTTGTTCCGCTCGCTGGCACGGTCGATCGGGACCCAGCTTGGCCGGGAGATCTCGCGCTCCGTCTTCGGGACGGCCCGCAAACGTCGGTGACAGCGGTGGGCGGGCCTTCGAGGCGGAGTCGAGCGAACCGATTGCCGTTACCCGGGTGCGCGCTGACAGACTCGTCGTATGCGGACCGAACTCACCGACACCACGTCCAGCAAGGTCAACCGGGCCCTGCTCGAAGCCCGCCGGGCCATAGGCAGCCCCGCCATGGGGCTGGTGCTGACCCTCGTCGTCGTCACCGACGAGGAGAACGCCTACGACGCCGTGCGCGCGGCCTCCGAGGCCTCGCGCGAGCACCCGTGCCGCATCATCGCGGTGATCAGGCGGGTCTCGCGCGGCCCGCTCACGCTCCGCGCCACCCGGATGGACGCCGAACTGCGCGTCGGCACCGACGCCGGGACCGGGGAGATCGTGCTGCTGCGCCTGCACGGGGCGCTGGCCGACCACACCGCCTCGGTCGTCCTGCCGCTGCTCGTGCCGGACGCGCCCGTGGTGGCGTGGTGGCCGGCCGACGCCCCCGCCGACCTGGCGGGGGATCCGCTGGGCGCGCTCGCGCAGCGCCGGATCACCGACGCGTCCGCCGCCGCGGACCCCGTGGCCGTGCTCGACGAGCGGGCCGCGGGCTACCAGCCCGGCGACACCGACCTGGCCTGGACCCGGCTGACCCAGTGGCGGGCGCTGCTGGCCGCCGCCCTCGACCAGAAGCCGCTGCCCGTGACGGGAGCGACGGTGGAGAGCGAGGCCGGCAACGTGAGCGCGGAGCTGCTGGCGCGCTGGCTGGAGGACCGGCTCGGCGTGCCGGTCGACCGGGTGGAGAGCCCCGGCCCGGTGATCACCCGGGTCAGCCTGCGGACCACGGGCGGCGAGATCCGGGTGGACCGGCCCGCGGGCGCGCTGGCCACCCTGGTCCTGCCGGGGAGCGTCGACCGCAGGGTGGCCCTGAAGATCCGCAGCAACGCCGAACTGATCTCGGAGGAGCTGCGCCGCCTCGACGCGGACGTGGTCTACGGCTCCGCGCTGCGGCGGCGGCCGCTCCAGGCGGCGCTCTCCGCGTAGTGGTTGTCGTAGGTCGCCGAGCTGTCCTTGATGTCCTGCACGGTGGCCTCGCCCGCGTTGACCCGGCCGAGGAGCCGGTAGTAGTCGAAGCGGGCCATGCCGGGGGTGAAGCCGACGAAGACGCCGGCCGTGTGGCCGGCGGCGGGGGCGAAGGCGTGCTTGACGCCCGGCGGGACCGCCATGAAGTCGCCGGCGCCCAGGGTGTGGATCTCGTCGCCGACGAGGACGTCGAGCTGCCCGGAGGTGACGTGGAAGAACTCGGTGGCCTTGGTGTGGAAGTGCACCGGGGCCCCGGCCGCGCCCTCCTCGAAGGTCGCGGTGTTGCAGGTGAGTTCGGCGGTGTCGGTGAGCAGGGTGATGAGGCTGCCGGGGGCGTCGTGGATGGCTTCGGCCGTGGCGGCGCGCGTCAGATTCTCTGTCATGTGCCTCAATCTACGGTCCCGGCAGGGGAATTGGATCTTCCTTTTCCCGGGCCCGTCAGGACCCGCCGGCGGCCTTCGCGGCCTTGGCGGCGGCCTTCATCTCCTGCTTGTGCGCCCGCACCTTGGCCAGTGACTCCGGGCCCGTGATGTCGGCCGCCGAACGGTAGACGCCGGCCTGGCCGTACCCGCCCGCGGCCTCCCGCCACCCCGTCGGGCGCACGCCGAGCCGCTTGCCCAGCAGGGCGAGGAAGATCTGCGCCTTCTGCTCCCCGAAGCCCGGCAGCGCCTTGAGCCGCTTCAGCAGCTCCCCGCCCGTCGCGGCGTCGGCCCAGACCGCCTCCGCGTTCCCGCCGTAGTGCTCCACCAGGTACGCGCACAGCTGCTGGATCCGCGTCGCCATCGACCCCGGATACCGGTGCACGGCGGGCTTCTCGGAGAGCAGGGCGGCGAAGGCCTCCGGGTCGTACGCGGCGATGGCGTGCGCGTCCAGATCGTCGGCGCCCATCCGCTGCGCGATCGTCCAGGGCCCCGAGAACGCCCACTCCATGGGTACCTGCTGGTCCAGCAGCATCCCGACGAGCGCGGCGAGCGGGCTCCGGCCGAGCAGTGCGTCGGCCTCCGGCTGCTGCGCCAGCCGGATGGTGATGTCCTTGTCCATGGCACCAGCGTCCCGCGTGGGCGCGCTCCCCGCGCGGTCGGCACACCGCGCGCCTAGCGTGAGTACGACGACCGGTACGAGACGACAGCTACGAGTCGAGGAGTCGATCGAACATGCCTGAGTTCTCCGAGGGCGCGCCGTGCTGGGTGGACGCGATGTTCACCGATGTGGAAGGTGCCAAGACCTTCTACGCCGACGTGCTGGGCTGGACCTTCGGCGAAGCCAGCAGCGAGTACGGCAACTACACGCAGGCCTATTCCGACGGCAAGGCCGTGGCGGCCGTCGTGCCGCCGATGCCGGGGGTCGACGCCCCTTCGCAGTGGTGTCTGTACTTCGCCTCGCCCGACGCGGCGGCCACGGCCGAGAAGATCACCTCGTCCGGCGGCGAGGTGCTGATGGGCCCGATGCAGGTGGGCGCCTTCGGCACGATGGTGATCGCCAAGGAGCCGAGCGGCGCCGTCTTCGGCGTCTGGCAGCCGGGCGAGCACAAGGGCTTCGAGAAGATGGGCGAGGCCGGGGCGTACGCCTGGGCGGAGGTCTTCACCCGGGAGCCGGCCAAGCCGGACGCGTTCCTTCCGAAGGTGTTCCCGTACGGAGCCCAGCAGATGGACCCGGGCGACGACCCCGAGATGGCGAACATGGACTTCAAGATCTTCAGTGTCGGCGGGGGCGGGAACCCGGTGCTCGGCCGGATGAAGATGGACGACGACTTCCCGCCGGAGCTCCCGCCGTACATCCAGATCTACTTCGGGGTCCCGGACTGCGACGAGGCGGTCGCGAAGACGAAGAAGCACGGCGGGAAGCTGCACTTCGGGCCGATGGACAGCCCGTTCGGCCGGTTCGCGGCGGTCACGGACCCGCAGGGCGCCGCCTTCGCGGTGATCGACATGACGACGACGGTCGGGGAGATGCCCTCCTTCGGCTGAGCCGGGCGCGTGTGGGGAGATGCGGCGGGTCGCGGGTCTCGCGGCCCGCCGGACCGTTGCGCCGCACCGCCCGGCAGACTTCGCCCCTACACGTACGTTCGAGTGGTGCGGGGGCGGATCTGATGAGACGTGGAACGGTCTTGGCGGCGGCGGGATGCGGGCTGGCGATGCTGGCGGCGGCCTCGTGCGCACCGCCCCCGGCACCGCCGCTGTCGCCGGGGGCACCGCCCTCGCCCGCGCCTTCGCTGATGCTCCCGCCCTCGCCGGTGCCGTCGTCGCCGTCCGTGCCGCCCTCGCCGTCCGCGTCGCCTTCGCTTTCGCCCGCGTCCCCTTCGCCCGTGCCGGCGACGCCCGGGGCGCCCTCGACGTCCGGGCCGGCCGCGCCCGTCGGGGAGGGGCAGGTCACCCCCGCCGACGCCCCGCTGCTGGAAGCGGTCCGCCGGCAGCACCCGGGGGCCAGGGCTCAGGGCGACGACTCGATCATCGTGATCCACCGTGAGCCCGCGGCCGGCGCGGGCGAGCTCGCCTGGATGCCGGACGACCGCCACTACTGCCTCGCCGTGGTCCGTGCCGAGCGGGCGGACCTCAGCTGCAGGCCGCTGCCCACGTTCTGGGCGCGGATCGGGATCCGGCTGGTGACCAAGGGCGGGCTGTACCCCGGCGAGCCCGGCGCGACCGGCACCCGTACGGTCTTCCTCGCCGTCGTGGACGGCGGCCACGGCCCGTACCGCTACGCCGGATCCGCGACGCCAGGCCCCGGCGCCGGGCCGGTCCGCGACGCCACGGCCGTCTTCGCCTCGGGCCGGACGCTGAGCCTGCTGACGTACGAGCTCCCCGCCGCGGACGTCGCGCCGCGCGGCGGCCCCGACATCTGCAGCGCGGACAACGCCGTCTGCTTCCCGGCGTTCGACGCGTACGTCGGCTAAGCCCTGCCCGGGCAATCTTCGCGGGCCCTCCACCACCGCTGTCAGCGGTGGTGGAGGGCCCGGTATCAGCCGGTGCGGGCATCGTCCTGTCCACCGAGACGGACGACACCGAGGAGAGACCACGATGAGCAGCGACCAGAACACGAAGACGCAGGCCGCACTGTCCGAGTTCGTCGCGGCGAAGGCCGCGGAGTTCGGGATTCCGGGCGTCGCCGTCGGCGTGTGGGCGGACGGCCGGGCCTCCTACGCCTGCCACGGCGTGACGAGCGTGGCCAACCCGCTGCCCGTGGACGAGCGGACGCTGTTCGTACTGGGCTCGGTCACCAAGACCTACACGGCGACCGTACTGATGCGCCTGGTCGCGGAGGGCCGGGTCGAGCTGGACGCGCCGGTGCGCCGGTACCTGCCCGAGCTCGTGCTCGCCGACGAACGGGCCGCGGCGCAGATCACCGTGATGCAGCTGCTCAACCACACCGCGGGGCTGGACTGGAACCTCGTCACCGACACCGGCGAGGGGGACGACGCCCTGGAGGGCTTCGTCGCGGAGCTGGCCTCGCTGCCGCTGATCGGGGAGCCCGGCGCCCGGCCCTCGTACAGCCAGGCCGGCTTCAACCTGCTGGGGCGGATCGTCGAGAAGGTCACCGGGCTGACCTACGAGCAGGCGGTCACCCGGCTCGTGTTCGAGCCGATGGGGCTGTCGGACAGCCTCTTCTTCGCCGGTGACGTCGTGACGCGGCGGTTCGCCGTGGGCCACAACCCCGACGGGGACGGCAGGCCGTCGGTCTCCGGGATGTGGAAGGGGAAGCGCTGCGACAACCCGGGCGGGGGCCTCGTGTCCTCGGTGGCCGACCAGCTGCGCGCGGCCCGGTTCCACCTGGGTGACGGCCTCGGCGAGGGCGGCGGGCGGATCCTGCCCGCCGGGCTGCTCGCGCGGATGCGGGAGCCGTCGGTCGAGCTGCGGGGCAGCACGCTCGGCGACGCCTTCGGCCTCGGCTGGTTCCTGCGCGACGTGGACGGCGTGCGGACCGTCGGGCACGGCGGATCGGTCGACGGCCAGTTCTCCGAGCTGCTCTTCGTGCCCGGGCACGACCTCGCGGTGGTCTCGCTGGCCAACCACGCGAACGGGTACCTCTTCAACCAGGCCGTCGTCCGGTGGGCGCTGGAGCACTGCCTCGGCGTGGTCGACCGGGACCCGGAGCCGCTGCCGTACGACCCGGCGCGTGCCCCGGAGCTGGCCGGGCGGTACGAGAACGACGCCATGGCGCTCGTGATCGCCGCCGACGGGACCGGTCTGACGCTGGAGGTCGGGATCAAGCCGGAGATCCGCGCGGCCGCGGAGAGCGAGATGCCCGCGGACTATCCGGCGGAGTCCATGGGGCTGCTGCCGGGCGAGGGGGACGAGTACATCGTCACCAGCGGCGGTCTGAAGGGCCAGCGCGGCTTCTTCACCCGCGACGCCGGCGGGGCGGTCGTCGGGGTCGACCTGGCGGGCCGGCTGTTCGGCCGGGTGCCGGCCGCCTCCATGTGATCCGGCGGAGGGCCGCAGGGCCGTCAGAACGGCCGCTTGCGAACGCTGTACGCATCGGCGTACGTTGTTCTGGTTCAAGCGAACGCTGTACGCAGCGACGCGGGGAAAAGGGGAAGGGATCGCCATGGACGGGTACGAGGGCGGGGACGGGCACGAGGGCGGGGGCCGGGTCGGGGGCGGAGTCGGGGGCGGGGCCCGCAATCCGCGGCGCTGGCTCATCCTGATCGTGCTCTGCCTCAGCACCCTGGTGCTGGTCGTCGACAACATGGTGCTGACCGTGTCGATCCCGCCGATCGCGGAGAACCTCGGCGCCGGCGCCGAGGCCATCCAGTGGATCATCGAGTCGTACATCCTGGTCTTCGCCGGACTGCTGCTCACGGCGGGCAGCCTCTCCGACCGGTTCGGCCGCCGCCGCGTGATGATCATCGGGCTGGCCCTCTTCGGAGTCGCCTCGCTCCTCGCGGCCTACGCCGACTCCCCCGCCCAGCTCATCGCCGGCCGCGTGGTGATGGGCATCGGCGGCGCCCTCGTGATGCCGAGCACCCTCTCCATCCTGATCACCGTCTTCGACGAGGAGGAGCGCCGCAAGGCCATCTCCGCCTGGGGCGCGGTGGCCGTGCTCGGCCTCGTCGGCGGCCCGGGGCTGGGCGGCGTGCTCATCGCCCACTTCTGGTGGGGCGCGGTCTTCCTGATGAACGTGCCGATCGCGCTGCTCGCCATCGCCGCCGCGCTGATCCTCATGCCGGAGTCCAAGGGCCCCTGGCGGCGGCCCGACTTCGCGGGCATGGCCCTGTCCGTCACCGGTATGACCGCCCTGATCTGGACGATCATCGCCCTCCCGAAGGACGGCCTCACCGCCGCGTCCACCCTCACCTCGCTCGGCATCGCCGTGGCCGCGCTGACCTCCTTCGTCGTCCACGAGGTCCGGACCGACTCCCCGATGGTCCCGCTCGCCCTCTTCCGCGACCGGATGTTCAGCGGCGCCGGCTTCTCCCTCGTCCTGCTGACCTTCGCCAACGGCGGCCTGATGCTGGTCCTGACCCAGTACCTGCAGTTCGTCGGCGGCTACACCCCGACCGAGACCGGCCTCGCCTTCACCCCGCTGGCGGTCGCCGCGCTCCTGTTCAACGGCCTCGGCGCCACGCTCGGCAAGAAGATCGGCAACCGCGTCATGACCGCCGTCGGCCTCGCGGTCATCGCCGCCGGCTTCGGCGTCCTGGCCGGCCTGGAAGCGGGCGTCGGCCTCGCGCCGCTGGTCACCGCCATGGTGCTGATGGGCATCGGCAGCGGGCTGGCCATGCCGGCCGCCACCGCAGCCCTGATGGGAGCCGTCCCCGAGGAGCACGCCGGCGTCGGCTCCGCCCTCAACGACACCGTCCAGCAGGCCGGAGCCGCCCTGGGCGTGGCCGTACTGGGAGCCGTGCTCTCCACCACCTACGCCGCCGGGCTGCCCGGCTCGGCCCCGGACGCCGCCCGCCACTCCGTCGCCGCGGCGCTGACCGACCCGGCCCTGGCGGCCGCCGCCCGCGAAGCCTTCACCTCGGCGATGTCGGCGACCTTCACGGCAGCGGCGGCCGGAGTCCTGGCCGCCGCAGCCCTGGCCCTGATCCTCATGCGCGACCGAACCCACACCGCAGCCCCCGAACCGGCGCAGTCTGTCGCGCACTGACGCGTGCCGTGCGGTCGCCGGCCGCCGCCGGCGGCTTCAGCGGCCCGACCCGGGGCGGGCTGCCGTGCTCACTTGCCGGCCTCCGGGCCGTACCACTGCATGGCCTGGCCCGTGACGGCGGCGATGCACGCGAAGTCGTGGTCACGGTGCAGGAGGGTCAGCCCCTGCAGTTCCGCGGTGGCGGCCACGACGAGGTCGACCGCACCCGCACTGAGGTGTTGCCCGCGCTGGGTCAGCAACTCCTGGACCTGCCAGGCGCGGTCGTACGCCCGGTCGTCGACGGGCACCCAGCCGAACACCGACCGCATGTCCTCGATGCCCCGCGCGCGGTCCCCGGCGGAGCGTGCGCTGGAGAAGAACTCCAGCTCGGTGATCGGGCAGGTCGCGATGAGCCCGGCCGCCGCCGCCTGATCCCAGCCGTACTGTTCGGCGTCGCCCCGCAGGAACCGCGCGAGCGCGCTGGTGTCGATCAGGAACTGTGCCGCGCTCACCGCCGGTAGTTCCTCTTGTCCTCGAAGAGGTCCAGATCGAATCCGCCTTCTTCTGCGACAGCCCGGAGCCGGGTGAGCGCGAGCGCACGTCGGCGGTTCTCCAACACCTCGCGCAGGGCGGTGTTGACCGTCTCCTTCTTGGTGCTCGTCCCGAGCGCCTGGGCCACATCGGCCAGCAGCTCGTCGTCGAGGTCGATCACGGTTCGACTCATCCGGACACCTCCTCTGATATCAAGTCGTGTGCCGAGTATATCTCGCCCGATGTCCATGGGTGGGGTGAGAGGTCGGTGGATTGTCGAAGCGAGGTGCGAGGCCATTCGGAGCCCGGGAACGCAGAAGGCCCCGGCCGGTTTCCCGGTCGGGGCCTTCAAGTGCCCGGTGAGGCACTGGCGGAGGATACGAGATTCGAACTCGTGAGGGGTTGCCCCCAACACGCTTTCCAAGCGTGCGCCCTAGGCCACTAGGCGAATCCTCCGCCGCAAACAATACAAGACGTTGAGGGGTGCTCGCGAACGTGATCGTCGGCGGGAGGACGGGCCGGGGTCCGGCTCGATTCCGGGGGCATCCATCCGCTAGGGTGGGGCCAGCCCCTCACGTGGCGCTATCTCACCCAACTCCCCCAGGGCCGGAAGGCAGCAAGGGTAAGTGGGCTCTGGCGGGTGCGTGGGGGGCGCTTTGCGTTCCCGGGGGCCTTCGTGGCGTCGGCGGGGCCGCTGTTGTCGGTGGGCCCGGATAACCTCGTAGACGTGTCGTCCCTTGCGCTGTACCGCCGCTATCGCCCCGAGTCGTTCGCCGAGGTCATCGGGCAGGAGCATGTCACTGCACCGCTGATGCAGGCCCTGCGGAACAACCGGGTCAATCACGCGTACCTGTTCAGCGGGCCGCGCGGCTGTGGGAAGACCACCAGCGCGCGCATCCTCGCCCGGTGCCTGAACTGTGAGCAGGGTCCCACTCCGACCCCCTGCGGCGAGTGCCAGTCCTGCCGGGACCTCGCCAGGAACGGCCCCGGATCCCTCGACGTCATCGAGATCGACGCCGCCTCGCACGGTGGTGTGGACGATGCCCGTGACCTGCGCGAGAAGGCCTTCTTCGGGCCGGCGTCCAGCCGCTACAAGATCTACATCATCGACGAGGCCCACATGGTCACCCCGGCGGGCTTCAACGCCCTGCTGAAGGTGGTCGAGGAGCCGCCGGAGCACCTCAAGTTCATCTTCGCCACCACCGAGCCGGAGAAGGTGATCGGGACCATCCGGTCCCGGACGCACCACTACCCCTTCCGGCTGGTGCCGCCCGGCACCCTGCGGGACTACCTCGGCGAGGTCTGCGGGCGCGAGGGCGCCACGGTCGAGGACGGCGTGCTGCCGCTCGTCGTGCGCGCCGGCGCCGGGTCCGTGCGTGACTCGATGTCCGTCATGGACCAGCTGCTCGCCGGTGCGGGTGAGAAGGGTGTGACGTATGCCATGGCGACCTCCCTGCTCGGGTACACCGAGGCGTCCCTGCTCGACTCCGTCATCGACGCCTTCGCCGCCGGGGACGGCGCTGCGGCCTTCGAGATCGTCGACCGGGTCGTGGAAGGCGGGAACGACCCGCGCCGGTTCGTCTCCGACCTGCTGGAGCGGCTGCGCGACCTCGTCATCCTGGCCGCCGTGCCCGAGGCCGGGGAGAAGGGGCTGATCGACGCCCCCGCCGATGTGGTGGAGCGGATGCAGGCCCAGGCGTCCGTGTTCGGCGCCGCCGAGCTGTCGCGCGCCGCCGATCTGGTCAACACCGGGCTCACGGAGATGCGCGGCGCGACCTCGCCCCGGCTGCAGCTCGAACTGATCTGCGCCCGCGTGCTGCTGCCCGCCGCCTTCGACGACGAGCGGTCCTTCCAGGCCCGGCTCGACCGGCTGGAGCGCAGCGGGGCCGTCGCCTTCGCGGCCGCGCCCGCCATGGGTTACGTACCCGGGCCCGAGGCGCACGCCATGGCGCCGGCCGGTCCCGGTGGGGGCCCCGCCGCCGCGCGCGCCGCCGCCGCTGCCGTCCAGCCGCCCGCCCAGGTGCCGGCTCCCGCGCCGGTACGGGCTCCCGCGCAGCCGGAGGCTCCGGTTCAGCCGGCGCCCGCCGCCCAGGCCCCCGCCGCGCCCGCACCCGCAGCCCCCGCGCCCGCCCCCGGAGCCTGGCCCGGAGCCGCACAGCCCGGCAGCGGCGCCCCCGGCGCCTGGCCCGGAGCCGCGGCCCCCGCGACCCCGGCCGCCCCCGCAGCCCCGGCTGCCGCCCCGGCCGCCGGTGCCTGGCCCAGCGCGTCCGCCCCCGGCCAGGGCGCGCCCGCGCCCGTCGCCCCGCCCGCGGCATCCGCACCGGCCCCGGCCGCCGCGGCCCCCGCCCCCTCCCCCGGCATGGCCGCCGGTGCGGGGCAGATCCAGGCGATGTGGCCCGGCGTCCTGGAGGCCGTGAAGAACCGCCGCCGCTTCACCTGGATCCTGCTCAGCCAGAACGCCCAGGTCACCGGCTTCGACGGCACCACCCTCCAGCTCGGCTTCCCCAACGCCGGAGCCCGCGACAACTTCGCCAGCAGCGGCAGCGAGGACGTGCTCAAGGCGGTCCTGGCCGAGCAGTTCCAGGTCAACTGGAAGATCGACGCCGTGGTGGGCGGCGGCGGCCCGGCCCCCCTGACCCAGGCCTCCTCCTCCTACGCCGCCCCGCCGGCCCCCGCCTACAACCCGCCGCCGGCGCAGCCCGCCCCGCAGGCGGCCCCCGCGCCCCAGTACCCGCAGCAGCAACCGCCCCAGCAGTCGGCTCCGGCCCAGCCCCCCGTGCAGCAGGCGCCCCCGCCGGTCGCCCCCGAGGACGACTTCGCGGAGGAGGACGATCCCGACCTCGTGGAGAGCGCCCTGACCGGACACGACCTGATCGTGCGCGAGCTGGGAGCCACCGTTGTGGAGGAATACACGAATGAGTAGCGCCTCCCGATTGGGTGGCCGCACGAAACGCGCCACCGCGGCCGGGCTACCCTGGGCGGCGTGAAGGTCCTCGTCATCGGCGGCGGCGCCCGCGAACATGCCCTGTGCCGCTCTCTGTCCCTCGACCCCGACGTCTCCGCGCTGTACTGCGCTCCCGGCAACGCCGGCATCGCCGAGGTGGCCGAGCTCCGCCCGGTCGACGCCCTCGACGGCGATGCCGTCGCCACCCTCGCCACCGAACTCGGCGCCGACCTGGTCGTCGTCGGCCCGGAGGCCCCGCTGGTCGCCGGGGTCGGCGACGCCGTCCGCGCCGCGGGCATCCCCGTCTTCGGGCCGTCCGCCGAGGCGGCGCGGCTCGAAGGCTCCAAGGCGTTCGCCAAGGACGTGATGGCCTCGGCCGGGGTCCCGACCGCGCGCAGCTACGTCTGCACCACCCCGGAAGAGGTGGACGCGGCCCTCGACGCCTTCGGCGCCCCGTACGTCGTCAAGGACGACGGACTCGCGGCCGGCAAGGGCGTCGTGGTCACCGAGGACCTGGCCGCCGCCCGCGCCCACGCGCTCGGCTGCGACCGCGTGGTCATCGAGGAGTACCTCGACGGCCCGGAGGTCTCCCTCTTCGCCATCACCGACGGCGTCACCGTGGTCCCGCTCCAGCCCGCGCAGGACTTCAAGCGCGCCCTGGACGGCGACGAGGGCCCGAACACCGGCGGCATGGGCGCGTACTCCCCGCTGCCCTGGGCCGATCCGAAGCTGGTCGACGAGGTCATGGAGCTGGTCCTCCAGCCCACCGTCGACGAGCTCCGCCGCCGCGGCACCCCCTTCTCGGGGCTGCTCTACGCCGGCCTCGCGATCACCAGCCGCGGTACGCGGGTCATCGAGTTCAACGCCCGCTTCGGCGACCCCGAGACCCAGGTGGTCCTGGCCCGGCTGCGCACCCCGCTCGCGAGCGTGCTGCTGAACGCCGCCAACGGCACCCTGGAGTCCGAGGAGCCGCTCGTCTGGCGCGAGGACGCGGCCGTCACGGTGGTCATCGCCTCCCACAACTACCCCGAGACCCCCCGCACCGGGGACCCGATCGAGGGCCTGGCCGAGGTGGCCGCCGAGGACGCGCCCGACGCGTATGTGCTGCACGCCGGGACCCGGCGCGAGGGCGACGCGATCGTCAGCGCGGGCGGCCGCGTGCTGTCGGTGACGGCGACCGGTTCCGATCTGGCACAGGCCCGCGAGAAGGCGTATAAGGCGGTGGCACGCATCCGGCTGGACGGTTCGCAGCACCGTACGGACATCGCGGCGAAGGCCGCCGGACTCGGCTGACCAGCGGCTCCGCAGACCCGCGGGCCCGGTGCGCAGATCCTGCGCCCGGGCCCGCGGGCGTGTTCGCGTGCGAGTGCATCCGGCCGCGTTCGAACGCACCCACCTTTACCCAAAGCCATTCCATCGGGTGATCGTCACCCGGTCTGCCTGACGCCCGGGCGTGCCCCAACTAGGGTGCGGCGCAAGCATTCCGGCACTTGGCCCACCGGCATTGCGATGTCAGTGGCGGGTGTCACAGTGGGGGAGTGAGCAACGTCGCCGCAGGGCAGAGGGGGTGAGGTCCGGCCGTGTCCGGAACCGGTTCGATCAAGGAAGCGGGCGTGCCGTCCGCACGTTCCCGCGCTCTCGCCGTGCTGCGCGTGCGCAGCAGGGCCCTGGCGGTCGGGCTGCTGCCCGCCGCCTTCGCGGTGGTGCTGGTGGCCGCCCGGATGACGGGGCGGCTGTCCGCTGACCCCTGGCCCGTGGTGACCCTCGTCGTGTGCGTGGTCGCGGCGGTGGTGCTGCTCGTCGGCGGCGTCTTCGCGGCCGTGGTGCTGCGGGCGAGCCCCGCCGTCACGCCGACGGTGCCGCTGTCGGAGGCCGCCGCGCCCGATCTCTACCGGCTGGTGCGGGACCTGGCCGACCGCATGGACGTGCCGCCGCCCTCCGCGATAGCCCTGACGCCGGACTGCGACAGCTGGCTGGAGGACCGCACCCACGCGGCCCACCGCCGGAGCGCCATATCCGCCGGCCCGGAGTCCGAGCAGGGCGCCGCCCCCGTGCTGGTGATCGGTTCGCCGTTCCTGTGGTGGATGCGGGTCGCGGAGCTACGGGCCGTCCTCGCGCCGGTCGTCGCCGGTACGGGTCCTTCCGCGCACCCGGACATAGCCGACGCGCGCGGCTTCGTACGGGGCCTGGACGCGGCCGTGGACGTGGGCAACCGGCGCGGGCTCGGCTGGATCGGCGCCCCGGCCCGGCTGCTGCTGCGGCTGTGCCGGACGGACGCCACCGAAATGGAGCGCGGGGTGGCCGCGGCCGCCTCGGAGCGTGCACAGGGTGTGGACTACGGGCTGCGCATCGTCGCCCAGGAGCAGGTCGGCCTCGCCTACGCGGGCTGGGACCGGCTGCTGACCCGGGTCGCGCTGCCCGCCTGGCGGATGGGCCGCTGGCCCGCGCACCTCGACGCCGGAGTGGTCTCCGCGCTGACCGAGCTGTCGCGGCGGGACCGGCTGGCCGAGGGGTTCACCTCACGGCTCGGCGAGCGCCCCGCCTGTGACCTGCTGGAGCAGCCCGGGGCGGTCGACGAGGCGACCTCGCTGCTGGCCGCGCGGCTCTTCCACGGCGGGCCGGCCGAGCCCGGGCCGGACTGGTCCCCGGTGGACTGGGCGGCGTATCCGGAGGAGGTCGTGGACCGCAAGTGGCGTGCGGAGGCCGCCCGGCTGCACGCGGCGCTCGACGCCCTGGCCGTCCCGGCGGGACGGCCCGCCGGCCCCGCCGGACCGGCCGCCGCTCCTACGGGCCTCGCCGGATCCGGATCCGCCGGACCTGGAGCCCTGCCCGGTGGCACGTCGGCAGCACAGGCTTCACAGGGCTCACCGTCCCCGTCCGCCGCGGCGGGACCGGCCACGATCGAGGCCACCGGCTCCGCCCGGCCCGCCGTGGACGGCTTCGCCGGACCCACGCTGGAGCGGGTGCTGGGCTACCTCACGGACCCCGCCGGCGCGGGCGCGGCCTCGGAGGCCCTGGCCGGCCGGCTCAGCGGGGACCTGGCCCGCGAGGAGCGGGCCGCCGGTGCTGCGCAGCCCTCCGCCGGGAAGGCGCGCGGCGCGGACGCCGTGCCGCTGTTCCCGCTCCAGCCGCCGCGCAGCGGCCGGGACCTGCTGGCCGACCACGTGACGGCGATGGTGTGCTGCGCAGCCGTGGACTCGGCCGGGGCGGCCCCCGGGCTGGACTGGCTCGACGGGCCGGTCCTGCTGATCGGCGGCGACCGCCGCTCCGACCTGGCCCCGCGCGTGCTGTGCCTGGTCGAGGACGGGAACCCGGAACCGCTGCGGGACTGGCTCGCCGACCTCGGCGTCCGCCCGGAGAAGCCGGTCCGCCTGGTCTGAGCCGGCTGCGTCCCCGGAGGGGCTACGGCTCGTACGAACAAGCGGATGTGAATGTTCCGGTCCCGTCAATTCGCGACGAACGGTGACGGACTGAGTGCGTTATGTGATGTGCTGGGATCGGTCGCGGCTGGATGTCCTGAAACGGGGTGTCCGAGAACTGCCGTCTCAGCAGGGAGTCTGCCGCGCACCGACAGGATGTACGCCCGTTCGGGGGAGCGAGGGAGGGGAGCGGTCATGGGTGCGGACCAGATCCGGCGTTGGGAGTCAGGTGCGCTCGCGCACGCGGTGAACGACCCCTTCGGACAGGGCCCCCTGCCCTGGTTCCGGGGGAGCGAGCTCTACTTCGACGACACCGGCCAGGTCGTCCCCTGGTACGTGGACCCGGCCGCCGGCACCGGCCAGATCCCCCGCGCCCGGGGCAACGGCGGCCCCCGCACCGCCGACGACGTGCACCGCCAGATCAAGGGCTTCGCCTCCACCGGCGCCGTCACCCCCGGCGAGGCCATCGACTTCCACATCACCGTCGACCCGCCCCAGCAGTTCTCGGTCGACGTCTACCGGATCGGCCACTACGGCGGCGACGGAGCCTCCAAGATCACCACGAGCCCGCGGCTGTCCGGCATCGTCCAGCCGGCCCCGCTGGCGGCCGACCGCACGGTCTCCTGCCACCACTGGTGGCTGTCCTGGCGCTTGCAGGTCCCCTCCTACTGGAGCGTCGGCGCGTACGTCGCCGTCCTGACCACCGCCGACGGCTACCGCTCCCACATCCCCTTCACGGTCCGCGACGACCACCCCGCCGACCTCCTGCTCCTGCTCCCGGACATCACCTGGCAGGCCTACAACCTCTACCCGGAGGACGGCCACACCGGCGCCAGCCTCTACCACGCCTGGGACGAGGACGGCCGGCTGCTCGGCGAGCAGGACGCGGCCCACACCGTCTCCTTCGACCGCCCCTACGCGGGCGCCGGCCTGCCCCTGCACGTCGGCCACGCCTACGACTTCATCCGCTGGGCCGAGCGCTACGGCTACGACATCGCCTACGCCGACACCCGCGACCTGCACGCCGGCCGCGTCGACCCCACCCGCTACCGGGGCCTGGTCTTCCCCGGCCACGACGAGTACTGGTCGGCCCCCATGCGCCGCACCGTCGAGCGCGCCCGCCTGCACGGCACCTCGCTCGTCTTCCTCTCCGCCAACACCATGTACTGGCAGGTCGAGCTCTCCCCCTCCCCCTCCGGGGTCGAGGACCGGCTCCTCACCTGCCGAAAACGGCGCGGTCCGGGCCGCCCCAGCCTGTGGCGCGAGGTCGACCGCCCGGAGCAGCAGCTGCTCGGCATCCAGTACGCGGGCCGGGTCCCCGAGCCCGCGCCGCTGATCGTGCGCAACGCCACGCACTGGCTCTGGGACTCCACCGGAGCGGGCGAGAACGACGAGCTGCCCGGCCTGGTCGCGGGCGAGGCCGACCGCTACTTCCCGCGCACCCAGCTCCCCGAGCACCAGGACCGGATCCTGCTGGCGCACTCCCCGTACCTCGACAGCGAGGGCCACCGGCGCCACCAGGAGACCTCCCTCTACCGGGCGCCCAGCGGGGCCCTGGTCTTCGCCTCCGGCACCTTCGCCTGGTCCCCGGCCCTCGACCGCCCGGGCCACGTGGACGAGCGGGTGCAGCGGGCCACCGCCAACCTCCTCGACCGGATCTGCAAGCGCGACTGAGCCGCGGCCGACCCACCCCTGTCCGCGGGAGGGGACGAAGGTGCGCGAGAATCGGGGTGCGCTTCATACAGAACCACAGGGAGACCCCGTGTCCGGATTCGTCGAAAAGCCCGAGCCGGTTCAGGTTCCGGGCCTCGTCCACCTCCACACCGGCAAGGTGCGCGACCTCTACCGTGACGAGGACGACCGCCTCGTCATGGTCGCCAGCGACCGCATGTCCGCCTTCGACTGGGTCCTGCCCACCGAGATCCCGGACAAGGGCCGCGTCCTGACCCAGCTCTCCCTGTGGTGGTTCGACCAGCTCGCCGACCTCGTCCCGAACCACGTCATCTCCACCGACCTGCCCGCGGGCGCCCCCGCCGACTGGGCCGGCCGCACGCTGATCTGCCGCAACCTGGACATGGTCCCGGTCGAGTGCGTGGCCCGCGGCTACCTCACCGGCTCCGGCCTCGCCGAGTACAAGCAGACCCGTACGGTGTGCGGACTCGGCCTCCCCGAGGGGCTCGTGGACGGCTCCGAGCTGCCCGGCCCGATCTTCACCCCGGCCGCCAAGGCCGAGGTCGGCGAGCACGACGAGAACGTCTCCTATGAGGAGGTGGCGCGCACCACCGGCGCCGAGACGGCGGCGCTGCTGCGCCAGACCACCCTGGCCGTATACGGCCGCGCCCGGGACATCGCGCGCGAGCGCGGCATCATCCTGGCCGACACCAAGTTCGAGTTCGGTTTCGACCCGAAGGACGGCACCCTCATCGCCGCCGACGAGGTGCTGACCCCGGACTCCTCCCGCTTCTGGCCGGCCGACCAGTGGGAGCCGGGCCGCTCGCAGCCCTCCTTCGACAAGCAGTACGTCCGCGACTGGCTGGCCTCCCCGGCCTCCGGCTGGGACCCCAAGAGCGAGCTCCCGCCGCCGGCCCTGCCCACGCAGGTCATCGCGCAGACCCGCGCCAAGTACATCGAGGCGTACGAGCGGCTCACCGGCCAGACCTGGTCCTGAGACACGAAGAAGCCCCCCGGTCCGAGGACCGGGGGGCTTCTTCACTACAGAGCGGACAACGCGACTCGAACGCGCGACATCCACCTTGGCAAGGTGGTGCTCTACCAACTGAGCTATGTCCGCAGGTGCGCCGTAGCGCGAGAACCACTATACCCAACCTCGCTCGCGTGCGAGACGCACTGCCGTGTGGCGGTTCTCGGCGCCCAGCTTCGTCGCCGCCGAGGACAGGTAGTTCCGTACGGTCCCCTGCGACAGCGCCGCCCGCTCGGCGATCTCCGCGACCGGTGCCCCGTCCGCCGCCAGTTCGAGCACCTCGGCCTCCCGCGCGGTCAGCGGCGAGTCCCCCGCGCTGATGGCATCGGCAGCCAACTCCGGGTCCACGTAACGGCCACCCGTGTGCACGGTCCGGATCAGTTCGGCCAGCCGCTGCGCCGAGACCGTCTTCGGCGCGAAGGCCCGCACCCCCGCTGCCAGCGCCCGCTTCAGGTGCCCCGGGCGGCCGTGACTGGTCACGATCATGATCTTGCAGTCGGGGAGCTCGGCCCGCAGCGATGTGGCGACGCTCACACCGTCGGCTCCCGGCATCTGGAGGTCCAGCACCGCCACGTCCGGCCGGTGCGCCCGTGCCATCGCGAGCGCCTCGGGCCCCGAGGCCGCCTCCGCGACGACGAGCAGGTCGTCCTCCAGGGCGAGCAGGGCCGCCAGCGCCCCGCGGATCAGGTGCTCGTCGTCGGCGAGCAGTACGCGTACGGGGCTCACGCCCGCACCTCCAGTCGTTGCGTTTCCCGGTCCGGGATCTCCGCGAGCAGCCGGAACCGGCCGTCGCCCACCAAGCCCGCCTGCAGGGTCCCGTCCAGTGCCGCGAGCCGTTCCCGCAGCCCGGCCAGCCCCGAGCCCGGCGGCCCGGCCGGGGTGTCGGGCGCCCCGTCGTTCTCCACCACCAGCGTCACCGGGCCGGTCTCCGGGGCGGACAGCCGGATCAGGCAGCGGTGCGCGTCCCCGTGCCGCAGGACGTTCGTCGTCGCCTCGCGGACCACCCAGCCGAGCGCCGACTGGACCTCGGAGGGCAGCTCCCGGCCGGCCCGGAAGTCGACCCGGCAGTCCATGCCGGCCGCGCTCAGCACCCCGCGCGCACCCTCCAGCTCCACCGCGAGATCGGCTTCCCGGTAGCCCCGCACCACGTCCCGTACCTCGCGCTGGGATTCCCGGGCTATTCGCTGCACCTCGATCATCTGCTCCACCGCCTCCGGCCGTTCGCGCCGCGCCAGCTGTACGGCCAGTTCGCTCTTGAGCGCGATCACCGCCAGATTGCGGCCCATCACGTCGTGCAGATCGCGGCCGAAGCGCAGCCGCTCCTCCGCCACCGCGAGGCGCGCCTGGACCTCGCGCGAGCGGTCCAGCTCGTAGACCGTGTTCAGCAGCCACGCGGAGAACCCGCTGGTGAAGGCGAGGAACAGGCTGCCCAGCAGGACTCCGACGAGATACCCCAGGACCTCTCCGCCGGGCAGCCCCAGGACGAGTGCGGCCAGGCTCGTCCCGGCCGCCGTGACCGGGGGCACGTACCGCATCCTGCGCACCGACCGCAGGCACAGCACCAGCGAGCCGGAGCCGAACGAGGTCAGCCCGGACACCAGCGCCGGCGCCACCGAGCGGTCCGCGAGCTTTCCGCCGGCCTCCAGGACGAGGACGGCCAGGGTGGCGGCGCCCGTCGCGACGGCCATGAACACCGCGAGCCGGACGGGGCGTTCGCGCCGCCCCACCACCCAGTCCAGCGCCCTGGAGTTGAGCACACCGCACAGCACCGCGTGGGCGCACAGCACCACGAAGAGCGTGCCGGGCACCAGGGCCGAGGACTTGCCCGCCGCGCCGGCCAGCGGAAGCAGCCCGAAGGACAGGATCTCGAGGAGCACGAAGAGGTGGAACGACCACCGGGTGTAGAGCTCCAGCTTCCCCGCACTGCTGCGGCTCTTCCACCACCCCGTCAGCTTCGGCATCTCCGCGTCTCCCCGTCCCCCGACTCGCCCTACCTGCGCGGTTCCCAGCGGAACCACTTCTGCACAGCAAACACGGTGATCATGGTCCAGGCCAGCGTGTTCAGTGCGGCCCCCAGCAGGTCGTAGGCCTCGGCGCCACCGCTCCAGCCGGCCCGCACGAGGGTCATCACCCCGCTCAACGGAAGCAGTTCGCACAGGGAGGCCGCCAGGTCCGGCAGCGAGTCCACCGGCATGAACAGCCCCGAGCCGAGCACGGTGATCAGGAACAGCGGCAGCGTGGTGAAGCCGGCGGTCTCCACGGTGCGGGTGAAGGCGCTGGTCAGCGCGGACAGCCCGGCCAGCAGCAGGACGCCGGCGAGGACGGCCGCCACGAGCAGCAGCGGGTTGCGGGGCATGCGCACGTCGAGCACGGCGGCTCCGGCCACCGCGAGCACCGCGATCTGGCCGAGCGCCAGGACCGCGGAGGGCAGTGCCGTCCCGGCGAGGATCTCCAGGTCGTTGGCCTCGCCGGTGCGCAGCCGCTTGAGGACGAGTTCCTCGCGCCGGGCGACGTAGGCGGAGACCAGGTTCATGTAGACGACGAGGATCAGCACCATGCCGATCCCGCCGGTCACGGTGGCCTCGCCGATGGCCTGCGCGCCCTCGACCCCGCTGAGGGAGGAGCGCAGGACGAACACCATCAGCAGGGGCATCAGGAAGGCCACGCCGAGCGCCGCCCGGTTGCGCACCAGCAGGGTGATCTCGGAGCGGCCGAGCGAGACGAGCCGGCCGGGGTTCAGGGTCAGTGTGTTCATCGGGTCCCCGCCATCGTGTCCTCGGTGCGGCCGCCGGCGCTGCGGCGGCTCTCCGCGATCTCCAGGAAGGCCTCCTCCAGGGAGGCGGACCGGGCATCGAGCCCGTCCAGTACCACTCCGCTCTCCCGGGCCCAGCCCAGCAGTTCGGTCAGGTCCGCCTGGAGCCGTTCGGTACGGATCTCCACGCGCTGCCCGAAGGCCGCCGCGTGCAGCGACAGCGGCAGCCGGGCCGCGGGCACCCCGTCCGGCAGGGTGAAGCGGATCCGGGCCGGCCGGGTGGCGGTGACCTCGGCCGGGGTGCCCGACAGGACGAGCTCGCCCTCGTGGAGGATCGCGAGGCGGTCCGCGAGTTCCTCGGCCTCCTCCAGGTAGTGCGTGGTCAGCAGCACCGTGGTGCCCTGCGCGCGCAGCTCCCGTACCAGCGCCCAGGTGTCCCGGCGCCCTTCGGGATCCATGCCGGTGGTCGGCTCGTCGAGGAACAGCACCTCGGGCCGGCCGAGCAGGGCGAGCGCCAGGTCGAGGCGCCGCCGCTCACCGCCGGACAGCTGCTTGACCCGTACGGAGGACCGCGCGCCCAGGCCGACCAGGTCCAGCACCTCCGCCGCCGGGCGGGCGCCCGTGGTGAGCCCGGCCCACATCCGGACGGTCTCGGCGACCGACAGGTCGGAGGGGAAACCGCCCTCCTGGAGCATGACCCCGGTGCGCGGGCGGACCCGGTCCCGGCGCGTGTACGGGTCGAGCCCGAAGACGCGCACCAGGCCCTCGCTCGGCGCGGCCAGCCCCTCCAGCAGCTCGACGGTGGAGGTCTTGCCCGCGCCGTTGGTCCCGAGGAGGGCGAACACCTCGCCCCGCGCCACGGAGAAGGAGACGCCCCGGACGGCCTCGAAGCCGCCGGCGTAGCCGCGGCGCAGGCCTTGGGCTTCGATCACGGTGTCAGTCATGACTCAAGCCTCGGGGCGGCCGGACGGGGTCGGCAGTGCGCGCTGTCATGGCCCGCGATGACATTTGTCAGAAAGGGCAGGAATCCGAAGAAGGCGCGAAGAAGGTACGAAGAAGGCCCCGATCGCAATGATCGGGGCCTTCTTCATACAGAGCGGACGACGCGACTCGAACGCGCGACATCCACCTTGGCAAGGTGGTGCTCTACCAACTGAGCTACGTCCGCAAGCAGTGCACCGCCTGGGCGGTGCGTGCATCACTCTACCCGATCCACCGTGGTGGTCGGAAAGTCATGCAGAGCGGGTGACAGGAATCGCACACTGCGCCTTCCCTCTGGAAGAGGGATGTTCTGCTACTGAACTACACCCGCACGACCTTGGAGGCTCTGACCTGCGGCCTGGCCCCTTGGCGTGATCCACACACTAGCCGACGGATGGGGGTGGATGGCAAATCGGCCCTCAGTGGGCCGCGTTGTAGGCCTCGTAGATCTTCTTCGGGATGCGGCCGCGCGGGGGCACCTCGTACTGGTTGGACCGCGCCCAGGCCCGGACGACCGCGGGGTCGGGGGCGACGGAGGTGTGCTTGAAGGCCTTCCCCGAGCGCGACTGGCGGCGGCCGGCGGCGACGAAGGGCGCGAGGCCCTTCCGCAGTTTCTTTGCGTTGGCCAGATTGAGGTCGATCTCGTACGACTTACCGTCCAGAGCGAACACGACCGTTTCCGCCGCTTCTCCGCCATCGATGTCGTCGGAGAGCGTGACTACTACGCGCTGCGCCACGGATATCGGTCCCTTCGTGCGACGCCGCCACCTGCTGACGTGGGGCGATGTCGCCTGTGTGGATGTTTCGGGGCAATGCATCATTCATCCCCCGTTGCGAAGCGGCAAAAGTCACTCGCGCGGAGTGATTCCTTTGTACCCCGATTCCCATTGCATTGCGAAGCCCAGTTAATTCTCTCCGCGTGTCCCGCCGCAATGCCGGGTACGCGGTTTTCCGGCGGATTTTGCGAAGCGTTGGTGAAGCCGAAACGGCGCGGTGATCGCACCCGCCCGATATCTACCCGCGTAGAAATTTTGGCCGGGTACGCTGAGGGAACCGCCTTCGCACCAACCACCACACGGGAGTGCCCGATGGCACGCGTCGTAGTCGACGTCATGCTCAAGCCGGAGATCCTCGACCCCCAGGGCCAGGCGGTGCAGCGTGCGCTGCCGCGCCTGGGCTTCGAAGGGATCGCCGACGTCCGCCAGGGGAAGCGCTTCGAACTGGAGGTGGAGGGACCGGTCGACCAGGCCGCCCTCGACCGCATCCACAAGATGGCCGAAACGTTCCTCGCCAACACCGTCATCGAAGACTTCACCGTGAAGGTCGAGGCCTGACGGTGACCACTCGCATCGGAGTCGTCACGTTCCCCGGAACGCTCGACGACCGTGACTCGCTGCGCGCCGTCCGCCTCGCCGGGGCCGAGCCCGTTTCGCTGTGGCACCGCGACAAGGACCTGCACCAGGTCGACGCGGTCGTCCTCGCGGGCGGCTTCTCCTACGGGGACTACCTGCGCGCCGGGGCCATCTCCCGCTTCTCGCCGGTGATGGAGACCATCATCGAGCAGGCCAAGGGCGGCATGCCCGTCCTGGGCATCTGCAACGGCTTCCAGATCCTCACCGAGGCCCACCTGCTGCCGGGGGCGATGCTCCGGAACAACCACCTGCACTTCATCTGCCGCGACCAGAAGCTGCGGGTGGAGAACGCGGAGACCGCGTGGACCGGCGACTACACCGCCGGCCAGGAGATCTCCGTACCGCTGAAGAACATGGACGGCCGGTACGTCGCCGACGAGCACGTGCTCGACGAACTGGAGGCCGAGGGCCGCGTGGCCTTCCGCTACCTCGACGTCAACCCGAACGGTTCGCTGCGCGACATCGCCGGCATCACCAACGCCGCGGGCAACGTCGTCGGCCTCATGCCGCACCCCGAGCACGCGGTCGAGCCGCTGATCGGGACCGGCCGCACCGACGGCCTCCCGTTCTTCACCTCGGTCCTGAAGAAGCTGGTCAGCGCATGAGCCTCGACACCGTCAAGAACGCCACCGAAACCCCGGACGCCTCCCAGCCGTGGAAGGAACTCGGCCTCAAGGAGGACGAGTACGCCCGCATCCGGGAGATCCTCGGCCGCCGCCCCACCGGCGCCGAGCTCGCCATGTACTCCGTCATGTGGTCCGAGCACTGCTCGTACAAGAGCAGCAAGGTCCACCTGAAGCAGTTCGGCGAGAAGGTCCCGCAGAACGACGCGATGCTCGTCGGCATCGGCGAGAACGCCGGCGTCGTCGACGTGGGCCAGGGCTACGCGGTCACCTTCAAGGTCGAGTCGCACAACCACCCCTCGTACATCGAGCCCTACCAGGGCGCGGCCACCGGCATCGGCGGCATCGTCCGCGACATCCTCGCCATGGGCGCCCGCCCGGTCGCCGTCGTGGACCCGCTGCGCTTCGGCGCGGCCGACCACCCCGACACCAAGCGCGTCCTGCCGGGCGTGGTCGCGGGCATCGGCGGCTACGGCAACTGCCTGGGCCTGCCGAACATCGGCGGCGAGGTCGTCTTCGACGCCTGCTACCAGGGCAACCCGCTCGTCAACGCCGGCTGCATCGGCGTGATGAAGCACGAGGACATCCACCTCGCCAAGGCCTCCGGCCCCGGCAACAAGGTCATCCTCTACGGCGCCCGCACCGGTGGCGACGGCATCGGCGGCGTCTCGGTCCTCGCGTCCGAGACCTTCGACGACACCAAGCCCACCAAGCGCCCCGCCGTCCAGGTCGGCGACCCCTTCCAGGAGAAGCTCCTCATCGAGTGCACCCTGGAGATCTTCAAGGAGAAGCTGGTCGCGGGCATCCAGGACCTCGGCGGCGCCGGGCTCTCCTGCGCGACCTCCGAGCTCGCCTCCGCCGGCTCCGGCGGCATGCGCGTCGAGCTGGACACCGTCCCGCTGCGCGACGCGACGCTCTCGCCCGAGGAAATCCTCATGAGCGAGTCGCAGGAGCGCATGTGCGCGATCGTCGAGCCCCAGTACGTCGACCGCTTCATGGAGATCTGCGAGAAGTGGGACGTCATCGCCACCGTCATCGGTGAGGTGACCGACGGCGAGCGCCTGGAGATCTTCTGGCACGGCGAGCAGATCGTGGACGTGCCCCCGGGCACGGTCGCCCACGAGGGCCCGGTCTACCACCGCCCGTACGCCCGCCCCGAGTGGCAGGACGCGCTCCAGGCCGACGACGCGGGCAAGCTGCCGCGGCCGCAGACCTCGGAGGAGCTGCGCGCGCAGGTCCTGGCGCTGGTCTCCTCCCCGAACCAGGCCTCCAAGTCCTGGGTCACCGACCAGTACGACCGCTTCGTGCAGGGCAACACGGTGCTCTCGCAGCCCGAGGACGCGGGCATGGTCCGCATCGACGAGGAGTCCAACCTCGGCGTGGCCATGGCCACCGACGGCAACGGCCGCTTCGCGAAGCTCGACCCGTACACGGGCGCGCAGCTCGCGCTGGCGGAGGCGTACCGCAACGTCGCCGCGACCGGCGCCAAGCCGCTCGCCATCTCCGACTGCCTGAACTTCGGCTCCCCCGAGGACCCGGGCGTCATGTGGCAGTTCGCCGAGGCCACCCGCGGTCTCGCCGACGGCTGCTTCGAGCTGGGCACCCCGGTGACCGGCGGCAACGTCTCGCTCTACAACCAGACGGGCGACATCGCGATCCACCCGACCCCGGTCGTGGCGGTCCTCGGTGTGATCGACGACGTCAACCGCCGTACGCCGATGGCGTTCGCGGAGGCCGGCCAGCTGCTGTACCTGCTGGGCGACACGGCCGAGGAGTTCGGCGGCTCGGCCTGGTCCCAGGTCGTCCACGACCACCTCGGCGGCATGCCGCCGAAGGTGGACCTGGGCCGCGAGAAGCTGCTCGGCGAGATCCTGATCTCGGCGTCCCGCGACGGCATGATCGACGCCGCGCACGACCTGTCCGACGGCGGCGTGATCCAGGCGCTCACCGAGTCCTGCCTGCGCGGCGGCAACGGTGCGCGGATCGTGGTGCCCGAGGGCCTGGACGCCTTCACCTTCCTGTTCTCCGAGTCCGCGGGCCGTGCCATCGTGGCCGTCCCGCGCAGCGAGGAGCTCCGCTTCACCGACATGTGCGGTGCGCGGGGCCTGCCGGTCGCCCGCATCGGCGTGGTGGACGGCGAGGAGATCGAGGTCCAGGGCGAGTTCACCCTCCCGCTGGCCGAGCTCCGCGAGGCCCACGAGGCGACGATCCCGGCCCTCCTGGCCTGATCACGGCGCTCGCGCCACCTCGTACGACGAGCCCCCGACCGGTTGTTCCGGCCGGGGGCTCTTCGCGCCCAGTAGGGTCGGGCCCATGCCGCCCCGAGGGAAGAAGCCGCGTACCTACGACCCGGCCCGGATCCGCACGGCCGTCACCGCGCAGTTCGCGCATGTCGGCCGCGCCGTCGGGGAGTTGGGGCCCGAACAGCTGGCGCGGCCCAGCGGGCTCGGGGACTGGACCGTCGCCGACCTCGCCGCACACATCGCCTGGATCGCCGACTCGCTGGCCGCCGGCCTCGCCCGGCCGCCCGCCGCCGTCGCCGAACTGGCCCCCGTCGAATGGCCCTTCGCCACCGCCTCCCTCGCCGGGAAGATCTCCGAAGCGGCCCGGGAGACCCTCGCCGGCGCCCCGCTGCCCGAGCTGTACGAGCGGGCGGCCGCCCGCATGGCCGAGGCGCTCGCGGCGAACCCGGACGCCCGCGTGCTGGACCTGTGGATCGGGGACATGACCCTGGCCGACTTCCTGGTCACCCGGACCGTCGAGCTGGTGGTCCACACCGACGACCTGAACCGGGCCGCCGGACTGGACATCCCGATCGAGCGGCAGGCGCTGGCCGCCTGCACCCGGCTGCTCGCCGACGCCCTCGCGCTCAAGGCCCCGGGCGGCGCGGTCGAGGTACGGATCCCGCCCTTCGCGGTGGTCCAGTGCGTCGAGGGGCCGCGCCACACCCGCGGCACCCCGCCGAACGTGGTGGAGACCGACCCGCTGACCTGGATCCGGCTCGCGACCGGCCGTATGGGATGGGCCGAGGCACTCGACGGGGCGCGGGTCAGCGCCGGCGGCGAGCGGGCCGACCTGTCCGCGCTGCTGCCGCTGATGAGCTGAGCGCGGCCATGACGGAACCGTCCCGCCGCCCCGTCCGTCCCAGGGGCATGCGTACCTTCCGGCACGTCCACATCCCCGCGGGGCCGGCCCTCGTCCTCGTACTCGCCCTCGGCCTGGCCGGCTGCGGCAAGGCCGAGGAGAACGGGAGCGCCCCGCTGCCCGCCGTCGTGGGCTCCTGGGCCGTCGAGTCCCTGACCACCGGCGGCCGCACCCTGCACGCTCCCGAAGCCGCCCGCGTCGACTTCGCGCAGGACACGGCCAAGGGCAGCTACGGCTGCAACGGCTTCCAGGCGGAGGTCGTCCTCGACGGCACCACCGCCATGACCGTCACCCCCGGCATGTCGACCGCCATGGCCTGCCCGGAGATGGAATTCGAGACCGCCTTCGCCAAGCTGTTCTCGGGCCGGCTGACGATCGACCGGGGGCCCGATCGGCTCACCCTGAAGGCCGCCGACGGGAGCACCATCGCCATGACCTCGCAGCCCCGTGACCCGGACGCCCCGCTGATCGTCACCGACTGGACCGTCGACTCGCTGATCAGCGGGGAGACCGTGTCCTCGGTACCCGCCGAGGCCGCCGGCAAGGCCCGGTTCTCCCTCGCCGCGGACGGCACGGCGAGCGGCATCCTCGGCTGCAACCGGTTCAGCGCCAAGGCGACCGTGGACGGCTCCACGGTCACCTTCGGCCCGCTCACCACGACCCGGATGGCCTGCGAGGGCCCGGCGGGCGAGGTCGAGCGGACGCTGACCGCACTGTTCGCCAGTGGCCCGCTCACCTCGAAGATCGACGGCCGGACCCTGACCCTCACCGCCACCGACGGCAAGGGCCTCACCGCAAAGGCCGCCTCCGCCGCCGAGTGACCCGTACGGGCGCCGCGGGGCGGGCCGTGCTCATGGCAAGGGTCAGCCCGGGTACGGCAGCAGGCCCGCGTCCACGTGCTCCCAGGCCGTACGGAGCTGCGCCAGGCGGGCCGGGTCCACGGCGGCCTTGTCGGCCTGCTCGCGGACGTCCCCGGCCAGGTTGAACAGCTGGTCCCTGCCCGCCTTGCCGCGGTAGTACTTCCAGTCGCCGCGGCGCAGCGCCCGCTCCCCCCGCACCCGCCAGAACAGGTCCCGCTCGGCGACCTTCTCGCCGCGCAGCAGGTACCCGGCCAGGCTCACCCCGTCCAGCGGGTAGGCGGGGTGCGGGCGCGCCCCGGCGACCTCCAGGAGCGTCGCCGTCCAGTCCGGGCTGAACACCGGGACGCGGCTGACCTGGCCGCCGTCCAGCCGGGCGGGCCAGCGCGCGATGTTCGGCACCCGGATCCCGCCCTCCTGCAGGGAGGCCTTGTTGCCGGACAGCGGCCAGTTGTACGAGAAGCGCTCGCCGCCGTTGTCGCTGGAGAAGACGACCAGGGTGTCCTCCTCCTGGCCGGAGCGCTTCAGCGCCTTCAGCACCTCGCCGACCGAGCGGTCGAGGTCCTCGACCATCTCCTTGTACTTCGCGAGGGAGCCGCCGTCCTGGTGCCACAGGGCGCGGCCGTCGCCCGCCTTGATCCGGCGGACGATCTCGGCGCTCTCCTCGGTGTCCCCGTCGGCGATCCACGGCCAGTGCGGGGTGGTGAAGTTGAGGTTCAGCAGCCACGGCTTGCCGTGGTGGTCGCGGGAGACGTACTCGCTCGCCCGCTCCGTGATGATCCGCGTGTAGTACCGCAGGTCCTTGTACTCGGCGTCGCCCTCGTAGAGGTCGTACTCGCCGCCCAGGCCCAGCTTGGAGTAGTACTCCAGGGCCCCGCCGAAGTTGCCGAAGAACTCGTCCCAGCCGGACCTGGTCGGGCTGTAGTCGGGCAGGTAGCCCGCGTGCCACTTGCCGATCAGCGCGGTGGCGTAGCCGGCCCCCTTCAGCAGTGAGGCCAGCGTCGGGTGGGTGGGGTCGAGGCCCGCGGACTTGTCGGCGATCGGCTCGGCCAGCCCGCCCTTGGTACGGCCCGGGTAGCGCCCCGTGTACAGGCTGAACCGGGTCGGCGAGCAGGTCGCGGAGCCGGAGTAGGCGTCGGTGAACCGGACGCCCTGGCGGGCCAGCCGGTCCAGGTTCGGGGTCTTGATGTGCGGGGAGCCGTAGGCGGAGAGGTCGGCCCAGCCCAGGTCGTCACCCAGGATGAACAGGATGTTGGGCCGGCGGGCACGCCGTCCGCGGTCGGCCCGGAACTCCCGCTCCTGAGGGCCCGCGGCCCGGGCGTCGGCGCCCTCGGAGGCCTCGGCGGGGGCGGCTCCCAGCCCCACGGCGGCGGCCGCCGCGGTCACTCCGACGGCGCCTCCGAAGGCACGACGGGACAGCTTGTTCTCGTACGAAGACACAGGTACTCCAAGGCACGGTCCGCCGGCCGGCTCCGGGCGGGGCGCGGGACGGCGCGCGGCACGGCGGAGCAGGGCGGGGCGGAGCGGAAATGAGAAAAGGAGAGGACGAGTTGTGGCTACGCGGAACAGCGACAGATGGCGCTCGCGACACGGACCAGGTCCACGTGCCGGCGCTCGACGAGGGTGACGGTGCGGTCACCGAGAGGCTGCATGAACCGAGAGCCTGTACGAATGCCTTCGTACATGTCAACAAGGTGATCCGAATACCGAGACGGAGGCGTCCGGTCACCCTCTGTGCTGTGACATTTCCCGGCCATCCCCAATTCGGACCAGTGGTCGATCTCGCCTACACTCGGAAGCGTGCCTCGTGGTGATGGACGACTCAACCACGACCTGCTCCCCGGCGAAAAGGGCCCCCAGGACGCTTGCGGCGTCTTCGGTGTCTGGGCTCCGGGTGAAGAGGTCGCCAAGCTCACCTACTTCGGACTGTATGCACTGCAGCACCGCGGACAAGAGTCCGCGGGAATCGCTGTGAGCAACGGTTCCCAGATCCTCGTCTTCAAGGACATGGGCCTCGTTTCCCAAGTCTTCGACGAAACCTCTCTCGGCTCGCTCCAAGGTCATATCGCGGTCGGTCACGCCCGCTATTCGACCACCGGGGCCTCCGTCTGGGAGAACGCGCAGCCCACTTTCCGCGCGACCGCCCACGGCTCGATCGCCCTGGGTCACAACGGCAACCTGGTGAACACCGCCGAGCTCGCCGAGATGGTCGCCGACCTCCCCCGTCAGGACGGGCGGGCCACCCAGGTGGCCGCCACCAATGACACCGACCTGGTCACCGCCCTGCTCGCAGGGCAGACCGACGAGGACGGCAAGCCCCTGACGATCGAGGAGTCGGCCACCAAGGTCCTCCCGAAGGTCAAGGGCGCCTTCTCCCTCGTCTTCATGGACGAGGGGACCCTCTACACCGCCCGTGACCCGCAGGGCATCCGCCCGCTGGTCCTCGGCCGCCTGGAGCGCGGCTGGGTGGTCGCGAGCGAGAGCGCCGCCCTCGACATCTGCGGCGCCAGCTTCGTCCGCGAGGTCGAGCCGGGCGAGCTCATCGCGATCGACGAGAACGGTCTGCGCACCTCTCGATTCGCGGAAGCGAAGCCCAAGGGCTGTGTCTTCGAGTACGTCTACCTGGCGCGCCCGGACACCGACATCGCCGGCCGGAACGTCTACCTCTCGCGTGTCGAGATGGGCCGGCGCCTGGCCAAGGAAGCCCCGGTCGACGCCGACCTGGTGATAGCGACGCCGGAATCCGGCACGCCCGCCGCCGTCGGCTACGCCGAGGCCAGCGGGATCCCGTACGGCGTCGGCCTGGTCAAGAACGCCTACGTCGGCCGGACCTTCATCCAGCCCTCGCAGACGATCCGCCAGCTCGGCATCCGTCTGAAGCTCAACCCCCTCAAGGAAGTCATCCGCGGCAAGCGCCTCGTGGTCGTCGACGACTCGATCGTCCGCGGCAACACCCAGCGCGCCCTCGTCAAGATGCTCCGCGAGGCCGGCGCGGCGGAGGTCCACATCCGGATCTCCTCGCCGCCGGTGAAGTGGCCGTGCTTCTTCGGCATCGACTTCGCCACCCGGGCCGAGCTGATCGCCAACGGCATGACGGTCGACGAGATCGCCACGTCGCTCGGCGCGGACTCGCTCTCGTACATCTCGCTCGACGCGATGATCGAGGCGACCACCATCCAGAAGCCCAACCTCTGCCGTGCCTGCTTCGACGGCGAGTACCCGATGGACCTGCCCGACCCGCAGCTCCTCGGCAAGCAGCTCCTGGAGAGCGAGCTCGCGGGCGGCACCGACGCCGCCGACGCGCTCCGCCGTCCGTAGGCGATTCTCGGTTCGCCCCGCTCAACCTGCGCTGGGCCCTCTCTTTGAGGCTTCTCCGGGGGCCCAGCACCACACGCAGTAACGACACGAAAGCTCTCTCCTGTCATGACAGAGAAGACCACCGGTGCCAGCTACGCAGCCGCAGGCGTGGACATCGAAGCGGGCGACCGCGCCGTCGAACTGATGAAGGAGTGGGTGAAGAAGACGCAGCGCCCCGAGGTCCTCGGCGGCCTCGGCGGCTTCGCCGGCCTCTTCGACGCCTCCGCCCTCAAGCGCTACGAGCGCCCCCTGCTCGCCTCGGCCACCGACGGCGTCGGCACCAAGGTGGACATCGCCCGCCAGCTCGGCGTGTACGACACCATCGGCCACGACCTGGTCGCGATGGTCATGGACGACATCGTCGTCTGCGGCGCCGAGCCGCTCTTCATGACCGACTACATCTGCGTGGGCAAGGTCCACCCCGAGCGCGTCGCGCAGATCGTGAAGGGCATCGCCGAGGGCTGTGTCCTCGCCGGCTGCGCCCTGGTGGGCGGCGAGACCGCCGAGCACCCCGGCCTGCTGGGCCCGGACGACTTCGACGTGGCGGGCGCCGGCACCGGTGTCGTCGAGTACGACCGCCTGCTCGGCGCGGATCGCATCCGTACGGGTGACGCCGTCATCGCGATGGCATCGTCCGGCCTTCACTCGAACGGGTACTCGCTCGTCCGGCACGTCCTCTTCGACCGGGCCGGGATGTCCCTGGACCAGCACGTCGAGGAGCTCGGCCGCACCCTGGGCGAGGAGCTCCTGGAGCCCACCAAGATCTACTCGCTGGACTGCATGGCACTCACCCGTACGGCCGAGGTGCACGCCTACTCGCACATCACCGGCGGCGGCCTCGCGGCCAACCTGGCCCGGGTCATCCCGGACCACCTGCACGCCACGGTCGACCGCTCGACCTGGACCCCCGGCGCGATCTTCGACCTGGTCGGCAAGGCCGGCCGGGTGGAGCAGCTGGAGCTGGAGAAGACCCTGAACATGGGCGTCGGCATGATGGCCGTGGTCCCGCAGGAGTCGGTGGACGTGGCCCTGACCGCGCTGGCCGACCGGGGCGTCGACGCCTGGGTCGCCGGCGAGATCCTGGACCGCGGCGACCACGCCGAGGGCGCGACCCTGACCGGGTCCTACGAGGCCTGAGCAGCACGGAAACCCGGTCCGGGGCTAGGCCCTGGACCGGGTTTCGATGTTCTGTCAGACGCAGATGCTGCCGTGCAGAAGGATCCGCGCGTCAAGCCCCACGGCGGTGAGCCGACGGACCGGACTCTTCGTCCTCGTCGTCGTCATCGCGGTTGTAGAGCTCCGCGTACCGAGCGTACGGGTCGTCCTCGTCCAGCTCGTCGTCGTCTACCTCGACCGGCTCGCTGACAGGCAGCGGTTCCGCGGTCGATGCGCCCAGCTCGTTGGCCAGACGCGACAAGTCAGTCCCGCCGCTGCTGTACTTCAGCTGGCGGGCGACCTTCGTCTGCTTGGCCTTTGCCCGGCCGCGCCCCATGGCTCGACCCCCTCGGTGACGGGGCTCGACGGCCCCAGAGTCTGACACGCGTTCATGGTTCGGAGCGGGCTCTCCGTGGAGAGACCGTCCGTAGGGGTTTAACGGTACCTGCTTCCGCGGCCATACGGTACGCCGCCCGCATGACGCGCCCCGGTGCAGAACCAACGAGGCACCCCGTCCTCGCTGGTCAGCTGCGATTTTAACCTTTTCCTGGCGGGCGACCCGCCGAAGTGCAGTGAGTTCCGTCTCGCCGCACCCCGGCGGGCGCGTCCGGGGGTCCGGGAAGGGGCCTAGAGCGCGCGGGCGGCGCGGGCGTCCGCCATCCGCTGCTCGGCGATCCGGTCGGCCGCGGCGGCCGGCGGAATGCCATCCGCCTTCGCGCGAGCAAAGATCTCCAGCGTGGTGTCGAAGATCTTCGTGGCCTTGGCCTTGCAGCGGTCGAAGTCGAAGCCGTGCAGCTCGTCGGCGACCTGGATGACGCCGCCGGCGTTGACCACGTAGTCGGGCGCGTAGAGGATGCCGCGGTCCGCGAGGTCCTTCTCGATGCCCGGGTGCGCGAGCTGGTTGTTCGCCGCACCGCAGACGATCTTGGCCGTGAGGGCGGGGACCGTGTCGTCGTCCAGGGCGCCGCCGAGCGCGCAGGGGGCGTAGATGTCCAGGCCCTCGACGCGGATCAGCGCGTTCGTGTCGGCGACCGCGGTGACCTTGCCCGGGTGCTTGTCGAGGATCCGGCGCACCGACTCCTCGCGCACGTCCGTGATCACGACCTGGGCGCCGTCCGCCAGCAGGTGCTCGACCAGGTAGTGGCCGACCTTGCCGACACCGGCCACGGCGACCTTGCGGTCGCGCAGCGTCGGGTCGCCCCACTGGTGCTGGGCACTGGCGCGCATGCCCTGGAAGACGCCGAAGGCGGTGAGGACCGAGGAGTCGCCCGCGCCGCCGTTCTCGGGGGAGCGGCCGGTCGCCCAGCGGGTCTCGCGGGCCACGACGTCCATGTCGGCCACGTAGGTGCCGACGTCGCAGGCGGTCACGTAGCGGCCGCCGAGGGACTCCACGAACCGGCCGTAGGCCTGGAGCAGTTCCTCGCTCTTGATGACGTCCGGGTCGCCGATGATGACGGCCTTGCCGCCGCCGAGGTCGAGACCGGCGAGGGCGTTCTTGTACGACATGCCGCGCGAGAGGTTCAGCGCGTCGAGGACGGCCTCCTCGTCCGAGGCGTACGCGTGGAAGCGCGTGCCACCGAGGGCCGGGCCCAGGGCGGTGGAGTGGATCGCGATGACGGCCTTCAGGCCGGAGGCTCGGTCCTGGCACAGCACGACTTGCTCGTGGCCGCCCTGCTCCGTACGGAACAGGGTGTGCAGGACGCCGTCGGTCATTTCGGTCACGGTGGTGACTCCCATGGAAGAGATGCGGCGGAAAGACGCCCGCCCTGCGGGTGGGGGAGGGCGTGCTGGGAGCAGAGTAAGACCTGTGGGCCCCGCGTAGGCGACCTGTCCGGGGATCGGAACACACTCGGAGTACGAGGCCCCCCGGGCCGGGCCCGGAGCGCCCCGGAGGTGAACCGGGCCCTCAAAAAGGGGAGTACGAGAGCGTGAGCGAATCCTCCGAACCCCTGCTGCCGTCCGCGCGCTCGGCGCCGACCGTCCCGTACGCCTCCTACCTGCGCGTCTACGAGCCCCTGGCCGCGTTCGCGGAGCCGGAGCGCACGCACTGGGCCGCGTACGCCCGGCGCGGGGTGACCCCGACCGCTCAGGACGAACTGCGCAAGTCGCTCGCGGACTTGGTTCGGGTCCCCGTGGTGGGGGTGCCGGCGCACGAGAGCGCGGACGCCTTCACGGCGGAGGTGGGCGGGGTGCTGCTGGTCTGCCCGTGGCGCACCCGGCTCCGCGGCTGGCTGGCGCTGGAGGAACTGGTCGCGTCGTTCCCGCTTCCGGTGCTGGACGCCGCGCTCCCGCCGGGGACGCGCCGGCGGGCGGCCGAGGAGTACGAGCGCTGGCGCGAGCGGAACCCGGACGCGCGCCCCTGGATCCGCACGGGCGTGTGGCAGATCCCGCTGCGCTGGTTCGTCCTGGTGGCCGACGAGGAGCGGGAGTACGTGCCGGGCGAGCGGCTGCGCTACCGGACGCCGATGGTGCAGGCCCGCCGGCGGCTCGCCCGCGCCCTGCGGACCCTGCGCGACGCGGAGGGGTACGGGATGCTCGCCGAGGGGCTGGTGGAGGTCGGGAGCTGGCTGGAGGAGTTCCACCCGCGGTCGATGGTCGAGCTGGACTACGGGGGGCTGCTGCACGCACTGCCGGCGGACCGGCTGGCGGCCGACCGCTCGGCCGGGGACCTGGCGGCGGGGATCGCGGCGCTCCGGGCCGGGGACAGGGAGGGGGCGTCCGAGGTGTACGGGGAGCTGGCGGAGCGGTGGCGGGCGGTCCGGGAGCGACTTTTCGCGAATTAGGCCGAAAGTGTCCTGTGTGGCTTATTTCTCCCTGATGGCCCGCGTACGTACTGTGGCGTATCGGGCGATCGGCCAATAATGGCTGATCAGAGGCTTGATCGTAAGATTCGGGACGTAGTACCAGGACCTACGTCCCGATACGGGCCATTGGCCCAAGCGTGACGGACCGCACTAACTACACCCTTGCGCCCTTCCCCTACCCTCGTGCCAAAATAGGACAAGGAGTCCGGGGAGGGTTCCTTCCGCCCAACTAAGGGCGGAATGCTCGGCATTGCGCTCTACGGGGGGTCTGACGACTCCTGATCGCTCTGTGACTGATCGTCACAGTGGGGTGACTGTCCGTTATGGGACGGTCCATCGGCTTCCGCCGCTGATGAACACCTCGGAGGGCAATTCCATCGGTTTGGCCGTCGAGGCTGGACGGATGGTGTAGTTGTAGTGCCGAGGACAAGCCGTTCGTCCTATAACCGACTCGGCCCGCGTATGTCCATTTCGGGCAACGCGGGCCAAGGTGCAGAATTTAGAGGAAAGAACCGAGATGGTTCGGTTCTCCCGAGGAGGCCGCTCATGACCGCTCGCACCCCTGATGCCGAGCCGCTGCTGACCCCGGCTGAGGTTGCCACGATGTTCCGCGTGGACCCGAAGACGGTCACCCGCTGGGCCAAGGCTGGCAAGCTCACGTCCATCCGCACCCTGGGTGGACACCGCCGATACCGCGAGGCCGAGGTTCGCGCACTGCTCGCGGGAATTCCGCAGCAGCGCAGCGAGGCCTGAGGTCGCGTAAACACCCCGCTTTAACGGGTCTTTATCGGGTGCCCCAATCCGATGAAACCCACATGGCTTCATACGACGGAGCCTGCCCCAACAGGCCTCTGTCGTTCGATCGCGCTGGACTCCGCCGGGTCCAGCGCGATCTTTTCTATGCCCAGGTCAGGGCGGTGCGAACGGCCGTGCGGAGCTCGACGGGGGTAGGTGCCATTGCACATATTAAATCGAGCGGGCGTAGGGGTGCGATAAAAGTAGGAGTCTCAAAAACTCGTGCGGTGACTCCCGTCACAGATGATCACTCTTGTATATCCGGTAATGCACCCCGTAAAGGGGATGTGCCTCGCAGGGCGCATCACGCGAACGGTGGATTTTCCCCCGGAGCCGTCACAGGGGTGCACCACGACTCCCACGGCTCCCGCGGCCCCTCGCAGCCCACGCAGCCCTCGCGGTTCCCAAGGGTGGCGCCGGCGCCGGCCCGTGGCCTCGTGGGCGCGCACGGACCTCGTACCGGCTCCGTGTGGGCCTCCGGCGGCCCCGGAGCCCCCAGGCGCCCGGGCGTTGGCCCGTGTTGGCCTGTGGCCCGTGTTGACCCGCCAACGCGTCAGGGCCCGTATCCCCTGGGGGATACGGGCCCTGACGTTTCTGCGAACCTGACGGGACTTGAACCCGCGACCTCCACCTTGACAGGGTGGCGAGCTAACCAACTGCTCCACAGGTCCTCGATTTGCAGCCGCTGGGCGGCTACGAATCAGACTGTACCGCAGCTCAGGGGGTGCAGTCGAACCGGATCATCGAGCCGACGGCGGGGCCGCCGCATCCACCGCCTTCACGATCCTCTTGTCGGAGATCGGATACGCCGTTCCGAGGGCGTGCGCGAAGTAACTGACCCGCAGTTCCTCGATCATCCAGCGGATGTCGGTGACCGTCGCGGGTACCGGCCGTCCCTTCGGCAGCTGCTCCAGCAGCCAGGCGTACTCGTCCTGCATCTCGTGGACCTTCTCCATGCGCGTGGTGTCGCGCTGGACGCCCGTGGGCATCTGCTGGAGCCGCCGGTCCACCGCCACCAGGTAGCGCATCAGGTCCGGCAGCCGGCGCAGCCCGGTGAGCGTGACGAACCCGGCCGGCGTGAGGGCCGCCAGCTGCGTCTTGACGTCCTGGATGTTGGCGACCAGGGCGAGGCTGTTGGTGGCCTTCAGGCGGCGCTCACAGGCCTGCCAGGCGGCCAGCACCTGCTGGACCTGGCTCACCGTCCGCACGGTCGTGTCCACGAGGTCGGCGCGGACGGCCTCGTAGAGCCTGCGGAAGCCCGCCTCGTCCCACGCGGGGCCCCCGTGGTCGGCGATCAGCCTGTCGGTCGCCGCGGTCGCGCAGTCGTCGAACAGCGCCTGGATGGAGCCGTGCGGGTTCCTGGACAGGGCCAGCTTCTGCTGGTTGGTCAGGTGGTCCGAGGCGAACTTCGCCGGGTTCACCGGGATGTTCAGCAGGATGAGGCGCCGGGTGCCCAGCCACATCGCCTGCTGCTGCTCCGCCTCGGTGTCGAAGAGCCGTACGGAGACGGTCGCGCCCCCGTCCACCAGCGCCGGGTACGCCTTCACCGGCTGCCCGGCCCGACGGGTCTCGAAGACCTTGGTCAGCGTGCCGATCGTCCAGTCCGTCAGCCCGGTCCGCTCCACCGACTCCCCGCCCGACCGCTCGGCGGTGGCCGCGGCGGCCTGGGAGAGGGCCTGGCGGGCCTTCGGCTTGAGCTTCAGCCGCAGGGCCTCCAGGTCCTTGTCCTCGGCGAGGTTCTTGCGGCGCTCGTCGATGATCCGGAAGGTGATCTTCAGGTGGTCCGGGATCCGGCCGAGGTCGAAGTCCTCGGCCGAGACCGGGACCCCCACCATCCGCTGGAGCTCGCGCGCCAGCGTGACGGGCAGTGGCTCCTGCAGGGGCACCGCCGTGTCGAGGAAACGCGTCGAGAAGTTCGGCGCGGGCACGTAGTGCCGGCGGATCGGCTTCGGCAGCGAGCGGATCAGCTCGGTGACGACCTCCTCGCGCAGGCCCGGGATCTGCCAGTCGAAGCCCTCGTCGGTGACCTGGTTCAGCACATGGAGCGGGATGTGGACGGTCACGCCGTCCGCGTCCGCGCCCGGCTCGAACTGGTAGGTCACCCGGAACTTCAGCTGCCCCTGCCGCCAGGTGTCCGGGTAGTCGGCCTTCGTGACCCCGGCCGCCTTCTCGGTGAGCAGCATCTCCCGCTCGAAGTCGAGGAGTTCGGGCTCCTCGCGCTTCTTGTGCTTCCACCACGAGTCGAAGTGCGCCCCGGAGACCACGTGCTCGGGGATCTTCTGGTCGTAGAAGTCGAAGAGGGTCTCGTCGTCCACGACGATGTCGCGGCGCCGGGCCCGGTTCTCCAGCTCCTCCACCTCGGTGAGGAGCTTGCGGTTGTCGGCGTAGAACTTGTGGTGCGTGCGCCAGTCGCCCTCGACCAGCGCGTTGCGGATGAACAGCTCGCGCGAGACCTCGGGGTCGATCCGGCCGTAGTTGATCTTCCGCTGGGCGACGATCGGGACGCCGTACAGCGTGACCTTCTCGTACGCCATCACGGCCGCCTGGTCCTTCTCCCAGTGCGGTTCGCTGTACGTGCGCTTGATCAGGTGCTGGGCCAGCGGCTCCACCCACTCGGGCTCCACCTTGGCGTTCACCCGGGCCCACAGCCGCGAGGTCTCCACCAGCTCGGCCGACATCACGAACTTCGGCTGCTTCTTGAACAGCGAGGAGCCGGGGAAGATCGCGAACTTCGCCGAGCGGGCGCCCAGGTACTCGTTCTTGTCGGTGTCCTTGAGCCCGATGTGGGACAGCAGACCGGCCAGCAGCGAGACGTGGATGACCTGCTCGGGCGCATCGGCCTCGTTGACGTGGATGCCCATGGTCTTGGCGACCGTGCGCAGCTGCGAGTAGATGTCCTGCCACTCACGGATCCGCAGGAAGTTCAGGTACTCCTGCTTGCACATCCGGCGGAAGGAGGAGGAGCCGCGCTCCTTCTGCTGCTCGCGGACGTAGCGCCACATGTTCAGGTACGAGAGGAAGTCGCTGGTCTCGTCCTTGAAGCGGGCGTGGTTCTGGTCGGCCTGGGTCTGCTTGTCCGAGGGCCGCTCGCGCGGGTCCTGGATGGACAGGGCCGCCGCGATGACCATGACCTCGCGGACGCAGTTGTTCTTGTCGGCCTCGATGACCATGCGGGCGAGCCGCGGGTCCACCGGGAGCTGGGAGAGCTGGCGGCCCATCTGCGTGAGCCGGTTCCTGGGGTCCTTCTCCGCGGGGTCGAGCGCCCCGAGCTCCTGGAGGAGCTGTACGCCGTCGCGGATGTTGCGGTGGTCCGGCGGGTCGATGAAGGGGAACTTCTCGATCTCGCCGAGGCCGGCCGCGGTCATCTGGAGGATGACGGAGGCCAGGTTGGTGCGCAGGATCTCGGCGTCGGTGAACTCCGGGCGGGCGTTGAAGTCGTCCTCGGAGTACAGCCGGATGCAGATGCCGTCGGAGGTACGGCCGCAGCGGCCCTTGCGCTGGTTGGCGCTGGCCTGCGAGATCCGCTCGATCGGCAGCCGCTGGACCTTGGTGCGGTGGCTGTAGCGGGAGATCCGGGCGTTGCCCGGGTCGATCACGTACTTGATGCCGGGAACGGTGAGGGAGGTCTCGGCGACGTTGGTCGCGAGAACGATCCTTCGGCCCGTGTGCTGCTGGAAGACCCGGTGCTGCTCGGCGTGCGAGAGGCGCGCGTAAAGGGGGAGCACCTCGGTGAAGCGAAGATTGCGTTTGTTCAGGGCGTCCGCCGTGTCGCGGATCTCGCGCTCGCCGGAGAGGAAGACCAGGATGTCGCCCCCGCCTTCGGACTGGAGCTCGTCCACCGCCTCGCAGATCGCGGTGATCTGGTCGCGGTCCGCATCCTCGGAATCCTCTTCCAGGAGGGGCCGGTAGCGGACCTCCACCGGGTACGTCCGCCCGCTGACCTCGACGATCGGCGCGTCGCCGAAGTGCCGGGAGAAGCGCTCGGGGTCGATCGTCGCCGAGGTGATGATCACCTTGAGGTCGGGGCGCTTGGGCAGCAGCGTGGCCAGGTAGCCGAGCAGGAAGTCGATGTTCAGCGACCGCTCGTGGGCCTCGTCGATGATGATCGTGTCGTACGCGCGCAGCTCGCGGTCCGTCTGGACCTCGGCGAGCAGGATGCCGTCCGTCATCAGCTTCACGAAGGTCGCGTCCTGGTCCACCTGGTCGGTGAACCGGACCTTCCAGCCGACGGTCTGGCCGATCTCGGACTTCAGCTCCTCCGCGATGCGCTCCGCGACCGTGCGGGCCGCGATCCGGCGGGGCTGGGTGTGCCCGATCATGCCCCGGACGCCGCGCCCCAGCTCCATGCAGATCTTGGGGATCTGCGTGGTCTTGCCGGAACCGGTCTCACCGGCGACGATCACGACCTGGTGGTCGCGTATCGCCTCGGCGATCTCGTCCTTCTTCTGGCTGACGGGAAGGTTCTCGGGATACGTGACCTCCGGCATCCGCGAGGCGCGCCCGGCCAGTCGCGCGGCGGCCTTTTCGGCCTCCGCGGCGATCTCGTCGAGCACGGCCTGCTTGGCCTCGGGCTTGCGGATGCGGCGGGCGCCTTCGAGGCGGCGGCCGAGGCGGTGCGCGTCACGGAGGGAGATCTCACCGAGAAGCGTCTGCAGGGCGGCGAAGGAAGTAGACATACCTGGTCGAGGATCTCACCTGGGCCCTCCGGGTGGCGAACGCATTTGTCGGGCGGACCCGTACCATTTCGGGACGACTCAGTCAGCCGTACGTATGAGAGGCAGCCCACCTTGTCCCGCCCCCGCCGATTGGCCCGCGCCGTTCTGACGGTGTGGGCCGGCCTGGCGGTGGCGGTTCTCGCAGTGCTGCTCCCGGCCGCGTCCGCTCCGGCTCCCGTGCCCGCTGCCGCGCCGGCCCCGGCGGTGGCGGCGGGCTCGGCCCCGGCGGTGGCGCCCGCCCCGGCGGTGGCCGCCGCCTCCGGATTCCTCGCGGCAGCGGCCGCGGCCTCGGCCTCCGACGACGGCCGTCCGGCCTGTTCCCCCGGAGTCCCCGATCACGGCGGGCTCCCCGCCGCCCCGGCCCGGGCCGGGGGCGAGCACGCGCACGTACCGCCGGCGCGGCCGGTGCCCGAGGGGGCGCGGCCGTACGCGGCGATGCCCGTACGGGTCCTCGTACGCGGTCCGGACCGGCCGGCGCCCGGCCCGGTGGAGCTGTCCGTGATGCGGGTCTAGGAGGACCGCTCCCCCACCGGTCCGCCTCACCACCCGCAGCACTGGAGCACCCGCATGTCCTCTTCTTCCTCCCGCAAGCCTTCCTCCTCTCCTTCCTCCTCCCGCAAGCCCCTCCTGTACGCCGCCGGGGTCGCCGTCGCCGCGATCACCCTCGGCCTCGTCTCCTGGCAGGCCACCGCACCCGCCGAGAAGCGCTCCGCCGCCTCCTCCACGGCGGCCGCGCCCCGGACCGACCCCGCCGCCGAACTCAGGGCACTGGCCCGCCGCGAGGCCGGCGACAAGCTCGCCGTGGGCCGCGCCGACGCGCCCGTCGTGCTCATCGAGTACTCCGACTTCAAGTGCGGCTACTGCGGCAAGTTCGCCCGGGACACCGAACCCGAACTGGTGAAGAAGTACGTCGAGGAAGGCACCCTGCGCATCGAGTGGCGCAACTTCCCGATCTTCGGCGCCGACTCCGAGGCCGCCGCCAAGGCCGCCTGGGCGGCCGGGCAGCAGGACCGGTTCACCGCCTTCCACGCGGCCGCGTACGCCGACGGCTCCAAGGAGAAGGGCTTCGGCGAGCCGCGGCTCGTGGAGCTGGCCCGGGAGGCCGGCGTCCCCGACCTGGAGCGCTTCAAGAAGGACATGGCCGGCGAGCAGGCTGCGGCGGCCCTGCGCAAGGACCAGGAGGAGGGCTACCGCATCGGCGTCACCTCCACCCCGTCCTTCCTGCTCAACGGCAAGCCGATCGCCGGCGCCCAGCCGCTCGGCACCTTCACGGCCGCCATCGCCGAGGCCAAGGCCGCGGCGGCGAAGCAGTGACCGACATCGGATACCTGGCCGCCCTGCTGGGCGGCCTGCTCGCGCTGCTCAGCCCGTGCAGCGCGCTGCTCCTGCCCGCCTTCTTCGCGTACTCGATCGACTCCACCTCCCGGCTGCTGGCGCGCACCGGGATCTTCTACGCGGGCCTCGCGAGCACCCTCGTACCGCTCGGGGCGGCCGGCTCGTACGCCGGGCGGTTCTTCCACGGCAACCGCGACCAGCTCGTCCTCGCCGGCGGCTGGCTGATCATCGCGCTCGGTCTCGCGCAGATCCTGGGCCTGGGCTTCGCCTCGCGGCGGATCTCGGAGCTGTCGGGCCGGATCCGGCCGACCACCGCCCTGTCGGTGTACGCCCTCGGCGCGGTCTACGGGCTGGCCGGCTTCTGCGCCGGCCCGATCCTGGGCAGCGTCCTGACGGTCGCGGCAGTCAGCGGCAGCCCCGTCTACGGCGGCCTGCTGCTGGCGGTCTACGCCCTGGGCATGGCCGTGCCGCTCTTCCTGATGGCCCTGCTGTGGGAGCGGTTCGAGCTGGGCCGGCGGCGCTGGCTGCGCGGGCGGACCTTCACGGTGGGCCGCTTCGAGCTGCACACCACCTCGCTGCTGTCCGGGCTGTTCTTCATCACCCTGGGCACGCTGTTCCTCGTCTACGACGGGGCGAGCGCGCTGCCGGGGCTGCTGGACGTGGACGACTCGTTCGCGGTGGAGCAGTGGGTCGCCTCCGTGGCGGACGCGGTTCCGGACTGGGCGCTGCTCGGGCTGGTCGCGGCGGGCGCGCTCGCCGTCGGCCTGGTGCAGTGGCGCCGCAGGGCGCGGACGGCGGCGGAGGCCGAGGGGGAGTAACCACAGAAGGCCCCGTCCGATGGACGGGGCCTTCTTGATGGTGGCTGGGGCCGGGGTCGAACCGGCGACCTATCGCTTTTCAGGCGATCGCTCGTACCAACTGAGCTACCCAGCCACGAAACCGTTTCCGGCTTCAGCGAACCTGACGGGACTTGAACCCGCGACCTCCACCTTGACAGGGTGGCGAGCTAACCAACTGCTCCACAGGTCCTTGCAGTGTGCGAGACCAAGTCTTGCACACGGTAATGCGTACCCCCAACGGGATTCGAACCCGTGCTACCGCCTTGAAAGGGCGGCGTCCTGGGCCACTAGACGATGAGGGCTAAAGGCCCGCCGGGCACTTCTTCAGCGCGTCGGGGACGTGAGAAGCATATGGGATCCGGGGAGCTATCGCCAAAACGGTTTCTCCCCGCAAGCGGGAGGCGCCCCCACCGGAGGGACAATGACCGGGTGCTGGAGATGACGCGCGAGGAGTTCGAAGAGCTCGTCGCAGAGGCGCTGGACCGGATCCCGCCGGAGCTGACGCGGCTGATGGACAACGTGGCGGTGTTCGTCGAGGACGAACCACCCGCCGACGACCCCGAGCTGCTCGGGCTGTACGAGGGGACTCCGCTGACGGACCGCGGCGAGTGGTACGCCGGGGTGCTCCCGGACCGGATCACCATCTACCGCAACCCCACGTTGCGGATGTGCGAGGACCGGGAGAGCGTGGTCGCGGAGACGGAGGTCACCGTGGTGCACGAGATCGCCCACCACTTCGGGATCGACGACGAGCGGCTGCACGCGCTGGGGTACGGGTGACCCGGCCGGTTCCCGGCGCCGAGGCGATCGATCCGGACGTCGACCTGCACGTCTCCGCGCAGCGCGCCGAGCCGCAGGGCCGGGTGCTCGCGGCGGTGGCGGCGGGCGGGGCCGTCGGGGCCGCCGCGCGGTACGGGGTCGCCCTGTTGTGGCCGGCCGGGCCCGGGGCCTTCCCGTGGGCGACCCTCTGGATCAACACGTCCGGGTGCGCGCTGATCGGCGTACTGATGGTGCTGATCAGCGAGGGCGGCCGGACCGCGCCGCATCCGCTGCTGCGGCCCTTCGCCGGGGTCGGGGTGCTGGGCGGCTTCACCACCTTCTCCACCTACGCGGTGGACTTCTCGCGGCTCCTCGACGAGGGGGAGGCGGGGACCGCGCTGGTCTACGCCGGACTCACGGTGGTGGCGGCGCTGGGCGCGGTGTGGGCGGCGGCCGCGGTGACCCGGCTCGCGGTCGGGGACGGCCGCGGCGGCCGGCGGCGGCCGGGCCGGGCCGCCCGGTGAACTGGCTGCTCGTGGTCGTGGGCGCGGTCGTCGGGGCGCCGTTGCGCTATCTGACGGACCGTGCGGTGCAGGCGCGGCACGACTCCGTTTTCCCGTGGGGCACCTTCGTGGTCAATGCCGCCGCCTGCCTGATGCTCGGGGTGCTGACCGGCGCGCTGCTGGCGGGGGCCGCCTCCTCGCGGCTGCAACTGCTGCTGGGGACGGGGCTGTGCGGGGCGCTGAGCACCTACTCGACGTTCTCGTACGAGACGCTGCGGCTGGCCGAGCGCGGCTGGCGGTTCCTGGCGGCGGCGAACGTGGTGATGTCGGTGCTGGTGGGGCTCGGCGCGGTGCATCTCGGGTCGCAGGTGGCGGAGCAACTGTTCGGCTGAGGGCGCCGAGGGCGTGTCCCTTGCGGGTCAAAGGGAGTTGGGCACATTGACCCGCTCATGCGGACTCTCACCCTCAGGCTCCGGAGGTGCCCCCGTGCGCCAGTTGTCCGCTTCCCTCCGACTGGCCGTCACCGCGCTCGCGGTCGCGGCGACGGCCGGCTGCATGAGCGTCGGCGAGGACGCGGCGAAGCCCGGTCCCTCCTCCTCGGCGGACCGCCGGGGCGGCGCCGAGGCGGGCGCGTCCGTCTCCGGGCGGGGCTCCGGGGTCCACGGCAACGGGCACGGCACGAAGGACGGTACGGGGAACCAGGACGGCAAGCCCAAGGAGGACGGCAAGGCCTCCGGCGCGACCGGTGCCTCGCCCAGCCCGGGCGCGCCGAGCGGCCAGCCGGGCGTGCCCGCGCCGTCGGCGGGCGCGGGCGGCGGCGCGGGCGGGCAGGGCCCGCAGGAGCCCCCGGCGGGTGCTTCGGGCGGCGCGGCCGGTTCCGGCGGGTCGGGCGGCTCCGGGGGCTCCGGCGGATCGGGCGGTTCAGGCGGTGGGCAGCAGCCGGCCAGCCCGACCCCGCAGCCCCCGGCCACGACTCCCCCTGTGACGGAACCCACGCCGCAGTCGCCGAGTCCGCAGCCCGAGCCCACGACCCAGCCGGTGCCCCAGCCCTAGGGCCGCCGGTGGCCTCCCGGGTCCGGCGGGGGAGCCGGGCATGGGGTGTTTTCGCAGGTCAGAGGCGTTTCGGCCGGATCGACTTGCCAGACCCCGGGGAGGGTGCGTATGGTTATAGATCGTTTGATCCCATTGCCCGGCGCCGAATCCGAAGAGCGCCGTGTGGCGCGTACTCTCCCTAGCCGTGGCTGACCGCATTGAGGCGGTCGATTTGCGATTCACGGAGTTTGGGCGCGTGCCGAGACTCCGGAAGGTTTCGCATTTCGCATGTCCATTTCCAGTTCTGACCGTTCCGTCATGCCCGAGAACGACTCCAACGAGATCGTCGACGCCGAGGCCCTTGTGGTCACCGAGGCCATCGAGGCCGCAGAGGCCGACGAGATCATCGAGGCCCTTGAGGCCGACGTGACGAACGGTGAGTCCGTCGAGGACTCCATCGACGACGACACCGACTTCGACGACGACGCCGCCGACGCCGAGCCCTCGATCACCTTCGGAGACCTCGGTCTGCCCGAGGGCATCGTGCGCAAGCTCGCCCAGAACGGCGTCACCGCCCCCTTCCCGATCCAGGCCGCGACCATCCCGGACGCCCTGGCCGGCAAGGACATCCTCGGCCGTGGCCGCACCGGCTCCGGCAAGACCCTCTCCTTCGGTCTGCCGACCCTGGCCTCCCTGGCCGGCGGTCACACCGAGAAGAAGAAGCCCCGCGCGATCATCCTCACGCCGACCCGTGAGCTCGCGATGCAGGTCGCGGACGCCCTCCAGCCCTACGGCGACGTGCTCGGCCTGAAGATGAAGGTCGTCTGCGGCGGTACCTCCATGAGCAACCAGATCTTCGCTCTGGAGCGCGGTGTCGACGTCCTCGTCGCCACCCCGGGCCGTCTGCGCGACATCATCAACCGTGGCGCCTGCTCCCTGGCGAACGTCCAGGTCGCGGTCCTCGACGAGGCCGACCAGATGGCCGACCTGGGCTTCCTGCCCGAGGTCACCGAGCTGCTCGACCAGATCCCCGGCGGCGGCCAGCGCATGCTCTTCTCCGCCACGATGGAGAACGAGATCGGCACCCTGGTCAAGCGCTACCTGACCAACCCCGTCACGCACGAGGTCGACAGCGCGCAGGGCAACGTCACGACCATGACGCACCACGTCCTCGTCGTGAAGCCGAAGGACAAGGCGCCGGTCACGGCCGCCATCGCCGCCCGCAAGGGCCGCACCATCATCTTCGTCCGCACCCAGCTGGGCGCCGACCGCATCGCCGAGCAGCTCGTCGAGGCCGGCGTGAAGGCCGACGCGCTGCACGGCGGCATGACGCAGGGTGCCCGTACCCGCGTCCTCGCCGACTTCAAGGACGGCTACGTCAACGCGCTCGTCGCCACCGACGTCGCCGCCCGCGGCATCCACGTCGACGGCATCGACCTGGTCCTGAACGTGGACCCGGCCGGCGACCACAAGGACTACCTGCACCGCTCGGGCCGTACCGCCCGCGCCGGCAAGTCGGGCGTCGTGGTCTCCCTCGCGCTGCCGCACCAGCGCCGCCAGATCTTCCGCCTGATGGAGGACGCGGGCGTCGACGCCTCGCGCCACATCGTCCAGGGCGCCGGCGCCTTCGAGCCCGAGGTCGCCGAGATCACCGGTGCCCGTTCGCTGACCGAGGTCCAGGCCGACTCCGCGAACAACGCCGCCAAGCAGGCCGAGCGCGAGGTCGCCGAGCTCACCAAGCAGCTGGAGCGCCTGTCGCGCCGTGCCGTCGAGCTCCGCGAGGAGGCCGACCGCCTGGTCGCCCGCTCCGCCCGTGAGCGCGGCGAGGACCCGGAGGCCGCTGTCGCCGAGGTGGCCGAGGCCGCCGAGGCCGAGGTCGCGGCTGCTGCCGCCGCCGCTGCCGCCGAGATCGCCGCCCAGGAGCGCCGCGAGGAGCAGCGCGCCCAGCGCGACGACCGCGGCAACTTCGAGCGCCGCGACAACCGCGGTGACCGTGGCGACCGTGGCGGTTTCCGCCGTGACGACCGTGGTGACCGCGGCGGCGACCGCGGCGGCCGTCCGTCCGGTGGCTTCAACCGTGATGACCGTGGTGGCGAGCGTGGCGGCTTCCGTCGCGACGACCGTCCGTCGGGTGGCTTCCGTTCCGGTGGCGACCGTCCGTCCGGTGGCTTCCGCTCCGGCGGCGACCGTCCCTCGGGTGGCTTCAACCGTGATGACCGTGGTGGCGAGCGTGGCGGCTTCCGTCGCGACGACCGTCCGTCCGGTGGCTTCCGTTCCGGTGGCGACCGTCCGTCCGGTGGCTTCCGCTCCGGCGGCGACCGTCCCTCGGGTGGCTTCAACCGCGATGACCGTGGTGGCGAGCGTGGCGGCTTCCGTCGCGACGACCGTCCGTCCGGTGGCTTCCGCTCCGGCGGCGACCGTCCGGCCACGGGCAACGGCACGTACAACCGTGACGACCGCCCCTCCGGCGGCTTCCGTTCCGGTGGCGACCGTCCGGCCGGTGGTGGCTTCCGTCGCGACGACCGTCCCTCCGGCGGCTTCCGCTCCGGCGGCGCCGGCGACCGTCCGTACGGCCGCCGCGACGACCACCGTCCGTCCGGCTCCGGCTCCGGCTCCGGTTCCGCCGGCGGCTTCGGCGGCCGCCGCGACGACAAGCCGCGCTGGAAGCGCAACGGCTGACCCCAGCTGAGCTGAACCCCTGACAGGGCCCCCACGACTCCGGTCGTGGGGGCCCTGTCGCGTGTTGCTACGATCCACACACTTTTTGCGGTGGGGGGCACGGCAACGCGGAACCCGCGACCGCCCCTGCGCACTTTCCTGGGGGTGGGACTTCTTTGAGACGGTCACGCGTGCTGGGCGCCGCCGCGCTCGCCTTGGCCATCGGACTCGGCGGCCTGACCACCGTGTCGGCCACGGCCGGGCCGACGGCCACCGGAGACCTGACGATCGCGCCGCCGCCGCACCAGGACCCGGCCCACGAGTACGTCTCCGGCGCCGGCACCGGTCTGGCGATGTGGCGGGACAAGAGCTATCTCTGGCGCAGCCTGCAGGACGGCCGCGAAGTCTCGTACACGGGCTGCCAGACCGTCTACGGCACGGACGTCTGGTCCGCGGCTTCCGGCGACACCGTCGCCTGCGAGAAGTCCGGCAGCGGCGGGGCGGCGGGGCCGATGGCCCTGCACGACTTCGCCACCGGCAAGAGCGAAACGCTGGCCGCCCCCGCGGGCCGGGCCTGGACGAAGGCCTTCTCTCCGTCCCAGGTGCTCGCCACCGAGGTGGACCAGGTCGGCTGGGTCACGCTGCACCTGATCGGCCGCGAGAACGAGCCGCGCAAGGACGTCGTCGTCACCTCGCCGGACCGGTTCGGGATGTACGCCTTCCGCGTGCAGGCCTTCGATCAGAAGGGCGCACTGGTCTCGTACTCGAACGGCAAGGGCGGCGAAACCGTCGCACTGGTCGACTTCGCCACGGCGACCCTGCGCCCCGTGCCGCTGCCCGACGGCGTCACGGAGACGACCCACACCAAGTTCGGGCTCGGCTCGCAGTGGATCGCGATGGGGAACTCGGGCAAGGTGACGCTGCGTTCGCGCGCCGACGGCAAGGTCACCCGCACCGTCGACCTGTTCCCGGCGTCGATCGAGTCCGTCCAGCCCGTGGGGGACTGGCTGCTCGCCCGGGTCCCGCAGGGCCTGGTCGCGGCACCGGTCGCGGGCGGAGCGACGCGCACCCTGCTGCCGCGCACCGGGACCGACCCGATCACGCCCGGAGCCGACGGGTCCGCCTACATCGCCGGTGGCACCGACTCCAGCCACTGGGGAATCCACCGCATCGCGGCGGGCCCCGACGGCGCCCCCGTGGTGAAGAAGGCCATGGACCTTCCGCCGAAGCCCGCGGACCGCGTGGCGCTCGCCTTCGCCCAGGGCCGGCTCGCCGTGACCCAGGAAGACCCGCAGAAGAGCGTCCTGGGATACACGGCCTCGGTGTCCGGCACCCCGTCGGTCTCCCAGACCCCCGCCTGGAAGTGCGACGCGACCGTCAACCCGCAGCTGTGCGGGGTGCAGGACGCCCCTGCCGCCCGGAGCGTCGCGACGGGCGACGGCCGGTTCGTCTCGCTGTCGCGCGTCGACGTGGGGGACTGCATCGGCTGCCGGCTCGCGGTGAACGTGATCGACGCCGCCGCGGGCGGCACGGTGCGTCAGGTGCGACTGGAGAGCCGTACGGATCTGTGGCCGGACCACATCGAGAGCGCCTCGGGCCGGTACGTCCACTTCGTGGCGACCGACGCGTCCTCCACCCGTTCCTTCGTCGCGGACATCGACACCGGGAAGGTCCTGGACATCAGTCCCACCTCGCCCTCCGTCCTGTGGGGGGCCGTGCTCTGGCAGTCGGAGGGAGACAAGGGAGTGGTGGCCGGTACCGACCTGCGGAGCGGTCAGATCACCCAGCGGGTCGACCTCGGCTCGGGCTGCCGCCCGTACGAGCTCCAGGTCGCCGGTGGCTGGTTCTACTCCACCTGCTCCTTCTACGGGGACGGCGCCGCCGCCTACCACGTGCCGACCAAGAAGCGGATCCCGCTGCCCTTCACGCCCGAGCGACACCAGGTCCGGCTCGGCGACGGATACGTCGTGCACCGGGCGGGCGCCGGCCTCGAGGTCACCAACCTGCGCTCCGGCGCTCCGGTGCGCGAGCCCGACGTCGCCCAGTACGTCAACTCGTTCGGCACCGACTGGACCATCGACCGGTTCGGCGGCCGCCTCGCCTACACGGACGAGAGCGAGACCGTCCACCTCGTCGGTGTCGCCGGCAAGACCTCCCCGCTCGCGACGATCGACCAGGACCTCGCCGCCACCGTGGACTTCAGGCAGGCGAAGACCTGGCAGGCCCGCTGGTGGGTGTCCAAGCCGGTCGCGTCCTGGAAGCTGATGGTGCGCAACAAGACGTCCGGCATCACCACGGTCGTGCGCACCGGCGGCGAGGCGCGCGGCGTGATCGCCCCCGCGTGGGACGGCAAGTCCCCGACGGGCACGTACCTCTTCACCGGCGACTACGAGTGGACGCTCGTGGCCCGGCCGGCCGACGGCCAGGGCGCCGAGGTCAGGACCTCCGGGTCGGTCCGGGTGACAGGTGTCCCGTCCGCCGCCCGACCCCCGGTGCGCCGCTGAACTGACGGCGACAGGCCGGTCAGTCGATACCCGATCGGCTGACCGGCGCTGTCCGGCTATGCTCTGGGGTGAGCACCTGGAGGGCCATTAGCTCAATTGGCAGAGCAGCGGACTTTTAATCCGTTGGTTGTCGGTTCGAGTCCGACATGGCCTACCGCTCGCAGGCGGGGGTCGACCCCTCTGACCTGCTACTGAGCGCCCCACCCGGCTTCGGCCAGGAGGGGCGCTCAGCCGTTTCCGGGCCCGTGCGTGAGTGTTCCTGTGCTCTTCGCCTGCCGGGTGCGAGGTACCAGCTGGGCCGCCGCTTCGGCGGCTGCCTGGTCTACCTCGAGGAGCAGGCTCGTGTAGGTGTCCGAGGTCAGGGTGGCCGAGACGTGGCGTAGAGCACGAAGGTGATTGGCGTCAGGTCCGTGCGGGCCAGGATCTGGCGGAAGGTATCCGAGGCGGTCTCGGGATGGAGCCAGGCGCCGTTCTCCTGGGTGAAGACCTTGCCGGTCCTGCCAGGCCGTCTCTTCCACGTCCGGAAGGGGGGCCTTCTCGTCGGCCCCACCTGCTCCAGGAGCGCCGCGATGGTCGCGACGCTCTCGGGATCGTCCGTCTCGGGTATGCCGAGGAGGGCGCGTACGCGGTCCAGGTCGGACTGGGAAATGGTGTCCCTTTCGTAGCCCTTGGCGGGGTCGACGTCGGCGAGTTCGTCCGGCAGGTCGGGGAGGGGCTCACTGTCCGTATGGATGTAGCTGCGCACCTGGCGGAGATCTTCCTTGGCGCGAGCGGCGCGTTCAGCGAAGTCGGCCTGATGGCGAAGGGCCTGCGCGCTTGATGTCATCGGTCGCCCGCTGGGCCACCCGTCGCTGGTAGTCCTCGCCCTGCACTGCGGCCAAGGCCTCCGCCAGAGCTGCGGTGTAGGCGCGGTGGTGGCGGAGCATCGGGTGGTCTGCCTGGTAGTTCTCATCCAGGTCGGCGAACCAGCTCATGGCTTCTGCCGGTCGCCTCGTGCTGTCAACGCAGCGCTCTGCGCGGGCAGCTTGCCATCTGATCGCCAGCCCGGCAGGGCCGCGTGATCCTGCGGCAGAAGCCCCGGCTCTCCCGGAAGCCGGACACCTGGCACTACACGTGGGACGCAGACGACCGGCTCACGGAGGTGACCACCCCGGACGGGGCGCGTTGGCGCTACCGCTACGACGCGATGGGCCGCCGTGCCGCGAAGCAGCGGCTCGCGTCGATCGACGCTTCACGTGAAACATCGGCGCAGCCGGACGAGGTCGACCAGGTCGTGGAGGAGACCGTCTTCACGTGGAACGGCCCGACCCTCGTCGAGCAGACGACGCGCTCCGCGGGCACCCCGCACGAGGTCACGCTCAGCTGGACCCACTCCGGCCTGCACCCGCTCACCCAGGTGGAGTCCATACGCCGGTCGTCGCAGGCATCGCAGGCATCGCAGGAGGAGATCGACAGCCGCTTCTTCGCCATCGTCACCGACCTGGTCGGCACGCCGACCGAACTGATCGACGAGCAGGGCGAGGTCGCCTGGCGCACCCGCTCCACGGTATGGGGCAAGACGAGCTGGAACCGAGACGCCTCCGCCTACACCCCGCTGCGCTTCCCGGGCCAGTACCACGACCCCGAGACCGGCCTCCACCACAACTACTTCCGCACCTACGACCCGGAGACCGCCCGCTACCTGACAGGCGACCCGCTGGGCCTCGCACCGTCCCCGAACCCGGTCGCCTACGTCACCAACCCGCACGTGTGGGCGGACCTGCTGGGCCTCAGCCCCTGCCCGGAGAAGGCCGAGGAACGGAAAGCCCTGGGGCCTTCCGAACGCGGTGACACCGTCCCGCACCTGGAGGGGTCGACGATTGTCGCGCGCTTCGCCAAGCCGGGGGAGGAGTTCAACATGGTGATCTCAGTCGGTCAGAAGGAGCCGGGCGGATTCGGATCCTTTGATGACGTACCCAACCTGCAGTTCGTTCGCGATCAGATGGCCATCCGCACCGACTGGAAGGGTGACGACCTGCTCCTGCAGCGCTACCGCATCTCGGAGGGGGACCCGATCCTCGTACAGGAGAGCATCATCGGACCCCAGATGGACCCGAAGCTGGGCCGTCTGCCCGGCGGCGGGACTCAAATAGAGATCATGGAACGATCGGACCGAGCCCGACTGATCCCAGTCGGCCCACCCACGGAGATCCCCAAGTGACAGAAGCAGAACCCGACGTCGTGGTCGCCTGGAACCGAGGCGATACCACGGTCCGGTGGAGCGGCCCCGCCGGGAACGTCGAGAAGTCGTACGAGCTGCCACCACGGATTGTCCTGGCGTGGCGTGAGTACGACGAGACACTGGTGCTGGTGGTGGAAGCGCTGGACTTCGCACCCTTCACTCCGTCGGACAACGCAGTGGTCTTCCGGGCCGACGGCTCGGAGCGGTTCAGGCTGCACCCACCGCGCGACCTGTTGTACGACCCGAGCAAAATGCACGGCTTCTACACCGCCTTCCCGCAGGACGGGCGGCCGCTTCTGATCATGGTCGCGAGCAATGCACCCGATTTCCAGGGCCGCATCGACGTGGAGACCGGCGAGATCGTGGACACCAACCAGTGGCGATAGGCCGGGGGAAGAGCCAGGCGACAGGGGAGGATCCCGACGTCGTGGTCACCTGGAACCGAGGCGACACCACGGTCCGGTGGAGCAGCCCCGCTGCTGGGAACGTCGAGAAGCAGTACGAGCTTCCGCCGGTCAACGTCATGGCGTGGCGGGAATACGACTCAACAATGGTGCTGGTGGTGGAAGCGCTGGACAGCACCCCCTTCACCCCGACGAACAACGCGGTGGTCTACTGGGCCGACGGCTCGGAGCGGTTCCGGCTGAACCCGCCGCACGACCTGGTGTATAACCCGAACGAACTGGAAGGCTTCTACTCCGCCTTCCTGCAGGGGGGCCGGCCGCTCGTGATCATCGCAACGCGCAACTCGGGCGATTTCCATGGCCGCATCGACGTGGAGACCGGCGAGATCGTGGACACCAACACCTGGCGCTGAGCCGGGGGAGAGCGTGTCGGCTTGCAAGGTCTGGAGTGATGTGGCCGTGGGGTGCCATGGCGCAGGAATGGTGTCGCACAGCCGTGACCGTGCGAAGGCCCGCACCTGCTGGTGCGGGCCTTCGGCACGCCTGGAAAGTGGTACGGCTGTGCGGGCGGCGATGGCACAGTACGCCGGTCCTGTCGCGTCGCTGCGTTCAAGGGATACACGAGCCCCAGTCAGGGCCGCCGAGTGCGTGAGCGATGCGTGAGCGGACGTGCTGGCACGGGGTGGTCTGGAGCGGATGAGGCGGCAGGGTTTAGTGCTCTGAACAGGAGTTTCCAGAGCTTGGCGGACCGAGCGGAATGTTCCGGCAGGATCCTGCCGGGACTTTTAATCCGTTGGTTGTCGGTTCGAGTCCGACGTGGCCTACCGCTCGCGGGTGGGGGCGAAGCCTCCCGCCCGGCGCCCAGCGCCCCTTCCGGCTCCGGCCGGAGGGGGCGCTCGGTCGTTTCCGGCCGGCCTGGCCCGCCCCCGCGCGAGCGGACGTCCCGTCATTCCCCCGGGGCGGGACGGGAAAACCCGGTGAACCTCCCGGCCGGGGCGGGTAGCGTCGCCGTCCGTGACTCCAGTCCTGCGCACCGCACGCCTGCTCCTCGACCCGTACGTCCCCGAGGACGAGGAATGCTTCGTGGACCTCTTCCAGGACACCCGCGTGTCCCGGTGGATGGGGGACGGCCCCACCACGGAGGCCGAGGACCGGGCCCTCTTCGGGCGGGTCTTCACGAAGGTCTACGCCGAGGACCTCTTCGACGTCTGGGCCGTGCGGCGGGGCGGCGAGCTGATCGGGCACGCCGAGATCAAGCGGACCGACGAGGTCGACGGTCACGAGATCATCTACGCCCTGGCCCCCGGGGCCTGGGGATCGGGCCTCGGCACCGAGATCGCGGAGGCGATCGTCGCGTACGCCTTCGCCACCCTCGGCCTGACCGAGGTGCACGCCACCGTGGCCGCCGCCAACACGGCCTCCCTGAGCCTGCTGAACCGCATCGGCTTCACGCACGTCCGGGACCTGCGGGAGGACGACGGCTCCACCACCCGTGTCCTGACCCGCCGGCGCACGCCCAAGGGCGGCTGATCCACACCCCGTACGCACGAGCGCCCCACCCGGTCGGACCGGATGGGGCGCTTCTGCGTACGGGGTGTGGATCAGGCGGAGATGCCGCGACGGCGGCGGCCGAGCCAGGCGGCGGCCGCCCCGAGCACGACCAGGGCGGCGGCGAGGCCGGCGTACAGACCGGTGGAGGAGCCGGCGCCGGTGTGGGCGAGGGAGCCGGTGGCCGTGGTCGTGGTGGTCGTCGTGGTCGTGCCGGTGGTCGTCACCTTGCCGTTGCCGGTGGAGGTGGAGGTGGCGACGGCGGGCTGCACCGAGGGGGCGGTGGAGGGAGCGGTGGACGGGGTGGTGGAGGGGGTGTCGGTGGGCACCGTCTCCGCGAACGGGACGAGCGGGAACTGCACGGAGCCCGTCTTGAGCGGGTAGGAGTTGCCCTCGGCGTGGCGGACCTCGGCCTCCATCGTGATCGTGGTCTTCTTCGTCAGCTCGGTGTGGTTGCCCAGGCTGACCCGCAGCGGCAGGGTGTGGACGCCGTCGGCGGCGCCGAAGCCCTTGGGGATCCGCGGCAGCTCGTAGCGGCTGTCCTCGGCCTTCAGGTCCTGCCAGCGGCCGTCGAACAGGGCCTGCACGTGGAAGTCCGCCTCCTGCTCGCCCGGGTGGGACAGGCTCAGGCTGGTCGCGAGGGCGGTGCCGAAGGTGCCGTCGCCGGTGGCCTCGTAGTTCAGGTCCAGGTACGCGCGCTCCTCCTGGCCGTCCTTGCCGGAGCTGATCTGCTGGAACCAGGTCTTCAGCTCGCCCGCCTTGATCTGCGGGTCGACCTTGAAGGTGTGCGAGTCGGCGCCGCCGGGGGCCACGGAGTTGTTGTAGCTGGCGGCGCTGAGGCTGAAGTCCCCGTCGTTGGTGGGGTAGTTCGCGCCGAGGCCGATGGTGACCTTCCAGGTCATCTTGCCGTTGGCGGGGATGTCGAAGCCGCCCTTGTCACCGCCCGGCTCGCCGGCGGCGGGGAAGAAGGTGCCCTGCCACCCGCCGTCCTGCTGGCCGATCGAGGACGCGGTCGCCGGGGCGTCCACCGCCTCGACCTTGAAGACGACGTCGTCCTTCTCCAGCCGGCTCGGGCCGGTCGGGTCCACGAGCATCCACGGGTTGTACGTGACGGCCTTGCCGGTCGGGTTCTTCACCGTCAGGTCGAAGGACTCGGTGGCGCCGCCGCGGGTCAGCGGGCCGCTCGGGACGGGAGCGCCCATCTCCGTACGCAGCACGGCGTGGTCGTCGGTGGCGGGTGCGGCGGACGCGGCGGTGGCCGAGAGCGGCAGCAGAGTGGTGACAACGCCGGCGACGACTGCGATGGCGGCTGCGGTGCGAACGGACATGGTGGACTCCCCCCGGGAATCACAGGGGCATCGGCAGAGGGCCGAGCCGGTTGGTGTGGTGGTCGTCGCCCGGCCGGTTCGTGTTCCCCCTGGCCCTGGCGACAGGTGAATCATCGCCCGCGCCCGATCCCGGAACGATCCCCGCTGTGTCACCGGCGTGCAACAGGGACGATCTTGGTTCGCGGGTGCCCGTCCTGGGCCGGTTTTAGGGCCTTGACCTGCGATGATGCCGGTTCGCGGGTGGGCCGGCCGGTAATTGGCGGAGGGGTCCCCCCGGATGGCGTAGAGTTGTGTTTACCGACGCGGGGTGGAGCAGCTCGGTAGCTCGCTGGGCTCATAACCCAGAGGTCGTAGGTTCAAATCCTGCCCCCGCTACTCAGTACGAAGGCCCGGTTCCCTTTGGGGAGCCGGGCCTTCGTCATGTCCCGGTCCCGCTCCTCGTGTGTCCTCACGTGTCGTCACCCGTCCGGCCGCCGCCGGGTCGCCGTCCGGCCGCTCCTGCCGCCAGCCTTGAGGGGCGAGGCGGCGGCGGGCCCGCATCCGTACGAGGATCCGGGCGGCAGGAGAGCAGCGTGGCGGGGCTGGGCCGGCAGGGCAACGGTGGGCGCGGTGGCAGGCGCGGCGGCGTGAGCGGTGGCGGGAGCGGTCCGGCCCGGCAGGTGGTCCGGGTGCTGCCGGGCGCGCTGATCGTGATCGGAACGGCCTTCAACCTGCTGACCCCGCCCAGCTTCACCGGATCCCCCTTCTTCTCCGCGGCCCCGCTGGTCGCCGCCCCGCTGTACACGTTCCGGGCCACGGTGCTGACCGGACTCCTCGCCTCGCTCGCGGTGTTCCTGCTGCAGCTCCGCAGCGGCACCGGAGGGGAGGTCGAGGCGCTGACCGAGCTGGCCACCGTGGTGACCGTGTCCGGGCTGGCGCTCCTGATCAACCGGGTGGTGCGGCGCAGCGGCGAGCAGCTCGCCTCCGCGCGCGGGATCGCCGAGGCCGCGCAGCGGGCGGTGCTGCCGAAGCCCGCCGAGCGCATCGGCGGGCTGCACGTCTCCGCCTGGTACGAGGCCGCGCAGGCCGACGCCTTCATCGGCGGCGACCTGTACGCCGTCCAGGACACCCCGTACGGAGTGCGGCTGGCGGTGGGTGACGTACGGGGCAAGGGGCTGGGGGCGGTGGAGGCCGTGGCGGTGGTCCTCGGGGCGTTCCGGGAGGCGGCGGAGACCGAGCCCACGCTGGAGGCGTTGGCGCAGCGGCTGGAGCGGGCCCTGGCCCGGGAGGGCACCCGGCGCGACGGCCTGGACGCGTTCGAGGGGTTCACGACGTGCGTGCTCGGGGAGATCCCGCCGGGCGCGGGGGTGCTGCGGCTGCTCAACCGGGGGCATCCGGAGCCCCTGCTGCTGCACGGGAACGGGGAGCTGGCGGTCCTCGCCCCGGCGGAGCCCGCCCTGCCGCTCGGCATGGGGGAGCTGGGCGGGTGGCCGGACCGGGTGGAGGAGCGGGCCTTCCCCGCGGGCACCACCCTGCTGCTCTACACGGACGGGCTGAGCGAGGCCCGGGACCGGGCGGGCGACTTCTACGATCCGGCGGCCCGGCTGCGCGGACGGATCTTCCCCGGGCCGCACGCCCTGCTCAGCGCGCTCAGCAGCGATGTGCGCCGGCACACGGGCGGCGGGGCCACGGACGACATGGCGCTGCTCGCGGTGGGCCGGCCGGCGCTGGGGCAGCCGGAGCGGCGGAGGACCGTGCCGGTGGTGCGCCGGGGCGACGGTACGTGACGCAGTGTGTTTGAACTAATGCTCTCTGCAAGCACATTGACAAAACGTCATGTTCCGGGTGTGGCCGAAGAGATGGGGGAGTTGCCTGATTTTTGCCCGAGTTGACTGCTATTTGTGGCGAAAAGGCCTGGCCAGAGCCAGCCATTGCGTGGCCGATTGGTGCGAACGATCAAGCGCAACAGCTTGGAATCACTCCCCTGCGTCTATTACCTTTCGATAACGCAGCGCGGTCGTCCCAGCCGTCGCAAGAGACGGCGCCGTGCGCGTGCGCGTCAATGAGGAGTGTGCCCCGGTGGCCTCCAACTTGCCTGCCCCTGAAGGCACCGAGATCCAGGAGCCGCCCACCGCGGGTGCCTGGGGCGAGTGGAACCCCACCGAGGACTCGGTCCGTCCGGTCCGCGGGAAGCACCGGATCGCCAAGCAGCGCGGGGGACTTGCGCGCAGCTCCACCGTGCTCGGCGTCGGTGTCATCGCGGCGGTCGGCGCCGGCGGCATCGCCCACGCGCAGGACCGGCCCCAGGTCGCGATATCCCTGCCGTCGATGTCCGACCTGCCCGACCTGCCCGACCTGATGCCGGGCGACAACTCCTCGCGATCGGACGGCGCTTCCGGATCGGCGGCCCAGGCGGCGGCACGGACGGGGATCATCGCGCAGCAGAGCGACAGCGGCGCCGACGCCGGCGAGGTGCTGCGCAACCGCATCCTCCAGCAGGCCGAGTCCCAGCAGGGCGCCGCCGAGGCGAAGGCCCGGGCGGACGCCGAGCGGGCCGCGCAGGAGGCCGCCGCCCAGGAGGCCAAGGACAAGCTGGATGCGGCCCGTACGGCTGCCGAGGAGGCCAAGGTCCAGGCCGAGGCGAAGGCCGCGGAAGAGGCCGAGGCCGCGAAGAAGGCCGCCGAGGCCAAGGCCGAGCAGGAGCGCGCCAGATCGGCCGGCGGCTTCTCCCTGCCGACCTCCGCCTACACCCTCACCTCCCACTACGGGGACTCCGGCTCCATGTGGTCCTCCGGCCACCACACCGGCCTCGACTTCGCCGCCCCGACCGGCACCCCGGCCAAGGCGGTGGCCGCCGGAAAGATCACCTCGGCCGGCTGGTCCGGCGCGTACGGCTACCGGATCGTGCTGCAGCTCGAGGACGGCACGGAGGTCTGGTACTGCCACCTGTCCTCGATGTCCGTGACCTCGGGCGCGGTCGGCGCCGGCGAGACCATCGGCCGCGTCGGCGCCACCGGCAACGTCACCGGACCCCATCTCCACCTGGAAGTACGCAAGGGCGGCTCGACGATCGACCCGCTGGCGTGGCTGGAGTCCAAGGGCCTGAACGTCTGAGATCCGGCGCCGCCCGCCGCGGTACGGGTACGGCGGGCAGCGCGGCCGCGGGCGCGGCGACGGGCAGCGGGGCCCGCAAGGGGTCGAACGACGGCGGCAGCAGCTCCTCCATGACCGCGGCCCGGGCCAGCGCCGGGCCCGCCGTCGCACGGCGCTGCCAGAGCCGGTGCAGCAGCTCCCGTTCCCGGCCGGCGAAGTCCGGCTCCCCCACCGGGCCGCCGCGGCGCGCCCGGTTCCGCAGCAGGGCCAGGGCGGCCGCGTCCGCCTCGTACCGGGCGACCGCGCGTCCGGCGGCCCGGCCGCCGCTGCGCCGGGCCAGGGCGCGGGCCAGTGACCGAGCCGGCATCGAAGCCAGTGCCGGTACCTCGGCGGGGCCGATCCAGCCGGCGGCCGCGTACACCGCCAGCTCCCCGGACACGACCCGCAGCCGGGCGCGCCGTATCCGCACCGCCAGCCACACGAGCAGCCCGAACGCCGGGACCATCACGAAGGCGTAGACCGTGTAGAAGCCGTGGTCCCCGAACCGCGAGGAGCCGTTCCACAGGGCGTGCATGCCCATGGCCGGCGCCAGGCCGAGCAGCGGCAGGCAGATCCTGCGGGAACGGCGCACGCTGAGCGCGGCCGCGCCGAAACCGAGCCCGGTGAGCACCGTGAACAGCGGGTGCGCGAACGGCGACAGCACTATCCGGACGAAGAAGGTCGCCGCCGTCACCGACTCCAGCACGCCGGAGCCCTCGGCGAGGTCCTCACCGTAGGCGTTGCCGAGGTAGAGGATGTTCTCGGTGAAGGCGAAGCCGGTGGCGGTGAATCCGGCCACGACGAAACCGTCGGCGGGGCCGGTGAAATGGCGTCTTCGGAACACGAACACCAGCAGCAGGGCGGCCGCCTTGGCGCTCTCCTCCACCACCGGGGCGACGGCCACCGAGCCCAGGTGATCGGCGTCGGAGGCGTCGGCGGTGGCCGCGGCTATCCACTCGGTGGCGAAGTTGTTGGCCAGTATCGCGATCAGCGCCGCGGCGCAGGCACCCCAGCCGAAGCAGAACAGCAGCTGCGGCCAGGGCGCGGGCGCGGCCCGGCCGAGCCACCGGAAGGCCGCCATGAGCGGCGCCACCGGCAGGACGGCCAGGCCGAGACCGACGAGGAAGCCCGGGGTGCCGGTCTGTTCCCGCACGAGTTCGAGGATCGAGATGCCGGTGACGGCGAGCAGGGCGAGGAGCACGCACGTGCGGACCGTGCCCGACGGACGTGCGAGCACAGCGAGGAGCGCTCGGAACACACCATGACCCTAGCGATCCGGTCTGACACGCGCCGTGACGTTGTCAGTTCTCCGTGCGACGGAAGAGCAAGTCGTGTACGACGTGGCCCTTGTCGAGGCCCTGTCCCTCGAAGCGGGTGAGCGGCCGGAACGCGGGGCGCGGCGCGTAGCCGCCGTCGGCCTGCGTGTTCTCGAAGTCCGGGTGCGCGGTGAGGACTTCGAGCATCTGCTCGGCGTACGGCTCCCAGTCGGTGGCGCAGTGCAGCACGGCCCCGGGGGCCAGGCGGGTCGCGGCCAGCGTGAGGAACTCGGGCTGGATCAGCCGGCGCTTGTGGTGGCGGGCCTTGGGCCAGGGGTCCGGGAAGTACACGCGGATCCCGGCCAGGGAGTCGGCCGGCAGCATCTCGCGGAGCAGGATGATCGCGTCGCCGTTGGCCACGCGGACGTTGGTCATCCCGCCCCGCTCGGCGAGGGCGAGGAGGTTGCCCTGCCCGGGGGTGTGCACGTCGGCGGCGAGGATCCCGGTGTCCGGGTCCTCGGCGGCCATCTGCGCGGTGGCCTCGCCCATGCCGAAGCCGATCTCCAGGACGACGGGGAGGCCGTCGAACATCGCCTGCAGGTCGATGACCTCGCGGCCGTCGATGTCCAGGCCCCAGGTGCCCCACAGACGCTTCAGGGCCTCGCCCTGGCCGGTGGTGACCCGGCTGCGCCGGGGCTGGAAGCTCCGGATCCGCCGCTCGTGGTGCGAGCCGGCCGGATCCGGCGAGGGCCCGTCGGGGAAGCGGGGCTCGGTCCGCCACTTGGGCGGCACGTACGAACTCGCCTCCGGCGCGGCGTCCGGGAGGCTGGGCGGCTGGGGATTCAGGGACTCAGACACAATGCCGTGATTCTACGACGGGGGGTCGGTGCGCCGCCGCGCGTGCGCCGCCGCCGCGGGGAGAGGGCTCCGCGCAGCGGGACGTTCGAGGCCGTCGGCACCGGCTTCGGGACCGTTCAGGCCGAGCCGAGGGTGCGAAGGGCCCGGGAGGCGATCTCGCGGCCGATCGGGAGCGAGGCGGTGGCCGCGGGCGAGGGGGCGTTCAGGACGTGGACCGTGCGCGGGGCGTCGCGGATCAGGAAGTCGTCCACCAGCGTCCCGTCCCGCAGGACGGCCTGCGCGCGGACCCCGGCCGCTGCGGGCCGCAGGTCCGCCGAGGTGACGGCCGGCAGCAGCCGCCGTACCGCCCGGGTGAAGGCCTGCTTCGACAGCGAGCGGTGGATCTCGCCCGTCCCGTACCGCCAGTGCCGTGCGGCCATCCGCCAGGATCCCGGCCAGGCGAGCTCGTCCGCGAGGTCCCGCGGCCGCACCGTCGACCAGGCGTAGCCCTCGCGGGCCAGCGCCGGCACCGCATTGGGTCCGACGTGGACCCCGCCGCCGATGCCCCGGGTGAGGTGGACCCCGAGGAAGGGGAACGCCGGGTCGGGCACCGGGTAGACCAGCCCGCGGACCAGGTCCGGACGGGTCAGGTCGTAGTACTCGCCCCGGAAGGGGATGATCCGCATCCCCGGGTCGTCGCCGGCCAGCCGGGCGATCCGGTCGCACTGCAGGCCCGCGCAGTTCACCAGCACCCGCGCCCGGACCACCAGCCCGGACGTGGTGCGGACCGCCACCGCCGACGCGCGGCGGGAGATCAGGTCCACCGCGCCGCCGTAGACGATCTCCGCGCCCGAGGACTCCGCCAGCTGGGCGCTGACCCGGCCGTAGTCCACGATCCCGGTGCTGCCGACGTGGATCGCGGCCAGGCCCCGGACCTCCGGCTCGTACTCGCTGATCTGCGCCGGGCCCAGCTCGCGCACCGGGATGCCGTTCTCCCGGCCGCGCTGGACCAGGGCGTGCAGCCGCGGCAGCTCCTCCCGCTCCGTGGCGACGATCAGCTTGCCCGTCACCTCGTGCGGAATCTCATGCTCCGCGCAGAACTTGACCATCTCGGCGGCGCCGCTCACCGCGAAGCGCGCCTTCAGCGATCCCGGGCGGTAGTAGATCCCGCTGTGGATCACGCCGCTGTTGCGGCCGGTCTGGTGCCGGGCCGGGCCCGGTTCCTTCTCCAGGACGACCACCTTGGTCCCCGGAGCCAGGCTCGACAAGGCATGCGCCGTCGACAGGCCGACGATCCCGCCGCCGATCACCAGCACATCGCAGTCCACGCCCACGCCGCCGCCCACGCTGACACCTCCCACCCCTGCATACTGCACCCCGGCACCGACAACGCGGCCACGCGGGTCCCGGGGCCCGCCTTCCGATCAGGTCCTACGCCGGCGCGACCAGCAGCGGCCGGGCCCGTTCGCGCAGCTCCGCGACGCGCGGCTCGTCCCCGTACGGTTCCAGCCGGTGCAGCAGGTCCCGTACGTATTCGGTCGTCCGCGCCGAGGAGATCCTGCCCGCCACCTCCACCGCCCGGGTGCCCGCCGCGCACGCCGCGTCGAGATTGCCCGACTCCAGCTCGGCGACCGCGCTCACGACCAGCCGCAGCCCGTGCGAGCGCACGTACTCCTCGGTGGGCCGGGACAGTGCCTGCTCGGTGAAGCGCCGTACCTGCCGGGGCAGTTTCAGATCCCGGTAGCATTCTGCAGCATCCGCCGCGAAACGGTCGTACGAGTAGAAACCCAGCCAGGTCGGATCCGGATCGCCTTCCCGGGACCGCTCCAGCCAGCCCTCCGCGGCCTTCAGCGCCGCTCCGGCGGCCACCGGATCGCCCGCTTTCGCGTGCGCCCGCGCCTCGACCAGCCGGAAGAAGCTCATCGTGCGGGCCGTGGCCAGGCCGCGGTTGCGCTCGACGGCCGCCTGCGCGAGGTCCACGCCCTCGTCCGGGAAGTCCCGGTAGGTCGCCTGCAGGGACATCGAGGCCAGCACGTACCCGCCGAGCGGTACGTCCGCGGCCGCGCGGGCGAGCCGCAGCGCCTGGATGTAGTAGCGCTGGGCGGCCTCCTGCTGGCCGGTGTCGAAGGCCATCCACCCGGCCAGCCGGGTCAGTTCGGCGGTCGCGCCGAACAGGGCGCGGCCCACCTCGTCGGTGTAGGAGCCGAGCAGCAGCGGCGCCGCGTCCACCCGCAGGCACTCGGGCACCATCGACGAACGCCAGTCCCCGCCGCCGTACTTGGAGTCCCAGCGGCGCGCGTCCTCGGCGGCTTCGCGCAGCTTCGTCACATCGCTGTGGCCCACGCGCTGCCCGTGGCCGCGCGGCGTTTCGGCGCCGTGCTGCGCGGGCACAACGGTGGACGGCGGGCCCGACGCCCGGCCCGCCATCGGGCCTGTCGCGGGTCCGGTCGTACGCCCCTCCGGAGAGGGCCGTGCACCTGGCGCCGTCGCCTCGTTGCCCGGCGCCGATGCGGGCGTCTCGTGCGTCGCCGCGTCGTGAGCCGAGGGGGTGGCAGCAGGTACGGGGCCCTGGGCTTCCCGCGCCACCGAGCCGTCGGCGGGAGATATCAGCCAACGCGAGGCCGGCGTCGCGTACGCCGCCACCGAGAAGGAACCCGCGAGCGACTGCCAGATCCCGCCACCGCCGCGCCGTCCGGCGAGGTCGAGCCGGTAGAGGTCGGTGGCCGAGCGCACCGCCGCGCCGACGTCGCGCGGGAAGGACAGCCCGACCTCGGGCGCGGGGTCCGCGTCCGCCAGCCCGATCTCGTGCAGCGGCACCGGCCGCCCCAGCTTCGCGCCGATGGCGGCGGCGATCAGGTGCGGGGCGGCGCCCTGCGGCACCATCCCCTTCGACACCCACCGGGCCACCGACGTCTTGTCGTACCGAAGCGTCAGGCCGCGCTGTGCGCCGAGGTCGTTGACCCGCCGGGCCAGCCCGGCGTTGCTGATGCCCGCGAGGGCGAGGACGGCGCCGAGCTTCTCATTGGGCTCGCGGAGCTCCCTGGACATGCGCCACCCCTCGTCACACGCGGAACGCATACGCCGCCGGGGCATAGGCGCCCGGCATTTCGTAAACCCAGCGTAGTTCCCCGCCTCCCAAGCGTTAAGGCCCTTACTTCCGTATGGCGGGATTGTTGTCCGTTTGCACAGTCCGCCCCGGACCCGGCGCCGGGGCGCACGTGTCATCGCGTGCTCCGCCCGTGTGGCCGTGCGCCCGCCCGTGCGCTCTGGCCGGTCCGGTGCCCCGGCGATTCGATGTGCGGTGCGTGGGTCGGCCCGCTGCGCGGATCGGGCGGGCCGGGGGATGCCGCTACCTCAATCCCCGCGGGTGGCGGAACGGTCCGGGGGGCGGATTCCGCCTCCCGGACCGCGCCCGCGCACCGGGCTCCGGCGGCCCGGCACGACTCTTCCGGCGGCCGAAGAATGGCTGAAAGCGACCTATGGGGCGGTGGGAACGGAACGCCAAATACCGCGTGGCCGGGGCGTGTTCGTTTGCATGTGCGCCCCCTATAACCACTCTCGCACGCCTGTCCCGTGGCAGCATGGACCCGAGCCACCCGGGGTCCCGCCGGCCGCGCCCTCAGCGCTGACCGTACTGCCCGTGCCCCGGTCATGTGCCCACAGGCTGGGGAGGCGGCGGTGCGCTGGTTGGTGGGTTGGAGCAGTATCGCCGCGAGCTTCGGCACGGCCGGCCGGGTCAACGGCCACGGCTCCGGCCAGGGGGGATACGGCCAGGGAGGGTACGGCCCGGGCGGATACGCCGAGGGCGGCTCCCCGCTGCGCGGCGGCCTCGCCGACGCGGCCCACGCGGACGACCCCGGCGCGGACGCCGAACGCACCGTGCACCCCGTCGGCGCCCAGCTCCTCTGGGGCGACCCCGACCCCCTCTGGGCCGTCGGCGACTGGCGCCCCGACGAGATCCGCACGGTGACCGCCGACCCCGCCGACCCCTTCACCCGGCTCGCCGTCCTCGGCTGCTGCGGCGCGACCGACGCCGAGCTGAGGAGGGCCCTCTACGCCGCCCGCGGCGGAGCCCTGCGCCACCTCACCCAGTGGTCCGGCAGCTACACCGCCGTCGTGCAGGCCGGCCGCCGGATCACCGTCGTCGGCGACCTCGCGGGCGCGCGCCCCGTCTTCTACACCCCCTGGGCGAGCGGCACGGCGTACGCCACCGCCGCCCTCCCGCTCGCCGACCTCATCGAGGCGCAGCTCGACATCGGCCATCTCGCCGCCCTGCTGGCCTGCCCCGACAGCCCGGAGGCACTGGGCGACGGCACACCGTACGCCGGGGTGCGCCGCATCCCGCCCGGGCACGCGCTCATCCTGCGCGAGGGCTCCCGCGAGATCACCGGCTACGAGCAGGTCGCGTCCCTCGCGGTGGCCGCCCCCGAGGCCGAACCCGAGCGCGCGGTGGAGGGCGTACGGGAAGCGTTGGTGGATGCCGTGCGCGCCCGGCTCACGGCACCGCGGCATGCTCCCGACACGCTGCCGCCGTACGATCCCGGCCCCGTGCCCGGAATGGGCCCCGCCGACCGGCGCGCGGCCCGCGGCGCCCCGGCGCCCGGGGTGGGCGCCGACCTCTCCGGCGGCAGCGCCTCCGCGACCCTCGCCCTCCTCGCGGCCGGTCTGCCGGGAGCCCCGGGCACCCTGCTGAGCCCCGCCGGGGCGCGGCTGCTCGCGGTCACCTTCAACGACCTGGCCACCCCGCAGGGGCGCGAGGCCGAACTGGAACGGGCCCGCGCCATCGCCGCCGACCCGCGCCTGCACCACGTCGTGGTGGCCGCCGCCGAGGAAGCCCTCCCGTACGCCGATCTCGACGGCCCGCTCACCGACGAACCCGGCCCCTCGCTCGTCTTCGCCGCCCGCGAGCGGCGAAGACTGGCCGCCGGCTCGGCCGACCACTTCACCGGCCACGGCGCCCGGCAGGTCCTCGACGCCCACCCGGCGCGCATGGCCGACCTCCTGATGGACCGCCGCCGCCGCCACCTGCTGCGCCCGGTGGCGGCGCTGGCCCGCTCGGCCTCCGCCTCCGGAGCTTCCGGGGAGTCCCTGCTGGTGCCGCTCACCGTGTACGCGGCGGCCCGCAGACTTGCCCGTACGCCGTACCGCGCGGGCATGGAAGCCGCCGCGGCCCGGCTCCGCGAGGGCGGGGTCACCGAGCGCGCCTCCGGTCCGGTGGACGCCTCCCTCGCCGCCCTGACCTGGTCACGGCCGGGACCTGCGGCCGGCTGGCTCACGGGCGAGGCCCTGGCGGAAGTATCGATCCGGCTCACGGTCGCGGCCGGCCGGCCGCCGCTGTCGCTGCGGCCCGGGGAGGCCCGGGCCCGTTCGCTGCTGGCCCGGCACGCCGCCGACCACCGGGTGTTCGAACAGGCCGTGGAGGTCCGCAGCCAGCGCCTGCACGCCCCCTTCCTGGACAACCAGGTCGTACGCGCCGCCCGCGCCCTGCCCGAGTCCCTGCGCGTCCAGCCCGGGGCCCGGGCGGAGATCCTGCGCAGCGTCCTGGCCTCGGCCGGAGTGCGCGAACTCCCGGTGGGCTGGGGCGCCACGGCCCACACCCCGAACGAGACGGCGACCCGGCTGGGGCTGCGCGCCGCCCTCGGCGAGCTGCTGTCGCTCTTCGCCTCGCCGCTGCTCGCGGACGCCGGCCTGATCGAGGCCCGGGTGGTGCGCCAGGCCCTGCTCGACGCGGCGGACGGCCGGCCGGTCCCGCTGGACGGGCTGGCGGAACTCGTCTCGATGGAGCTGTGGCTGCGCCGGCTGCTGGCCCGCCGTGGCACCTGCTGGACGGGAACCTCCACGGCGCGCCGGCGGGCGGTGCCGGAGGGGGTCCCGGTGCACCGCCCGGCGCTGTCCTGAGCTTGTTCGTCAACCTTCAGGACGCTGCGGGCTGTTGCCCGGTGGGGCAAATTGCGATGCGCACCGGCAGCAGGCCGGTCACACTCGCCGGCATGACTGCGAAGATCACTCGTATCAACCCCGAGCAGCTGCACGACACGCCCGGCTATCACCACATCACGGTGGTGGAGGCCGGTCGTACGGCCTACCTGGCGGGGCAGTGCCCTCTCGATCGGGGTGGTTCCCTCGTCGGTTCCGGATCGCTCGAGGTGCAGGTCGACCAGGTCGTCGTGAACGCACTCGCTGCCCTGGCTGCGGTTGATGCCGACCCGGAACACGTGGTGCGCTCGGTGATCTATGTGCGGAGCGACGACAGGGACGTTCTGGGCGCCGCCTGGCGTCGGCTGACCGACTCGGCTCTCGGGCCGGCGTTCACCACGGCCAGCACGCTGTTGGGTGTCGCGCAACTCGGCTTCACGGGCCAGCTCGTTGAAGTGGACCTCACCGTGGCGCTGCCCGACTGAGCCTCTCCGGTCCGGCCTTCGTGGTTCAGTCGTGGTTCTTGGTTCAGTCCGTGGTTCAGGAGCCGAGCACCAGGGCCGTCGCGATCGCCGGGCCGAAGGCGCCGCCGAGCTGGTAGCAGAGGGTGAACAGGCCGATGGCCGTGGGGCGCTGGGCGTCGGGGACGCTCGACGCGGCGTGCGTGGACAGTACGGCGTTGGCTCCGGTCGCGCCGAACACGCCGCCCAGGGTGGCCAGGAGCAGCAGCGGTCCGTGGCTCGCGAAGACCGCGACCAGGGCCGCCAGGGTGCCGATCCCGATCAGCACCGTGCGTACGGCCACCCGCCCCATGCGCGCCGAGCCGGCCGCCAGCAGCAAGGAGAGCGCGGATCCGGTGAGCAGCGCCACGAGCTGACCGGCGGCGGCCGCGCCGGTGTCCCAGCCCGAGCGGTCCGAGATCAGCCGGGGCACGGCGAACAGCAGCGTGAAGTACGAGGTCGACAGCGCGAGCGCCAGCAGCGCGGAGCCGAGGAAGAGGGGCCTGCGGATCAGCGCGGCCGGGACGAAGCCTTCGGGGCGCCGGCGTATGTGGAGCGCGAGCAGCACGGCGGCGAGGACCGCGGAGCCGAGGGCGACGGCCGGTGCGTGGGGCAGCAGGACCAGGGTCGTGGCCAGCAGCGTCAGCAGTGCGGCGCCGCGTGCGTCGAACCTGCCCTGCGGGGCGGCCGCCGGGGCCTTCGCGTACTTGCCCACCGCGGGCACCGCCAGCAGCGAGACCAGGGACACCGAGAGCGAGAGCCGCCACGAGACGGCGTGCGACAGCTGGGCGCCGAGGAGCGGGCCGGTCGCGCCGAGCATGCCGAAGCCCGCGCTGATGACGCCCATGCGACGGGCCGAACCGGCCAGGCTCATCGCGGACGCCACCAGTCCGGCGCCGCCGGCGGCCTGCGCGGCCCGCCCGAGGAGGGTCAGCGGAAGCCAGGGGGACGCGGCGACGAGGAGCGTGCCGCCGAGGAGGAGGGCGCTGGACAGCCGGAGCACCGGGGCCAGGCCGCGGCGGCGCAGCAGACCGGCGAGCAGCGGGATGGAGACGGCCATGGCCCAGGCGAAGGCGGCGACGAGCCAGGCGGCGGTGGAGGTGCCCACCCCGAGGGAGCCGGCCATGTCCGGAAGGATCAGCACGGGGGCGTTGGCCGCGGCCGCGACGGGGGTGGCCAGCAGCGCCAGCCAGAGGACGGGGACGGGCCGGGGCCGGCCGGTGTCGTTGTCGCTGCCGAAGGCCGCACTTGTGGCCCTCGTGGCCCTCGTACTGGTGGTCATCGTGGCGCCAGCTCCGATCCATCTCAAGATTCAGAATCTCAACGTTGAGATAAAATCAGGGAGTCCTCTCAACGTCAAGTGTCTCAACGTTGAGATACTCTGGATCTGCAGACGCAAGAGGACGAGGATGAGGATGAGGACGCGACATGAGTGACGCAGTGGACGCGATCGTCGGCCAATGGGCGGCCGAGCGCCCCGAGCTGGCGGCCGGCCTGTGGTCCGTCGAGGTGGTGGCCCGCATCCAGCGGATGAACCGCATCATCGACCGCCACCTCAAGACCTTCGCGGCCGAACGGGACCTGGAGGTGGGCGAGCTCGACATCCTCTTCACCCTCCGCCGCTCCGGCCCCCCGTACGCGCTGACCGCCGGCGCCCTCATCCCGGCCGCCATGGTGACCTCGGGCGCGATCACCAACCGCATCGACCGCATGGAGGCCAAGGGCCTGGTCGAGCGGGTCCGGGACGGTCAGGACCGCCGCTCGGTCCGCATCCGCCTCACGGAGCAGAGCCTCGCGCTCACCGAGTCGCTGATCACCGACCACCTCAGCCGCTACGCCGAGCTGCTCGCCCCCCTCGACGCCGCCACCTGTGCCACCGTCGCCGGGGCCCTGCGCACCCTGCTCGAGGACAACGGAGACGTCTCGATCACCTGAGCCCGGCCGCAGGGGCAGAATTGGCGGGTGCGGTATCTCATCCTGGGCGTCACCGAGGCGCGCGACGAGACCGGCGCCCCCTTCCCGATAGGCGGCGCCCGCCTGCGCGCGCTCCTCGCCGCCCTCGCCCTGCGCGCGGGCCGCCGGGCCTCCGTCGCCGACCTCGTCGACGACGTCTGGGGCGACGATCCGCCCCAGGACGCGCCCGCGGCCCTCCAGGCACTCATCGCCCGGCTGCGCCGAGCGCTCGGCGGCCGGGACACCATCACCGCCGAGTCCGCCGGCGGCTACCGCCTGGCCGCCGCCCCCGACGACACAGACCTGCACCGGTTCGCCCGGCTGGCGGCCCAGGGCGGCCGGGAGCTGGCCGCCGACCCGGCCGCCGCCGCCCGCACCCTCGCCGCCGCCCTCTCCCTCTGGCGCGGGCCCGCCCTCGCCGACCTGCCCGAACCGGCCCGCACGGCCCACGCCGCCGGCCCCGAGGCCCGCCGCTCCACCGCCCTGCGCGACCGCATCGAGGCGGACCTGCGCAGCGGCGCCACCGCCCCGGCCGCGCTCCTGCCGGAGATCGAGGCGCTGATCGAGGCGTCCCCGTACGACGAGCCGCTGCGCGCCCAGCAACTCCGCGCCCTGCACGCCGCCGGCCGCCCCGCCGACGCGCTGGCCGCCTACGAGCGCACGCGCCGCACCCTGTCCGACGCCCTCGGTACCACCCCCGGCCCCGAACTCACCACCCTCCACGCCCAGCTCTTGCACCCCACGCACCCGTCGCCGCCGCCCCCGCAGCCGAAGCCCGGCCCCGCGGCCCCGTCAGCCGAAGCGGCCCCGCAGCCCGTGGCTCCGCAGTCCGCGGCCCCGCAGCCCGCGCCCCCGGAGTCCGCGCCCCCGCAGGCTTCGGCCGACGGACCGGCCCGGGGCAACCTTCGGCCCCGCCTGACCTCCTTCGTCGGGCGCGAGCCCGAACTGGCCGCCCTGCGCACGGACCTGGCCCGGCTGCGACTCGTCACCCTCACCGGCCCCGGCGGTTCCGGGAAGACCCGCCTCGCCGAACACGCCGCCGCCGCGCACCCCGAAGCCGGCTGGATCGTCGAACTCGCCCGCCTCGACGATCCCGCGGCCGTCCCCGGCGCGGTCCTCAGCGCCCTCGGCCTGCGCGAGAACTCCCTGGTCGCCCGCGAGAACACCGCCGCAGCCGCCGACCCCACCGCCCAGCTCCTCGAACACTGTGCACACCGCAGCCTGCTCCTCGTCCTCGACAACTGCGAGCACGTGATCGGGGCCGCGGCCGAGCTGGCCGAGGAGCTGCTCGCGCGCTGCCCCGGCGTACGGATCCTGGCGACGAGCCGGGAGCCGCTGGGGGTGCCGGGGGAGTCGTTGCGGCCGGTGGAGCCGCTGCCCGATCCGGTCGCGTTGCGGTTGCTCGGCGACCGCGGGGCCGCCGCGCGCCCGGGGTTCCGTACGGAGGACGATCCGGGTGCGGCCGCGGAGATCTGCCGGCGGCTGGACGGGCTGCCGCTCGCGATCGAGCTGGCTGCGGCCCGGCTGCGGCTGCTCACCCCGCGCCAGATCGCGGACCGGCTCGACGACCGTTTCCGGCTGCTGACCAGCGGCGCCCGTACGGTCCTGCCGCGCCAGCAGACCCTGCGCGCCGTCGTCGACTGGTCCTGGGACCTCCTCGACGAGCCCGAACGCACCGTGCTGCGCCGGCTGTCCGTGTTCGCGGGCGGCTGTGACCTGGCGGCCGCCGAGGCCGTGTGCGCCGACCCGTCCTACGACACCGCCGACGTCCTCGGCTCCCTCGTCGACAAATCCCTCGTCCTGGCCGAACCGGACGAGAGCCTCGCGCAGCCCGGCCACGGCATGCGCTACCGCATGCTCGAAACCATTCACGAGTACGCCGCCGCGCGCGCCGCCGCCCACCCGGCCGACGTCCGGGCCACCGCCCGCCGCCACGCCGCCCACTACCTCGCCTTCGCCGAGGAGGCCGACCCCGCGATCCGCTCCGCCGCGCAGCTCCCCTGGATCCGGCGCGTCGAGACCGAGCTCGACAACCTCCGCACCGCCCTCCACACCACTGCCGTCGAGGAAACGGACGTCGAGAGCGCCCAGCGCCTCGCCTTCGCCCTCGGCTGGTTCTGGTGGCTGCGCAACTACCGTGCCGAGGGCGCCCAGTGGACCGCCCGCATCCTCGCCCTCACCCCCACCGAACCGCCCGAGAGCTCGCCCGCGTACTGGCGCTACATGCGCCTCCAGGTCCTCGGCATGTTCCTGCTCGCGGAGAGCCACTCCGCGGCGAAGTTCCACACCCCCGAGTACCGCGCCCTCGCCACCCGCATCCGCGAGACCTTCCGCCACGGCTCCCCCGAGACCACCCTCTTCCCCGGGATGCTCTGGCCCACCACCGCCTTCCTCGTCGGCAACCCCCTCGACTTCCACCACGACCTCGACGAGTCCGTCGCCAACTGCCGCCGCCACGCCGGTGACTGGGAACTCGGTGTGGTCCTCATGCTCCGCACCCACGTCGCCATCGACGTCATCGGCGGCCTGCCCACCGTCGACGCCGACCTCGCCGAACTCCACGAGATCGCCCACCGCGTCGGCGACCGCTGGACCCGCGCCCAGGTGGCGAGCGCCGCCGGGGAGGTCGCTCTCTCGCGCGGCCGGTACGCCGAGGCCCGCACCGAGTACGAGGAGTGCCTGCGCCTCGCCCACGAGGTCGGGGCCCACATCGAGGCGCCCTTCGCCCTCGCCCGGATCGCCGAGGCCGCCTACTGCGCCGGCGACTTCGACGAAGCCGAACGCCTCCTGGCCGAGGCCGACGCGGAGTCCGACCGCCACGGCGGGGTGCACGACGTCAGCAGCTTCGCCCGGCTCCTCTCCGCCCTGCTCGCCCTCCAGCGCGGCGACCTCGTATCGGCCCGGAGCGAGTGCGAGCGGGCCCGCGCCGAATCCGTACGGATCACCGTGCCCGCACAGTTCGTCTCCGGGCTGGACAGCATCGACGCCGTCCTCACCGCCCGTGAACAGGGCCCGCCCGCCGGCCTCGCCAAGCTCGGGCCCGGCCTCGCCGCAGCCGTCACCGCCCGGTGCGCCGAGCGCTTCCTCGCCGGCATGGCCGAGGCGGCCGCCGTGATGCTGGCCGACGACGGCCGGCCCGCCGAGGCCGTACGGGCCCTCGCGGCGGCCACCGCCTGGCGCGCGGGCCATCCGCGCTCGGTGCCCGAGAGCGGCGCCGTGGACGGGCTCCCGGAACGGACCCGCGCCCTGCTCGGCCCCGCCCGCTACGCCCGGGAGGAGTCCGCCGGGGCTGCCCTGACCCCGGCCGAGCTCGCCGCGGCCCTCACCGCGACGCTCACCGGCAGCTGATCACGGCGTCGGCCCAGCTCGCCAGCGTCGGCAGGCTGCCCGGCCCGGCCTTCTCCACCACCAGCCGCACCGTCTTGCGGCCGGCGAGGGACACCTGCACGCCCACCGGCGGGTCCTCGTGGCCGAGGGCGGCGGACTGCCACAGCCGCTGCCCGTCGGCGTAGACGGAGAACCGCACCGAGCCGTCGGTGTGGAGCGACAGCCCGTCCACCCCGGCCTGCGCCGAGAAGCTCGTGCACTGCCGGTTGAGTGTGATCTCCACCGAGGAACGCGCGTTCACGGTGATGCCCTGCGCGAAGCGGCGGCCGCCCACCTCCAGCCCCCAGCGCTGCCACACCCAGCTGCTGCGCCAGGTCTGCACCTCGGGCCCGCTGTGGTCGCCGAAGGCCGACTGGTCGAGCCGGGCCAGCTGGAACCCCTCCGGCGGCTTCGACGGCGGCGGGGTCGGCTTCGGGGAGGGCGGGCTCGGGGACGGCCTGGGCGCGGGCTTCTCCCGGCTCGGCGAGGACGACGGCGAAGGCGAGGGCGGCGGGGACGAGGACGGCGAAGAGACCGGGGGAGCCGCGGAAGCCGGAGCCGAAGGCGTCGGCGACGGTACCCGCGCCGGCGGTACGGAGCCCCGCGCGCGCGGCGGCTCCCCCTGCGGGCTCGGCTCCGCCGAGGGCGAGGCGGAGGCATCCGGCACCACCGGCGCCGCCACACCGGGCGCGGGCTTCGCCCGGGCCTGCGGCTCGGGATCGTCCCCGGCGAGCGCGAACACCACCCCGGCGGCCGCGGCCACCGCGATCCCGGCGGCGATGGCGGCCTTGGCCGGCAGCCCGAGCCCCTCGGAAGCCAGCGCACCCCCGGCCCCCGCACCGGCGCCCCCGCCACCTGCTCCGGCGGCACCACCCGCAGTGCCACCGGCGGCACCCGCACCCGCCCCGGCACCCCCCGCGGTCCCGGCAGCCCCGGCCCCTGCGGCCGACCCGCCGGGGGCTGCGGCCGCGGCCGCAGCCCCCGGCGGGTCGGCCGCGGCAACGGCTCCACCGGCCACCACTCCGGCGGCCTTGGCCGCGTACCCGGCGGCGAACCACCCGATGACCGCGACCGGAAGCAGCGCGGGAATCCCCGCATTGACGTCCTTGAGCTCCCCGGCGGCCAGCCGGCACTTCGCGCACTCCTCCAGGTGCTTGCGCAGCCCCCGCTCCGCCCGCATCCGCAGCCCGCCCCGCGCGTACGCGCCGAGCCGGTCCGAGTACCGCGCGCAGTCGCCGCCCTCGCTCAGCGCCGCACTCACATGGGCCTGCAGATAGGCCTGCTTGAGCCCTTCCCTGGCGCGACTGGCCAGCACCGCCGTCGCGTTGGCACTGAGCCCGAACAGCGGGGCGATCGCGCTGGGCGACGCCTCCTCGACGGTGGTGTGCCACAGCACGGCCTGCCACCGCTCGGGCAGGCTGCGGAAGGCCTGCATGGCCAGCGACTGCTCGGCCTCGTGCATCGCCCGTACGTCCGCGCCCAGTTCGAGCGTGTCGTCCCCGGACAGCCCCGCGATCCCGGCTGCGCTCTCCGTGCCCGTGGACGCCTGCTCCGCGAAGAGCGCGAAGTCCTCGACGAGATGCTCCCGCTTGGCCGTCTTGGCCCAGGCCGCGGCAACCCTGCGCACGGTCGTCAGCAGGTAGGCCCGCACCGACTGGTCCGGCCCCGCCCCGCCCCGTACCGCCTGCAGGGTCCGCGCGAACACCTCGGCGGTCAGGTCGTCGGCGGTGTGCCCGTCCCGGCAGCAGGTCCGCGCGTAGCGCCGTACGGCATCGGCGTGGCGACGGAACAGCTCCTCGTACGCACCGTCGTCACCGCCCCGCATCCGGGCGATCAAGTCACCGTCGGACGGAGGGATTTCGCTCCCGATGCCGCCGGGTCCGGAAGAGCCGGAGGGGCGTGCGTGCCGCCGGCCCGGTTCGCGCTGGGCCGGGACCTGCCGTGCGGGCAGGCTGCCCGCCTCGACCTCGCTGCCGCCGCCACCGAGTGGCTCTTCCCGCCCGTCAACGCTCATCGCGGAAGCCCCCGCACGACACACTCAACCGGTACACCAATCAAGCGTGTCACACGGCGGACGCGCGTCGAACCCCTCTGCGCGCCATCCACTCGTCCGGGCACAATTCGGCGAATCGCCCTATTGTCGCCCCGACGTGCGAACGGTCGGACGGCACGAGAGCCCGCCGATGAGAGGTGGCCGGGCACCCGCCCGGCGCCGTAGCGGCGCCGAGCCGATGCCTGGCCGATCCGGACCCGCGCAGGTCAGGCCGTCCGGGACCGCAGCCCTTCGAGCAGGATGTCGAGCAGCCGCGTCGAGGCCGCCGCCTGCTGCGCCGGGTCGGGCAGCGCGGGCGCCGCCGTCGCTATCACCAGCAGCACATCGGCCACCGTGACGTCGGTGCGCAGCTCACCGGCCTCGCGCGCGCGGTGCACCAGCCGACCGACGACCTCGAGCAGCGCACCCGCACCCGAGTCGTCCGAGGGCTCGTCCTCCGCCGCGCTCCGCGTGCCCACGACCCGCAGATCGGGGGAGCCGGCGGCCGCGACGGCCTGACGCTGCTGCGGAACCCGCGCCTCCTCGGCCTCCTCGACCCCGTCCTCGCTCGCCGAACCGACCCGCAGCACCTGCGGCGGCAGCAGCCGCCCGGCGCCCGAGGCCACGGAGGTGCGCAGGAAGCGCGACAGCGCCTGCCACGGCTCCTCCTCCTGGCCCAGTGCGGTCCTGGCCTGCTCGGTCAGTCGCGCGGTCTCCTCCTCGGCTATCCGCCGGACGAGGACGTCCTTGCTCGGAAAGCGCCGGTACACGGTGCCGACGCCGACCCGGGCGCGCCGCGCCACGTCCTCCATCGGAGCCCCGTAGCCCAGCTCGCCGAAGACCTCGCGGGCCGCTCGCAGCACGTGTTCCAGGTTGCGCTGGGCGTCGACGCGCAGCGGCGTGGACCGGCCTACGCCGTGCGTGGTGCCGCCCGCGAGCACGCGGCCGTTGCTCTCGACCGAGAGTGCGGTCGCAGAGCCATGGAAATCGGAAATGTTCATATGTTTCCCCCGGTAATCATTTGTCTCCCCCCGGAGACACTCCCCGCCTTCACGTCGAGGGGGCCACGGTCTCGGGCCCGGTCGTACTACTCCTCGACGAGATACGAACATAGTTGAGCCAGAGTCAATTCAGAAGAGGCAGCCCCGGACGGACCACCGCCCGATCGGAGCATTCACCCCCACTTTTCCGTTCCACACCCCCGGAATCTGCCGTTCCGCACGCCCTGACCTGCGGATTTACGCCCACACCGAACGTCCTCTTCCACCCCGCCCCAGGACCACCTCCGGTCACACAATTTGTCGGGCCTGTGGACAAACTCCCGGCCACGTTGCGTCATGGGATGGTGAAGGCTGCTAACTCACGGGGCACAGCCCCCGGTACCCCGCCCCGTACGCGCATCCTGATCGTCGGCGGCGGCTACGTCGGCATGTATACGGCGCTCCGGCTCCAGCGAAAGCTGAGAGCCGGCGAAGCCGAGGTCACGGTGGTCACCGCCGAGCCCTACATGACGTACCAGCCCTTCCTCCCCGAAGCGGCCGCGGGCGCGATCTCCCCCCGCCACGTCGTGGTCCCCCTGCGCCGCGTCCTCGGCAAGTGCCGCATCGTCATCGGCGAGGCCCAGCGCATCGACCACTCCAAACGGACCGTGACCGTCGCCACCCTCGCCACCGCCGACGAGGGCACCGGCCCCGTCGAGATGGAGTACGACGAGCTCGTCCTCGCCCCGGGCTCCATCTCCCGCACCCTCCCGGTCCCCGGCCTCGCCGACTACGGCATCGGCTTCAAGACCGTCGAAGAGGCCATCGGCCTGCGCAACCACGTCATCGAACAGATGGACATCGCCTCCTCCACCCGCGATCCCGCCCTCCGCGACGCCGCCCTCACCTTCGTCTTCGTCGGCGGCGGATTCGCCGGCGTCGAAGCCCTCGGCGAGCTGGAGGACATGGCCCGCTACGCGGCGCGGTACTACCACAACATCAAGCCCGAGGACATGAAATGGGTCCTCGTCGAGGCCAGCGACCGGATCCTCCCCGAGGTCGGCCCCGAGATGGGCGTCTACACCGTCCGCGAACTGCGCCGCCGCAACATCGACGTCCGGCTGGAGACCCGGCTCGAATCCTGCGAGGACCGCGTCGTCGTCCTCAGTGACGGCGCCCGCTTCCCCACCCGCACCATCGTGTGGACCGCCGGCGTCAAACCGCACCCCGTCCTGGCCGCCTCCGACCTCCCCAGGAACGAGCGCGGACGGCTGGCCTGCACCTCCTTCCTCACCGTCGAAGGAGTCGAGCACGCCTGGTCCGCGGGCGACGCCGCCGCCGTCCCCGACATCACAGCAGCCGAGAAGGGCGTCGAATGCGCCCCCAACGCCCAGCACGCCGTCCGCCAGGCCAAGGTCCTCGCCGACAACCTCCTCGCCGCCCTGCGCGGCGAGGTCCTGACGGAGTACGCCCACAAGTACGTGGGCTCCGTCGCCTCCCTCGGCCTGCACAAGGGCGTCGCCCACATCTACGGCCGCAAGCTCAAGGCCTACCCGGCCTGGTTCATGCACCGCGCCTACCACCTCAGCCGCGTCCCCAGCTTCAACCGGAAAATGCGCGTGCTCTCCGAATGGACCCTCTCCGGCCTCTTCAAGCGTGAGATCGTCTCCCTGGGATCCCTCGAACACCCCAGGGCAGAGTTCGAACTGGCCGCAGGTGGCGGCCCGAAGGCCCCTCCCCCGCCCCCCGCCCCCAACCCCCCGAAGAACGGCCAGGGCTGACGTTGTCAGTGCGGTCGGCCACACTGGACGTGTGACCATAGGTGGGCTCACCCCTGCACAGAGTGACATCGTCCAGTCAGCGACCGCCCACGAGCGACACAGCGACCACTCGCGACACCACGAGGCTTGAACGCAGTGAACTTCACGCGCTGGAGCGCCCGGTTTCCCGGAACGCAGCGCCGCGCCGCCGCCCGGACCGAACACGCCGCCGCCCAGGCCAAGCGGGGTGAAGGCGCGGTCCCGGCAGCCCGCGGCGGCCGCGCCGACCCCGGAACCGAGCGGGCCGCGCCCGCCGACGGCAAGCCCGCCGACCCCACCGTCTCCGGCATCGGAACCGGCACCGGGACAGGGACCGGCACGGGCACCGGCGGCGGATCGGGAACCGATACCGGAATCGGCAGCGGCAGCGGCTCGACCACGGCCCAGCGGACCGGCGTCCTCGCCGCCGTACCCTCCCTCGACGAGCTCTCCGTACGCGAGGTCCTGGGCCGGCTCCCGGCCCTCGTCGCCCTCGTCCACGGCCCCGAGCACCGCGTCGCCTACGTCAACGACGCCTACACCGCCGGCTTCGGCGCCCGCACCCCCGGAGCCCCCGCCCACGAGGCCCTCCCCGAACTCGGCGAGCTCGGCCTGCTCCCGCTCCTCGACCAGGTCCAGCGCAGCGGAAAGCCCCGTACCGCCAAGAACCGCACCGCACCCGGCGGCGCCCACTCGTACACGGTCACCTGCACCCCCGTCGACTTCCCCAAGGGCCCCACCAAGACGGACACCGAAGCCGGGAGCGAGGCGGAGGCCCACCACACGGGCGTCCTCATCCACCTTGCCGACGTCACCGACCACGCCGAAGCCGTCGAACGGCTCCGCGCCAGCGAACGCCGCCAGCGCGAGGCCGCCGTCACCCTCCAGCGCTCCCTGCTCCCGCAGGAACTGGAACAGCCCGACGACCTGCGCGTCGCCGCCACCTACCAGCCCGGCGGCACCGAGGCCGCCGTCGGCGGCGACTGGTACGACGTCATCACCCTCGGCGCCGGCCGCACCGCCCTCGTCATCGGCGACGTCATGGGCCGCGGGGTCCGCGCCGCCGCCGTCATGGGCCAGCTCCGCACCGCCGTCCGCGCGTACGCCCGCCTCGACCTGCCCCCGCACGAGGTGCTCCAGCTCCTCGACGGCCTCGCCGCCGAGATCGACGCCAGCCAGATCGCCACCTGCGTGTACGCCGTCCACGACCCCAACGAGGGCCTCCTCGCGTACGCCTCCGCGGGCCACCTCCCGATCCTGGTCCGCGACGAGGACGGCACCGTCCGCAGAGCCGCCGACCCCACCGGCCCGCCGCTCGGCACCGGCGGCTGGCTGCACACCTCCGGCACCATCGCCCTCGGCCCCGGCTCCACCGCCGTCCTCTACACCGACGGCCTGGTCGAACGCCGCGGCGAGGACATCGACGAGGGCGTCGCCGCCCTGGAACGCGCCCTGTCCGGCGCCCAGGGCACCCCGGCCGTCATCTGCGACCGCCTCATGCGCGCCCTCGGCGTGGACGCCGACCACGACGACGACGTCGCCGTGATGGTCCTCCAGCAGCCCGCCCGCACCGGCGCGGACGCCGAGCTCTTCCACAACGCCGCCCTGGAACTCCTCGGCGGCATCGAGGCGGCCCCGCGCGCCCGCGCCTTCGCCCAGGGAGTCCTCGCCTCCTGGCGCTTCCCGGTCGAGCTGTGCGACCTCGGCGTCCTGGCCGCCAGCGAGCTCGTCGCGAACTCCCTCCAGCACGGCACCCCGCCGATGCGGCTGCGCCTGCGCCGCACCGACCGCCGCCTGATCATCGAGGTCACCGACGGGGACGACCACCTCCCCCGCCGCCGCCGCGCCGAACCCGGCGACGAGACCGGCCGCGGCATCTCGATCGTCGCCACCATCGCCTCCTCGTGGGGCTCCCGGCGCACCCCGGGCGGCGGCAAGGCCGTCTGGTGCGAGTTCGCCCTGCCGGACAAGTAGCCGGACACGCGGAAGGCCCCGGTCCTTGGGGACCGGGGCCTTCCGCACACACATGCATACGTACACGTACATACGCAGGGTGCTGTACGTGCCTACGCGCTCACGGCCTCCGCGGCGGCGGCGTCGGCCTTGGCCGCGACGACCGGACCGCCCTGCGCCACGACCCGGCTCGCCAGCCACGGGTTGTCCTGCGCCGGGCTCAGCCGCCTGCCGAGCCGCAGCGCCAGACCGGCGATCCCCAGCGACACCAGCACGAAGACGCCGATGTAGAGCATCGGAACGCCCGCACCGAGCGGCACCCCGAGCGGTCCCAGCGCCAGCGCCATCTGCTTGACCAGCGCGAAGGCCGAGTTGTACTGGCCCACCGAGCCCTCGGGAGCCAGGTCCGCCACCAGCGGCGCCAGGGTCGGCGACAGCATGGCCTCGCCGATGCCGAAGAGCGCGTACGTGCTGATGAACGCGGCGGCGGCCATCATCGCGCTGCCGTGCCCCAGCCCCGAGAAACCGGCGATGACCCACGCCACGGTCCAGATCAGACCGACGAGCGCGATCACCCGGGACCGCCGGCGCTTCTCGACCAGCCGGAGCACCACGAACTGCGCGACGACGATCGCACCGGTGTTGGCGGCCAGCGCGAAACCGAGCGTGGACGGGGAGATCCCGGCGGCCTCGGTACCGAAGGCGGCCAGACCCGACTCGAACTGCCCGTAGCAGGCGAAGAACACCACGAAGCCCAGCACGCACAGCTGCACCATGGCCTTGTGCCGGAGCAGCCGCTTCCAGCCGCCGCCCGCCTGTGCCGTGTCCTTGGGCCGGGCGTCCTTGAACCCCTGCACCTGCGGCAGACGCACGGTGGCGATGACGCCGGCCAGCACCAGGAACATCACGGCCTCGATGCCGAACAGCAGGGTGAAGCTGCCGGGCCGGCTCTCGTCGACGATCTGGCCGCCGATGAGACCGCCGATGCCCAGACCCAGGTTCTGCATGAAGAACTGCAGGGCGAAGGCACGGGTCCGGGTGGACGGCGTGGAGCACCACACGATCATCGTGGCCAGCGCCGGCTGCATCACGGCCTGCCCGGCGCCGAGCGCCAGCGCCGACAGCAGGATGGGCACGATGCCGGTGGACAGCCCGAGCGAGAGCGCACCGGCCGACGCGGCGACGGCCGCACCCATGACCACGGGCACCGGACCACGTCGGTCGATGACCCGACCGGTGAAGGGCAGCGCGACGAGAGCGCCCAGGGCGAACGCCACGAACGCGCTCGTGGCGGCCATGGAGCCCAGATCTCGCACCTGCGCCACATAGATGTAGAGGAACGGAACCGTGAAACCGATGCCGAACGCGGTCAGCGCGTTCCCGGCCTGGATCCGCCGCATCGCAGCGCCCATCACCTTGGTCACTTCTCACCTGCCTTTGAGAGCCGAAGACTGAAGACTTCAGTACTTCATACCTAAACTTCGATGCTTAACTCTACACACCGAAGGAGTTAGATGCCAACGAGCTCGTGCCATACTTCGACCCATGGGTGACACCCCCGACGGCACTACGCCCGTCCACGAGCCGAGCCTCGATGAGCAGATCGCCGTCTATCAGCGCGAGTTCCAGGACCTCGACCCCCAGGTCGAGAAGGTCGTGTCGGCACTGAGCCGCCTGCACCGCCGGATGAACGTCGCGTACGGACGCCAGACCGCGGCCCTGGGCATCAGCAACGCGGAGTGGGAGGTCCTCAAGGCCCTCGTCATCCACGGCTCCCCGTACCGGATGGGCCCGAGCGAGCTCGCGAAGCAGCTGGGCCTCACGCCGGCGGCGATGACCCACCGGATCGACCGCATGACCGCGGAAGGCCTGGTCACCCGCGAACGCGACGAGTCCAACCGGGTCCGCGTGATCGTGGAGCTCACCGACGAGGGCCGCAGCAAGTGGCTGGACGCGATGCGCGCGGCCACGGTCTTCGAGGAGGACCTCCTCCAGGACCTCTCCACGGCGGAGCGCGGGGTGCTGGGGGACATGCTCACCCGGCTGCTGGACCGCGTGGAGGACCTCCAGTCCCCGGCTGACCACCGGAGTTGACACCGTCCCCGTGGATCCGTAAGGTTCTTCGAGTTGTCCCTGAGCCGGAAGGTTGAGGCGGCAACGAATCCCGCCGCCTCGTTGCGGCACCCAACTCAGCACGATCTCCCACTGGGAACGAATTTGGCGTGCCCGAATTCATTTCCGAAGGCCGATTATGAATCGCCGGGGAAATCCACTAGAGTTCGGGAGTCGGAAGGGCCCAACAGCCCGGAAGACAAACCCCGCTGACTGGGGGTCAGGCCCGAAAGGATCTGATAGAGTCGGAAACGCAAGAACACAGCAGAACAGAACGAAGCCCGGAGGAAAGCCCGAGAGGGTGAGTACAAAGGAAGCGTCCGTTCCTTG